>NC_012883.1:0-307633 GCF_000022545.1 Thermococcus sibiricus MM 739
ATTCTATCTGGCTTTAAATTTGTATTGTATCTTAGGATTTTCTTGCAACTCATGAAGACTTTGGGGATAGTTCTCTATAACCCATGTCATAAAAGCACTTATATCTATTTTCTCTTTCAGTAATCTTTTTTGCTTTTTTTTCCACTTTCTTTTTAATAGCGAAAGCCTTTCAGAAAGTTCTACGACCTTACTGATACCCTTATCCCCTCGACTATACCTGTAAATAAGACCATACCTCTCCTCTAGTTCTTCAAAGACTCCAACCTTCCAAGCACTCGAATTGATCATTACTGCAGGAACTCCTAATACAGCAGCCTCCGTTACCATAGTGCCAGTGTCTGCCACCAGCATAGAAGAATAGTAAATAACATCGTGTATCCTATGTTTGGGAATGGAAAGTTTATACTTTTCCAAAGGAGCAGGCAGTGGTAGCTCAGATGAAATAAAAAATTTAATCCCTAATTTTTCTAGTTTTTTTATAAGATAGATTTTGTCTTCATACGAAAGTCCGTATAAGTTAACGTCATGTAACGCATCAAATGCATTGAACCTAAGTAATAAATATGTATCATGCTTACTCACTCCTAGTTCGTGCAAGATGTCTGGATTAGGGTTATAATATTTAGGAGATAAATAGCTAAGTTCTTTGTAGCTGTCTACCTTTATATGCTGATTACCAAGAGACTGTCTAAATGCTTTGGGGGTTATAATCGCCCTAGGGATTCTCGAAAACATCTTAAACTCCAGTTGATACAAACCGCTATAGAACATAGGTTCTCCATCCATATACCAAATATTTGGAACATTAAGAATTTCCGATATAATTGCCCCATAACCTCCACCACCAACTATAACATCCGGTTTAATTTTATTTTTAATTGTTTTCAATAACGCTGACATTACATCAAGGGGAAACTGAGCAGTTTTTAACAGTTTATTTGAAGACACTAACGGATCTGAATACATAATATAATCGAACCCAAAAGAATTTAGTAATTCTATTGTATCTCCATAGTTTCTTGCCAACAAGAATACGGAGTGCCCTTTATCTTTAAGAGCAGTATATATGTTCTTATAGAAATGCGCTTGAGCGGGAGTATTTACAACTATAAGGATATTCATTTTATTACCCCCCATACATGATAACTTCATATATCCTCTATATATTCCCTATACCATGCCTCAAACACTATTAGGCTCCATATTTTGAGTCCATTATTCCTTTTTCCGGTTTTGTGCTCCCGTATCAGCCTATCAATGTAATCATAATTGAAAAACCCCTCTCCTTTATGATATCTTCAGACAGGTACTCATTCACCAAGTCTTGTAGATCCCGGTCTAACCAGAGCCCGGTCGGTGGATTGAAGCCCATTTTTTCCGTTTTAATACAAACTTCGGCAAGTATGGCTTCATCGCCATCTTTAGCACATATTTTAACTGGAACCTTTTTAACTTTATGCTGTATGGAATAGTTGCTGAAAACTCTATTAGTTTATGATCCACGAAAGGTACCCTTGCCTCGAGCGATGCGGCCATACTCGTCTTATCGCCGTACTCCAGGAGATTATATGGCAGGAAGCTATTTATCTCTGCATAGAATGTCTTCTTTTCATAATCGTTTGTTCTTGCCCTGTTAAAGAGTTCTTTTACGAAATAGGAGGAGTCCTTAAATTTGTGGGATTTCTTGAAACTCTCGGAGTATAATTCCTCTTTTTCTTTCTCGCTGAAGTATCGGATCATATTGTAATACCTCTCATCCGGGGGGAGGCGAGTAGCTTCAACAAACATTCTACCCCATCTAACATAATCCCTTTCTTTTTTGGACTCTGGAAGCAGGTACAGTAATTTCTCGAACGGCCTTGTCACTATGCTTGGGGTTTTGGTATAGTACTCTGCTAGCCTCATTCCCAGGTACTTTGGATATCCTGCGAAAACTTCATCCCCCCAGTCCCTGAAAGCGCGACTTTAACTTTCTTGGAGATGTAATCTGATATTAAATGGATTATTGAAGTGGAGTTCCCAAACGGTTCATCGTGTTGCTTAACTATTTTTGGTAATAGCTTAAACACGTCCGGCTCCAAGACAACCTCATGGTGCTCTGTATCAAAAAACTCAGCTACTTGCCGGGCGTACTCTAATTCGCTAAATTCCTCATCATAAAACCCCACTGTGAATGTTTTTATTGGCTCTTCAGAATACCTTGACATTAAGGCCACAATGGTGCTCGAATCGAGCCCCCCGCTTAGGTAAACTCCTATTGGGACGTCACTTATCATGTGTATCCTGATGGATTCCTCCAACAGTTCTCTGGCTCGTTTTATGTAGTACTCTTCGCTGTAATTACTCTCGGGAAACTCTAAATCCCAATACCTCTTTATCTCAACACTACCCTCTGACTGGGGTACTAACATATGGGCTGGAGGGAGCTTATGAATATCTACAAATATGGTATCTGGAGCAGGCACGTAAAGATAGGACAAATAGTCATGCAGTGCCTGAAGGTTTATTCGAGGAATGTATCCGTCATATTGCAAGATAGATTTTATCTCTGACCCAAAAAAGAATACCCCGTCGATAAAAGCATAGTATAATGGTTTAATCCCGATTCTATCCCTTGCGAGTATTAGTTTCTTCTCATTTTTGTCCCATATGGCAAACGCAAATCAGTTTATTAATGAAATTTTCTCCGTACTCTTCATATGCATGGACTATAACCTCTGTATCAGTATTGGTATAAAACCTGTGGCCCCTCTCTATTAGCTCTTTCTTAAGCTCTGGAAAGTTATATATCTCCCCATTAAAAACTATCCAAATTGACTCATCTTCGTTGTGTATTGGTTGCTTTCCCCCTTCTATGTCTATAATGCTTAGCCTTCTCATTCCGAGGCCAACATTGTCATCAATAAAAAATCCCTCGTCATCTGGGCCCCTGTGCTTAATAAAATCAGTCATTTTTTGAGCAAAACGGGATCTGACAAGCCGTAGAACCCGGTAATTCCGCACATCTTGGCTTCACCTTTTTATGATTTTGTTTAGGTCGATCTTTTCAGGCTTTCCTCTCCTCAACCTTTATGTATCTGGAGGTATTACCTATAAGCCTCTCTGCGAGCTCAATTATCTTTTGCTCCATTAACAAGCACCTCTAAGTAGCTTTTAAGGGATTTTGCAATTTCTTTTCTATCATAATGTCTTTTAACAAATCTTCTTCCCCTTTTGCCCATCTTTACCCGAATTTTTGGGTTCTCAAAGAGGAACAATATCTCATCCGCTATCCCATGGGGGTTTGTACTAACAAAAATTCCACCCTTGGACTCTTTTATGAAGGCCAATAACTCTTTACTGCCTGAGCCCATGACTGGAAGCTCACAGGAGGCATACTCGTATGCTTTTGTTGGCATAGCATATTCCAAACTCTCTAGTTCTTTTAAGTTTGCGATCCCAACTAACGATTCCGACATAATCTCTGGAGTCCTGTCTCTTGGTAGAAGACCAGTAAAGATGACAACGTCTGTAAGGCATTTCTCCTTAGCTAGTTTTTCCAAATACTCTCTAACATCCCCGTCTCTTGCAATTAAAAATTTTATACCAATATTTCTCTCTTTAAGCTGTTCTATGGCCAAGATGACATTTTTCAAGTCCTGAGCATGCCCCACGTTCCCGGTGTATACGATTTGTCTTTTCTTTTTGGCCTTTCCTTGGCAATGATTTTTCCAATTTTAAGAAACGCCTTCAACATTTTTAGGGGATTCGTCCCAATATTCTCCAGAAGATATTTTTTATATGGTAGTTGGCGGGTTCTAAAGTTGTCGTAAGTTATAAAAAACACCTCGTGGCCTTTAAAAGCGTCCATCAAGTAAAGCATCTCAGTCAAATGCCCGCCGTGGGAACAGACTAAGGCAACCTTCATCTCACTATCACCTTATAATTTATCCAGTAAAAGAAGTTTGCAATCCTTTTTATGAGCCTATCGACCACACTATAGCTCAACTGCTCCTCAGGAATCTTCCAGTCCAGGCTTCTCAGCAATTTTTTCCTATCACACTCTATTTTCTCAACCTTTGCCGTAATTCCATCTTTCGTCCCTTTAATTTTGAATTTGATTCCCTCAAATCCATTCAAAATTGAGTAGCCCCAGGTCAGTACCTCAGTTGCCAGCAAAGAGGGAAGCATTAGCAGGAGCTCTTTCCAGGTTAAGTACTTCCTTAGGATTATATACCTCCCTTTCTCCAGGTGATATATCTTCTTGGACGGAACTTTAAGCTCGTAATCGTGGTAAACTATTGAAGTCGGCACATACAGAATTTTAAACCCCTTTGCATGGGCCCTCCAGGAAAGCTCAGCATCCTCCATGTAGCTGAAAAAGTTCTCGTCAAAGCCCCCGAGTTCAAAGTATTCACTCCTTCTCATTGCAAAGCACGCCCCAGACAGACCGCTAAGATACTCGAATTCATCAAACTTCCTGGGATCCCCATTCAACCCCCTCACAAACGTTAACCCGGTAAAATGCTCTATGTTCCCGCAGGTGTTTATCTTGGAGCCATCGTAGGTCAGGATCTTGGGGGTGGTAATTAATTTTTGCTCCTTTTCCAGGGGTTTCAAAAGCTCTTCGAGCCAGCCCTTCTCGACCTTAGTGTCGGGGTTCAGGATAACAACATACTCCCCCCTCGCATGCCTAACCCCCAAATTGTTCCCTCCACCATAGCCCAGGTTTCTAGGGTTTTTAATCAGCTTAACCTGCGGAAATTCCTTCTCAACGAGCTCAGCGGTTCCGTCGGTAGAGCCGTTATCTACCACAATAACTTCCAGGGGATTATTATCCAAAACAGAGGTTAAACAGGCCCTTATGTATTTTTCATGATTGTACGTGACTACGATGACGCTCGCCTTATTTGAGAGGCTCATAGCTCACTCCCTCACCATCTTTGCCAGCACGTTGAGCATCAGCCCGGCAACAAATAATTGAATCCCGATGATCACGAAAATCCCCGCGCCTATTGCTTGAGTTAAATAAACATTCCCACCCCTGTAGTACGGCTCTAGAGCTAAATAAGCCAGAATTCCGGCAACGATGAAAGATATCAAACTCAAAACCCCGAACAGCAACAAGGGCCTCCTGTACCCTATCAAACTTACAATTCTCGCTAAAACACCGAGCCCGTGAGACAGTGGATTCTTCTTGTGCTTTCTTGGAACATCATAGCGGACGCTTATCGGGACCTCCATAATTTTAAGTCCCTCTCCCCTGGCCTTCACTATCATGTCCGTCTCCACCGAGTAGTCGGGGCTGTTCAGGTCAAGCTTCTCCAGAGCTTTTTCGCTGATTGCCCTAAAGCCGCTCTGGGAGTCAACCCCAACTCCGGCCGCGACTTTGGTGCCTTTGTTTAATACCCACAGGCCTAACCTTCGGTAGAGCGGAATTTTCTTTTTGCTCCCGTTCAAGTACCTCGAACCGATGACCAGGTCAGCTTTCCCTTTAACTATCGGCTCAAGGAGGAGAGGTATCTCATCCGGGTTGTGCTGGCCGTCTGCATCTAAAGTTACAACAACATCGTACTCCTTGCTGAGGGCGTACTCAAAGCCCGTCCTGAGGGCCTGCCCCTTGCCCTTATTCACTTCGTGCCTTATAACAACCGCGCCCGCTTCTCTGGCTATCTCGGAAGTCCTATCAAAAGAACCGTCGTCAACGACGAGGACATCGCCGAACTTCTTAGCTAAAGCGACGACAGAACCGATCGTCAGCTCCTCGTTGTAGGCTGGAATCACTATTAGGGTTTTCATCCTGCTCACCGTTCTTTAAACAATCTTAAAACATTATGCTTTAATAAATTTTGGACATTAATGCGCGTTCAATCCCTCCTAAATATTCCTCTGTCAACGATTTTCTTACCAACTGCATAGGCATACCTTATGACCGTCCCGTTGACTTCCTCCGGAAGCTCAAACTCTTCCTTGCCTTTCACTTCGTACCACTTCTCGAACACTTTGGTCCCGTTGTCCAGGAAGCCCCATATCCCCAACCCTGTTCCGGTAGCGTTCTCAAAGTGGAGGATTACTTTCTCATTCTCCTTCTCCACCCTGACGTTCGGGTGTTTGAGCCTCAGGATTTTTATCATTCCCCTATCGGAATATACGAGCTCGTAGGGCTCATTTGCATTGATGAAGAGCCTTACCAGAGTTGTGTTGAAGGCTTCCTCGTTCATGAATATTGCATATTTATAATCAAGGTTTATGTAGAGGTAGGTGTTTGTGTTTGATGCCGAAAGCCCTGGCTTCATAACTCTGCCTTGATATTCGACGTAAAGCTCCTTCGGCGATATTACTTGCCCATTAAGGTTCACAATCACGTTCCACCTCTCCCCAGGCTTCGCTATTATCTTATAATCCCCCCTCTGGAAAACCAAAGCCCCAATCTTGGATGTGAGGGGCAAAACAATGAGGCCGTACTTTTCGGTTATGTTGTACTTCGGGTGCATTTTTGCGGTATCAACTATGGCTCCAAACTTTAAGAAATCATAATAACTAACAACAACGTAATCCACCCCAAGGCTCATGGCCCAGTTTTCATCGAGCTTGTCGAGGTAGTAGAGGGCGACACCAGTATTTGGGCTCCCTTGAGCTATTGGGCTTCTTCTTGCATAATAGGTTACAAAGTGCCCGTAGTCCCACCAGGTCAAAACTACGTCGTTTTGGTTGGAGTTCTCTCTAAGCCATGTTAAGGCCTCTTCCCAGTGCTCGTTTGCATATGGCCTAAGGGAATACGTTTCTTTTATCGAGAACCCCCCGTTAACCATTGGGAGAAGAACCAGCAGCCCAATGCCCACTGCCGAAACTTTTCTTCCGTCTAGACGGTTTAAGGTTTCATAAAGCTCTACAACCCCAATTCCAGCCATGAGGGCTATCGCAGCTGAGCCTATGAAGAGGAACCTCGTCCACGTTTTTATCATGTAAATACTTGGGAAGATAAGGCCCAAAATTAGGAAATCACTCATGTTTACCCTATTCGGATCAAACCTCAGGAAGAAAAGCGGAGCCAGGAAAAGGCTTATTGAAAACGCCTTCCATAAATCACTAAAACTCGAGGGTTGGGTTTCCTGAATTGGGGCCTCTATGAAAATCCCAAAGCCTGTGGAAAGCTCCTTAAGTGCCTCGAAGCGGTGGAAGAGCACAAAAACACCAAGAACCGCAAGCCCAATTAAAACTCCGGCCCTTGCTTTTCTATCTTTGATAAACTTCCCGAGGATGAAAATCAAAATTATGAAGGCCAAGCCCAGTGGAACAAGATACTTAACGTGGACTAAGAGATAGGCGTCCTTTATCGTGCCGAACTCAAGCATTAATTTTTCAGCGACCCTCTTACCCAGTTGGTCATAACCAAGCATCCCGTAGCCAAACTTCCCGCCGAGGGAGTTGGCCATAAAAGCTCCCAGAACCGTTGAAAGAACTAACGCCAGGGCATCAAGCAAGTTTTCCTTTTTATCCAGAATGAACGCTCCAACAGCAAGGAAAACTGCATTTGCAAGCAAAAATATGAATATCGGATAGTAAGCCTGCCAGAAGATTGAGGCAAAGCCGCTCGCAAAAGCCGGAACTAAATAAAGGGCAAACCTCAGGTTTCCCAGCTTATCCTTCATAGAAATTGCTAGAGCAACGCCGAGCAAAGCCACAGAATACCAGAAGAGCATGTAGTTGTCTCCCCTGTAATAGTTGGCCATGGACCTAAATACATGCCCGAAGCTTATTGCAAGGAATAAAGAGGCAAAAAACGCCTTCTTCTCATCGTAGAGCTTCAGAAGAGCAAGGTAAAGGAAGACCACGGTTAAAACCCCAAAAATCACGGGGGTTATCCGAAACGCATTATAAAGGGAAACCCCAAAAACCTTCAAAACTTTATAAACATAGGCCGGGGTCATCCAGAGGCCCAAAGGATGAGCGTTATTTATCTGACGCCCCCACGGCCCACCTGCAATCGTCAAAAAGTTAAACCAATCTCCCGCTTTTAAAGCCTCCTCAATGTAAGCCAGATGAAAGTAAGGATCATACCCAAGTATGTACTTATGCCTCAAGGGAATTAACCTTAGGATAAGCGTGATTGCAGTTAACACAGGCAAAGCAACTTTAGGCTTAAAGGCCTCCTCAAGCTTCATCCCATCCCACCGCCTCACATATTTTTCTTCCTATTTTACTTAAGCATTTCGTTAATCTCATCTATCTTAACATATCTACTCTCTTGACCTCTCTCATCAGGAAAGCTACCGTCAAGGTAAAAAGTACAAAACCCCCGAAAACAACAGCCTGTCCCGATGCCCCCAGCCCCAATAAATTCTCTTTAAAGATCGCAAAGGCCAATATAACCCCTACAACAGGCAAAGCAACCTTCAAATCTGGTTTCATCATGAGGAAGTAAAGAACCCCTCCAGCTAGAAAGCTCTCAGGAATTACAAAACCAAAAAGAACAAAGAGGATCGGAATTATTTCAGGTTTTCTCACCCTTACCTCTCTTCTCAAAACATCATCAAGAAGCAGAACCCCGGAAAAGCCAAAGATCAAAGCATTCATAAGCTCCTCATAGGTGTAAACGTCCCCACTAACTACCTTTGAACTGGAATAGATTATGTAGAGAAAATACCCAACCAAACCAAAATCCCTGTTTTTTAGAGAAAGGCCAAATAAAATAGGTGCAATAAACATAACGTACTCCTTGAGAATTAATCCACCTATTATAGATGCAACAACTCCAATCATCTAAACCACCTTCGCTATTTCCCTTATGTAGTCACTCGGCCCCAGATCTATAGTCGGTGCTAAAGCATTGAACCTCTTCAATATTTTTTCCCTCTCAAGATAAGCCCTGTAAAGCCTCTTCAGAGTCTCCCTGTCTAGCTCTCCCCCATAAAACAGTATTGGATTTGGAGACAGCAGTAATACTTTGTGGTTCCACTTCGCCTGTGCAATAGCTTTGTACAAATCGGAGGGGTTGTTGAGGTCGCTTATGAATATAAGGAAAGAAGGCATCTTTATAAGTGATAGGCCCTCAAATATTCCCTTGCTCCCCCTTCTACCTTTCTTTAGGGGCAGAACCTTATTCAGAAAATCCCTCCCCTTTTTGCTAAGCTTCACCTCGAGCTTTGCCCTCAGGCTCATGGCCCCCTTTTTCCATCTCAGGTTTAACTTCCTCCTCATGTTCTCTAGGTGTGCCATTGATTTCGCCGCCTTAATAAAATCCGCGCTCTCCTCATCGTAAATCACCATCCCAACACGATAGCTTTTGATTAGCGTTGCGGCAAGCTGTAAGGCCAGTGTTGATGCGTAATCAACTTTCGCCATTTTGATCCCTTTCCTCATCTCGTTCGTGTTGTCGACAAAAATGTATACATCTGCATCGCTCTCCTTCAGCATCTCCCTTATTATCAGCTCTCCCAATCTCACACTTGCTTTCCAGTCTATCCTTTTGAAGTCATCACCGTGTCTGTATTCTCTCAGATCCTTGATCTCAACACCTTCTGTCCCGATGAACTGGCTCTTCTTGTAAAGCTCTGCCAGCCTTAGGTTGTAGTCTGCTTTAGCTGCTTCCTTTATGCCCTCAACCGATGGGTAAACAAAGATTTTCTCCTCGCTCCCTATAGAGAACTCTTCCAAATACAATCCACGTTCATCCTCAGCTGTAACTTTTGCAGGCCCGAGCGAAAACTCGCCCTTATACCTTGGGGTTAAGTAATAGACAAACCCCCTCGATTCTCCACGTTCCAAAAGAGAGGGAGGAACGCTTGAAACTTCAAAATCTTCCGTTGATTCATCTATCTTTACAACGGCATTCTCACCTTTATTTTCCAACCTGACCGTTACCTTCTCGCTTTTGTTCTCCTCGAGTCGAGTATCTTCAAGAATTCTCTCGCCTTTAATATCAAAATTAGCTTTAGAACGAAGTATGAAGAGATAAACAACTATGGAAAAACCTACTAAGGCCGGGACTATGTTGTCCCCGAGATAGCCCTCAAGGATCAGCAGAAGTGAGAGAATCACAATAAAATCTTCCCTCTTCATCTGCTACACCGGCACCTCTGTTTCCTCGAGAACTTCCCTTATTATCTCTTTGGTGGTAACCCCCTCCAACTCATACTCGGCCTTCAAAAGTAGCCTGTGTGCCAAAACCGCCGGGGCAACCTTCTTCACATCGTCCGGAATAACGTAATCCCTACCATCCAGGAAAGCCGATGCTTTAGCAGCATAAAGCAAATGCTCACCTGCCCTTGGAGATGCCCCAAAGAGCAGCCTTTCATCGCTCCTCGTCTTTGAAGCTATGGAGTATATGTACTCTATTATCTCGTCACTCACGCTAACCCCTTTTACTTTCCCCATAAGCTCCAGCAGCTCCTCGTGTTTTATTATCGGGTTGACTTCCCAGAACTCGCCCCTGCTCTTCCTCTTGAGGAGCCCCATCTCCTCATCCTTGTCGGGAAAGCCAACCTCTATTTTGAGCATAAACCTATCTAATTGGGCCTCGGGAAGAATGTAGACACCTTCATGCTCCAATGGGTTCATCGTCGCTATCACCAGAAAAGGCTCCGGGAGTTTGTGGGTTACACCCTCTATGGTGACTTGCTTCTCCTGCATCGCCTCAAGTAAAGCTGATTGAGTTTTTGGCTGGGCCCTGTTTACTTCATCGGCCAGAATAACGTTGGCAAAAATGGGCCCGTGCTTTATAGTCCACTCACCGGTCTTTTGGTCGTAGTAGAAGATGCCTATTATATCAGCGGGCAATAAGTCAGGAGTGAGCTGTATTCTTGAAAACTTCAGCCCTATTGCGTTTGAAAATGCCTTTGCAATGGTTGTCTTAGCCACTCCAGGAATTCCCTCAATCAATACATGGCCCTCAGAGAGCAATGCAATGGTTAAAAGCTCTATAACATCCTCTTTACCAACGACAGCCTTGCTGATCTCGGTTTTAAGCTTTTCCATAAACTCTTTACCTTCCATGACTACCACCTAACTTTGATCCATTTTTAATTTCATTGATGATCTTAATTAACAACTCCCTATTTAGTCCATCTTTTTCCAGGCTTTTAATGATTTCCTCTAAGCTTTCTTTCTCTTCCCTTGCGAAGATTAGGAGAAGGGAAAAGATCTTCTCAAGGACTCTCAACCAGAGGCCGCTTTCGATTATAAACGCTATTGCAGCAACGAGAAGGATGTAATAAAAGACAAACTCCTTGTTCACAGCCCTCCTTATTGTTATCGTTCCGGAGGAGTAGGGGTTGAAGTCCCTGTGATGGGCCTCATCTATGTAAAACGGCCCGCTTGCATAGTCAAGAAGGTTCTTTATGAACTCCTCGTTCTCCCTGAAGAGCGAGTTCGTGAATAAATCTGGATCTGATATTAGTATTACCTCCCCATTTCCATGCTCAACTTTCTCAACAATAACGAAGGCCCCGTAGTTGTTTTTGAAAATTGATGAGTTGGGCGTATAAACGAGGGCATTTTGAGAGTTCAGGATTACAGATGGGTTGTACATAACTATTCTCTCAACGTTTTTGCTGAGATCAGAATCGACTATCTCTGCTGTTACTGGATAGTGGTGATTTTTGGAGTAAATTGGTGTTATTAGCTCCCCCCTTCCAAACCTCTGCTCAAGGCCGAGCCCTTCCAGAATCTCATTTCCAGTCCCAAAGTCATCGGCCAAAATCAAAGCATTTCCGTTTTCAAGGAACTTCCTTAGCTCCACTATCTCTTCATTCGTAAAGTCCAAGTTGGGCCCCACTATTATCAGGGTACCCTTCCTCTCTCCCAAATTCACTGAGTCATAAGTGCTTAAAACCGGAGTTATTTCCCCCTTCGAGTATAGAAGCTTTCCAAAGCTTGAAACACCATTCCAGTCAGTGTTCAAAACGCTGTAGTCTGCACTGCTCTTGAAGACAGGGACAGATAAGGGCATGATCATTATAGAAACTCCAACAATCAGCATTATTGCATAGAAAACCCTGTTCATAGCTCCTCCCTCACGAAAACTTTGACTATTGCCGTTGCCACGCTTCTCACTCCCTCAATAATTTCCCTCGCTCCCAATCTTTTCTTTCCGTAAAATGTCGCTTCGTGGAGAAACGTTGCCCTCCTTAACTCAGAAAAAAAGCTCTCATTCTCAAGCTTCTTAAGGAGCTCCCTAGGAGTTATTGACTTTGGAAGGTTGTAAAGCCTCCTGAAGAGGCCGTATAGGAAGCGGTAGGATTTTATCAAGTCTGGCTTCTCTTCGCTCACAGCAATGCTCTTTTGTTCTTCTTTGGGCTTTGTCTCAACAACAACTTTTGGCCTTCTTGTGAGGAGCTTATATCCTATAAAACCCAAAACCAAAAACACAATGAAGAGCAGAAGCCTTTGCAGGTAATTGTAGGGGATGGCCTGGACCTCAACGATGTTGGAAACGCTTTCTGCAAACTCTTCATTTCCCGGGAATTTAACATATACCGCATGCTCCCCCCTATCAAAACGAAGCAGTAGAGTGAAGTTCCCCCGGGCGTTTATCGTTTCAGTGAGCTTGTCGTCAACGTATACCTCAAGGGGTATCTCATCCGATGTACCGTTAACATAGCCCGGAATCCTAACTTCCTCGCCTTCTCTTACTTCGCTTTCCTCAAAAAACAGCCTTATCGTTAGTTTTGATTTGGGCGGAAGAAGGGTTAACTTTGTAATTGTGCCCTCATGCTCATCATCCCCAAGAAAAGACATCGTTACGTTCTTTTCTTCATAAAACTCCCCCAAGTCAAAGCTAAAAGTGCCGTTTTCATCAGTGAGTGATTTATAATTCTCCCCATCCATCTCAAGGATGATTTCCTTTCCCTTAAGGGGGCTCCCAAAGTAGTCGAGCAGGTAGCCCTCCACCGTAACTATAGTCCCGGTTTTTTCAAGGGCTATTATTTGAGTCGGTATCTTTTGAACCTCTATCCGGATAACGTTTGAAGTCACCACATGACTTCCATTCATCGCCTGAGCGTATACCTCATAGAGACCAGTTTCGTTGAAAGAATAGCGGAGCCTGAATCCGCCGTTTATAATCTCCGGAGTGTAAGAAGCGTTGTTTATTATAACCTTCACGTTCTCAAGCCCGAGGGTGTACCCGTAGAAGGTGACGTTCTCATGCAGAAAAGGACTCTCCTTTGATGAAAATATTGAGAATTCACTTGGAGCGGCTAATCTGTTGAGCCTCTCTTCATATCTCTCTATAAGTCCCTCCAGCTTTTCAAGGGCCTCATACGTTTCCTCCAGCTCAAAATTCAAAGCCTCCCCATTTTCCCCGATTAGCCTTATCCCAGAAACATGGGCCAGATTGAGATAGATATCATCCATGGATGCCTTCATGGAGAAAAGATTCGTCCTTGCCTCCAAAAAGTCCCCGTTTTCAAGGCTCTCCATAAACCTCTGGTGGCTTGAGGATAATATAAATACCCCCTCCCCAAGGCCCTTAAAGCGGTATGCAAGCCCAACAGCAGAGGGCCGTATCCCGAAGGAGTTATACTTTACAACCTCCTCAACGGTAACGTTTGCGAGGGAATAGAAAGATTCAGCCTTAATCACGGTGTCGTTCTTATCTTCAAGGATATCTTTTATGATGGAATTAAAATTGCCGAGCATATCATTGAAGTAAATATAAACCCCATAATCATCTCCCTCAACTTTAGAATAGTCCTCAGCGTAAGCAAACCCCGAAAGGATGGTTATTATGATCAGAATTGAAATAAAGCTTCTCCCCCTCATTTTTACCAATGAAAATTTCGCAAGATAAATCTTTTAAAGTTAGTGGTGCTTTATAATTTGGGGTAAAAATGGAGCTGAAGTACATTGTAAGCGCAGCACTTGGAATTTCCGGCGGGATAATGGTTTTAAGAGGATTCTTGGCTGCAAATCAGAGTTACATTAATTTGGGAATTGCCGGGATGTTTTTGGGTGCAGTTGTTCTAACCCTGAAATCCTCCAAGTACGTGAAAAAGGACTCCCTGGATATTCTTCTAAAGTCCCACAAAGGGTTCTTCAAAGCCCTCCTAAGCAACTTAAGGCTCGAGGGGAAGGCCGTTTACATTCCACCCTATGAAAATCTTCCCGAAGGAGGTATCTTTGTTCCCCTTCACGAGGAATTTGACATAGATCCCGCTAGACTTGATGAGGGCACATTCTTCTTAACAGAAACACCAGATGAAAAATCAATGGGTCTTCTCATAACATCTCTGGGAAAAAGCCTCCTAGAAAAGTATGAGGGGCATTTGGAGGCCCCCATTAGCAGCGTTCCAGAGCTTGAAGCCTCGGCAGGGTCCGTTCTAAGGGCCTTGGGAGTGGCAAAGAGGGTCCACATAGAAGAAAACGAGAGTGAAGTTAGAGTTATCCTCACACCCGAGGTGTCATGCAGCTTTGAGGAGTGCGAAAGGGCCCCGTGTCCAATATGTGCATCCGTTCTCCTGGGCCTAGCCAAGGCGACTAACAACATGGTAGGCGTGGAAAGCTTCGAGAAAAAAGATTATGGAATTGAGATAAAGGCCAGAAAGCTCGGCGAGGTTAGGGAATGGATGTGAGCCCCTCGGATGAGTCTAAAACTTTGAGAATCGCTTTTTCATCAAGTACTATTGCCTCTTCCGGAGCATTTTTAACCCTCTTAGCTATTATAAGGTAGTATTTATCTCCCTTCCATCCTGTAAGCTCGGATTTCTTCTTCAGCTCCTCAAAAACCTTTTTCCCATCGACAGGCTTCCCCCTCCATTTGCATTCTCCAAAGAGGGCTTTCTTTCTGTCTCTGCTAACGGCCACTAGGTCTATCTCATAGACCCTGCGCACTCCCTCCTCCCTGTAATACCCCCAGTGCCGCCCCATCTGCGTGAACTTAAACGGAAGCTCTCCTTTATGATTCAAAATCCACAGAAGTTCTCTGGATATAAAGTCAAACCTCTTCCCAACATAATCCGGCAGCATTGACATAACTTCCTTACCGAGATCCTCGCGCATTGCCTCGTACTCGCTCAGCCTCGGATGAATGAAGCGGAACCAGAAGTTAATCAATGGATGCCTTATGTAGATCACACCCTCCTTCCCCAAAACTGCCCGATCATATGAAAGGAGCTTGAAATACTTGGTCAGCTCCTTCAGATGCCTTGTCAGCGATGTCTCCTTCCTGTTTAAATAACCGGCTATTTTGCTTATCGAGGTGGCACCGTTTGCCACAGCTTCAAGAATATCATAATAAACCCCCGACCTTCTTCCAAACTCCATGGAAAGTATTTTTGGGACTTCCTCCTCCAGAGGAGCGGATGGAGTAAAAAAGAGGTTTTTGATTATCTCTTCCGAGCTTTTCCCTTCAAGGCCCTCATCCTTTATGGTAACGTAGTATTTCGGAAAGCCCCCGAACAGGGCATAAAGGGTCATGAAATCATCAAGATCTCCTATTTTCAGTTCTTTTGTCATTTCATATGCACCCTTAATTCCAAGCTCTTTTAAGTGGATTTCTCGCTTTATCCTCCCATAGAGCGGCTCCTTTGAGTCTTTGAAAAGTTTCTCCATCATGCCTATGGTTGATCCCGTGAAGATCAACATAAGCCCCGCTCTGTTCTCGTTAGTGTCGATCAGTTTTTGAAGGAGAGGAAATACTGAAGGATCAACTTTCTGAAATTCCTGGAATTCGTCAAACGCAACTGCACCGTTGAACCTCTCGAAGAGAACTCCAAAGAACTCATCCCACGTTGAGAGGCTTTCGTATTTTGTAATAACCCCCTTTTTTCTCAAAATTTCTTCATATTCTCTGAGAAGGGACTCCGAGGTCTTTGTTTTGTTGACGAAAAAGTAGAGGTCATTCTCTTCCAAAAACTCTAAGAGAAGCCTCGTTTTCCCAACTCTCCTCATTCCGTAAATTACAACGGTGTAAAGCTTTCTCTTTGAAAGCTCTCTGGCTTTATGGAGTACCTCTATTTCATGCTCCCTATTAACGAAGCGCATTATATTCACCTACTGAATAATTCACTAACTGAATATAAAAACCTATCGGCCCGCAACCAAATGGTTTAAATAGCCTCTCTCATAGAGACCTCTAAGTTGAAAACCAAAACCTCGGGGGAATTAGGGAATGGATGTAGAGGATTACATGCTCCTCTTTCTCTCATCATGGGTTCTCATCTCGGCGTTAGCGGTAGGAACTGTTGATGTATTTCTCACCTTGACCCTCATAGGCCTCCTCATAACCCTCGAAGTTGGAAGCTTCTTCTTAAGCAAAGAACAGAAAGAAAGCTTAAAACCTCTGGTTGAGCTTTTGCTCGTAATATTCGCCATAATAGTGATGAAAAAGGTTTACGAGGTTTTGAGCGGTTGAAATCAAACCCCCGGGTTTTAATGTCTTTTTGGCAAAACTGAGGATTATATCTTTTATAGCTGCATTGTGTTTGAAGGACCAGCAATACAACCGAAAAATATGAATATCCAGAAATAGGATAATCCTGTTGGTGGATTATTCAAAGAGATGAGAGAACACTATTATACCAGTTGCTCCACAATTTCCAAAACTTCTCTGGCAAATCTCAAAACGAACTCCGCTTCTTCTTCATCAACCAAAGCCCCTCCATACTGAACATTGTGTCTTGAAATCCTGAGTTTATCGAAAATGTTCATAAGCTCCACTATTTTGGGATTAGTTCTGTACAGTTCCCTAACAGCAATAACTAAACACTGATGGCTTCTTTCTTTATATCCCTTTGCAAAGAGTAGGGCCCTCACCGAATGAAATGCGGAATTATAAGCAGCTATTTCAACCATAACATAGTCGCCAATTTCAAATGTTCTTTCTGCAGATTTTAGGAACCTTCTTGCAATCTCTATTGAACTTTTCACCCTTTCTATTGCTGAAGGAGTCATGCTTTGTTAATCCTCTCTTTAGACAACTCCTCAAACTTCATAATGGGGCCCCCTTTATCAACAAATGCTTTCTAATAACACTTTCAGTGAAATGGTCTTTCTCTTCCTTCATTTTCTCCCATTTATAAAATGGGATAACTGTGAGTTGAAATCTTACTCCCACTTTATCCTCTATTTCATGTAATAGCTGATAGTTGATGTCTTCTTTGTTTCCAATAACGAGTATATCCAAATCACTCTTCTCATCAAACTCTCCAGAAGCAAAGCTCCCGTATATTGCGAGGGAACTGCAGTTTTTACAAATATACTGTATGCCTTTCTCTTTTAAGAGGACTAGGTAGTATGTCTTTTTTATTTCTTTGACTGCAAAATCATCATTGTTTAATCTAAAGAGTCTCAAATTTCCTTTTCTTTTGGAGATTAGGATGTCTTCACTTTCAAATAAGTCACAGTAAAGTTTAGCACTTCCAGGACTTATTTTTAAGGTTCTGGCCAGCTCTTTTAGGTGTATTTCACAAGCAGGATGGAGAATGAAGTACTCTAATACTTTAAACCCTGTAAATTTTTTAAAGTGTTCCAGTATTGGCATGATATATTGAACGATCGTTTATCTTATAAAACTTTCGTTCATTATAACAAACGATATTGTAAATAAATTCACTATAATCGTGAGGGAAAACCATTTTAAGCATTCGCATTCCTTTAGTATTGGTGGTCAAATGAGCTGGAGAGATTACTGGGATCTGATAACAATCATTACACTTTCACTCCTTCTTGATCTCCTCATAGCCTTCTATCCAGACAGTTTACTTAGAAAAGCCCTTGGTCTGGCCTTTGTGCTCTTCTTCCCAGGTTACGTTTTCATAACGGCCCTTTTCCCCGAGAAAAAAGAGCTCGACAACCTTGAAAGACTGGCCTTGAGCTTTGGTTTGAGCATAGCCATAGTCCCCCTCATAGGCCTTGGCCTTAACTACACTCCCTGGGGGATAAGGTTAATCCCCATACTGGTTAGCCTAACAGTTTTCAACCTCATCTTTGGTATTGCGGCAATTTACAGAAGGGCCAACGCCGTTGACCCGTGGATCCCAAGGATAAGCAGTGAGAAACTTAAAGAAGAACTGGAATGGGGGAAATCAAGCAAACTGGACAAAGCTCTAACCGTAATTTTGATAATAGCTATAATCTCTTCAATAGCGACCCTGGGTTACGTCATAACCCACCCAAAGCCTGGAGAAAAGTTCACGGAGTTTTACATCTTGGGCCCGGAAGGAAAAGCTGCGGATTACCCAACTGAGCTCTTTGTGGGAGAAAAAGCCAGGGTTATTCTGGGTATAGCCAACCACGAGTACAGGGACGTTACCTATCATGTTGAAGTCTGGCTGGTCAACCTCACCTACGACTTTGAAACGAATGAAACCATTATATATAATATGTATATTGTGGATTACTTCAACGTGACCTTACCTCATAAGCCCGTTGATATTGAGGGCAACTGGACACCTCAGTGGGAAACCAATTACACCTTCACCATAAACAGGGCCGGAAAATGGCAGCTGTGGTTTTTGCTCTTTAAGGATGAAAGGTCTCCAGTACCTGGGCCATTAAAAGGTGACTATGCCCAAACAAACGCCACTCAGAGAATTTTAGATGCAATAGAAGGGGAGATACAATCTCTGAAGTTAAATATCGAGGTTAGGGAGATTTAATCCTTCCTGAAGATGCCCCTGTCCATTATCTTTTCACCCTTAGTGTATTCATATCTTATAAAGTCTCCCTCCACTTCTTTTGGGAGTTTAAATTCTGCTTTGTTTTCAACGTTGTATTCCCTTTCAAATACCGCTGTCTAACTATAAGAACTGAGGCAAATTTTAGGATGGAAGGGATCTCCAAAAAATGCAACCACAGGTTTTATAAGCCTTCATTATTACTATCAATTATGAGTAGAAAAATAAAATCACAAGTAGTTATAGCTCTGATGGCAATGGCCTCAATATCGGGCCTCTACTATCTCGGAGACCTCCAGGCCCAATCACCAATGCCTTTGGAAGAGGCCAAAAAGGGTGATTTAATAGAATTCACCGGTATATGTGTTAACTCAAAAGAAAACTTCGCCGTCCTTTACAATGGCAGCGAGATCATAGTGGTTTTTGAGACATTAGAGTCGGGAAAAGTCTACAAAATCCGGGGCAAGCTTACAGATCCAGATAAAAGCTATGTGCAGGCCTTTGAAATAAACCAGACTTCTCCCAAAGCTCTCCCGCTAGAAACAGTAACCGGTGCTTACTGGGTTGATGACTACTGCCAGCTCCTCACCCCTCAAAGGATCTCCCTAAATACATGCTTAAATGCATCGAAAGGAGAGAGGGTTATCGTTGAAGGCCTATACTACAACAAAAGGTTCTATGTTGTAAATTACACCCGGTTAGGTTTTGAAAATTCTCCCGAGGACAGCATGCCCTTTTTGATAAGGGGCTCTGTGATCTACGGCGGGAACCCGGCTACAATATGGGATGGAGAGGAAGAAGTCAGGGTTTACCTCCCCTATAAACAAACTTTAGAGGTTGGTGACTACGTTGAGGTTATAGGCACGGCCAAGCTTTATTCCACACTAACCATATACGTTAATGACAGATCTGACATCAGGGTTCTTGGAAGAGCCAGAAAATGCCCCATAGGAGAAGAAAAGATTGGCGAGATAGCCTATGGGGTCTGTGCGGTCAAGAAATCAACAAAAACCTACATAAGCCTGAATTGCACTTCAATCCCCCTTTATGGATTTTCAGTTAGAGTTGGAGATTTAATTGAGTTCGAGGCCATAAGAAGGAAAAACTCTCTTTACTGCCTGGAGTGTAAGGTTTCAAGGCCAAGAGAGGCCCTTGAGAACTCAATTTGCAACCCAGTTCCAGACCAGCCATCAAAAATAGAGGGCAGAGTAGCTTGGGTAAAATTGTACAGCAACGGCTTTGGAATAGCCAACATAACAAATGGAAACTGCTGGACTCTTTTAAAGCTTTCAAAATCCATTGGAGTGACTCTTGAAGAGGGTGGGCATGTAGTGGCCTTTGGGTTCCACACCACATATAGGGAAATGCCGGCCTTTGAAGTGGCTTCCAGAGAAGATGTGATCAAGGATTAGGTGTCCCACATGCTGAGGGAATTAATCCTCGGGATGCTTGGAGGAACATTAACCGGCTTAACGCCCTCCCTCCATGTTAACACTCTAGCTTCCCTCATAAACAACCTCGACTTCCCGCTTGAGGGCTTTTCCTTTGTTGTTCTGGCCTATGCCATGGGCCTGACACATACTTTTCTTGATGCATTTCCATCGACCTTTTTTGGAGTTCCGGATGAGGGGACTGCTTTGAGCGTTCTCCCGGCCCACAGGCTGGCACTTCAGGGAAAGGGCCTGGAGGTTATAAATCTCTCTCTGAGGGCCAGTTTGCTTGCAGCGATCTTCTCAATAGCATTGATTCCCTTATACCTCATAATTGCCCCCTACTACACTCCGGAGATAGGGAGGGCGATTGTGTTTTTCCTGGCTTTTCTCATAGTAGTAACTGAAAAAGGTATAAAGAAGCTCTACGCTCTTTTTGTCTTGCTCCTCGCAGGGGCTCTTGGTATTGTCAGCGATCTTTTGCCGTTAAGGGAACCTTTTTACCACCTATTTGTGGGTCTTTTTGGAGTTCCGGCCATTTTGCTCTCCTTGGATAACAACAATAAGATCTCGGGCGGAAATGATACGATAGAGATGAGCCAATCCCAACTGGTTGGCTTCTCATTCCTAGGGACTATTTTTGGCATGATGGCCTCTCTATTGCCTACCTTTACCTCATCACAGGCCGCATTGATAGGAAGCTTCATTGCAAGGAGTGAGAGGACATTTTTAACAATCACATTTGCCGTAAATACAGCTAACTTTGTTTTTGGTCTTGGGAACTTTTACTCCACAGGAAAAACAAGAAATGGGATCTTGGTTCTAATCAGGGAGCTTTATTACCCAATAAGTCTCCAGGAGTTTCTGATCCTTTTATTGGCCACATTAGCTGTAGCTGCTATAGTGAACCTTTACGGTCTCTGGCTGTCAAAGAAACTTGTTACCCTAATAGAGAGGATTGATTATAGGACGTTAAATGCTCTGATATTGACGACAACAGTTTTAGGTTCTTTATTTCTTGATGGCCTATTTGGTCTTTTGGTTTTAATTGCGGCAACTCTGGTTGGCTTGACGGCCGTGTTTTTGGGTGTAAAGAGAACAGCTTGTATGGGAGTCTTAATGCTGAAAGTAATGCTTGGTTAAGGATCTGACAAAGGAAAAGAGGTTTGATATTGCTGTTTAGATTTTTGTCCAAATTAAGCTGTAGTCATTCAATTGACCAAAATATTTATATATTTGGTCATTTAATTGACCAAATGGTGAGAGTAGTGATCCAATTGGATGACTATCTTGTAAAGCTCGCAGCTGATCTCCCTAGAAGGTTCGAATATGCCAGAGGTCTTAGAAGGAGGTTTATTTTTGAAGAGCTTCAAGGTAAGGTAAATTCCTTTATGGGGGGTGGTAGATGTGCGACAGTTTTCCTACCGGGGTTAAGAGCCACTGGTAAAACTACTCTCTTGGGTCAGCTCTATTTTTATACCCATTCCTTGAGCTCGGAGGTAATTTACCTACCCGTTGATGAACTTAAACTTCTGGGTTTCACACTTATTGAGGCTGTTGAAAGGTATTTGGAAATATTTAGGCCGGAAAGGCCGGTACTCCTTCTTGATGAGGTTCAGTATGATGAGAAATGGCCGTTGACATTGAAGGTCTTAAATGATAGAAAACAATTTCTGATAATAGCCACTGGTTCATCTGCGTTAAATCTCAAAGAAAGTCCCGATCTTGCTAGAAGGGCTGAACATATTCATGTGCATCCACTTACCTTTAGAGAATACCTTTATCTTTCAGAGGGTGTTTTGGGTAAGGGTAGCTTAAAACCACTTCTCGACTTTGATGTTGAGTTAATTGAGAGATCCATGGCAGAGAGTGCCCCGTATCTATGGAAAGCTGAAGAATATCTTCGAACAGGCTCCCTTCCATTTTCATTTGATAGAAAAGAACCTGAGGTTTATGAAGCGGTTTTCACTCTAATTGAGAGAATGATTTATAGGGATCTTCCTCAGGTAAAAGGGTTTGATTCTCAGACACTTGAAAAGACACTAAAACTTCTCTTCTTGTTAGCAAATCCAAAAGGAGAACGTTTCAGCTATGAAAGACTATCAAAAATCCTTGGGATGGCTAAGGGCACTGTCATATCCACTATCAATGCCCTAATCAAGGCGGGAATACTGGTGGAGATTCCTTCGATAGGTGGAATGACAAAAAAGGTTAAGAAAGGTCCAAAATTGAAGTTCTTAGCTCCGACCCTAAGGGCAGCACTTCTTTATAAGTCCGGAGAGCTTGAAAAAGGTCTTTCTGCCCTTCTTGAAGATGCTGTGGCTTTTTATCTCTCCAAAATTGGTAAGCTGGAGTATGAGCCTGAAAAAGGTGGCGCCGATTTTGTCCTCACAGTTGATGGGCGAAAATATGTTGTAGAGGTCGGTTTGGGGAAAGATAGAGTAACACAGGTTAGGAGAAGCATGGAGAGAGTCAGTGCTGATGGAGGGATTGTTATAGGAGAGAAGTTCTATGCTAATGATGACATATTAAGCATCCCTTGGCGGAGATTTCTTGTCCTGATTTAATCCTCTTTTCCCATATAAACGTCTTGAAAAGTTGTGGACCGAAATACTTTTTAATTTTATTGATTTATTACTTTTTGCAATTGTAATGAATCAGGTGATGAGTATGAGAAGGGAAATTGTCTTCATGATTGTGGGCCTGTTATTGGGGGCAGCAGGCTTTAAAATAGGTGGTGCACTCTTTAGCGATATAAGCATCTCAGAGAACAATGAAATCGCAACTGGAGAATTTGACGTTAGAATCAGCAAAACAGGAAGCAGTTTTTACAATGACTTAAAGCTTTTTGAATTCAATGATCTTAAACCGGGGGACGAGATAAAAGCTGAGTTCTACATAAAAAACAGCGGGGACTTCAACATCTCCAAGATTCTTATAATTCCTCACGTTCAAGACCTGGAAAGCGGTGATCTTAATGGGGCCGAGGCCTTGGTGGACAATACAACCGAAATTGGGGAGCTAAGTCAAAACCTCATACTGGAGTGGATTGTGATAACACAGAGCAATCAAACCTATACCCTAAGTGATTACTCCGGAAAGAGCCTCCATGAGCTAAACAACCAGTCGATCTCGCTCTTAACTGCACCCTTTGCACCTTCAGAAGTCCTCAAAGTTACAATGTTTTTCTTAGTGAACCCCGAAGCGGGCAATGAGATCCAAAAAGACCTCTGCCTAATTTCAATGCAGATCTATGCAGAGCAGTGAGTTTTTAAACTTCTTTTTCTTTTCTTATTTGGTGTTCGCAATGATCGGGATAATTTTTGATATGGATGGTGTCATTTATAGGGGAAATCAGCCGATTGATGGTGTTAAAGAGGTTATTGAGTTTTTAAAGTCCAATAAAATTCCCTTCGTATTTCTCACCAATAATTCAACCCGAGATGCTAAAATGTATAGGGAAAAGCTTCAGGGGATGGGAATTGAGGTTGAAGAGGATAGGATAATAACTTCCGGCCATGCAACGGCCCAGTATTTAAAGAAGCACTTTGAGAAGGGTAACGTTTTTGTGGTTGGTGGCAAGGGCCTTGTGGAGGAAATAAAATCCATAGATTGGCCTGTGATAAGCCTTGAAGAAGCAAAAGAGAAGTGGAGAGAAATAGGATATGTTGTAGTTGGTATGGACCCTCAACTGACCTATGAAAAGCTCAAGTACGGCTGTCTGGCGATAAGAAATGGGGCCCGTTTTATAGGCACAAATCCCGACACCACCTATCCGGGTGAGGAGGGAATTCTTCCCGGTGCCGGTTCCATAATTGCAGCGTTAAAAGTTGCCACTGAAAAGGAGCCTTTAATTATAGGAAAGCCCAATGAACCTGTTTTTGAAGTGGTTAGAGAAAAACTGAACGCTGATGAGATATGGGTGGTGGGGGATAGACTGGACACTGACATAGCATTTGCAAAGAAAATTGGGGCAAAGGCAATAATGGTTTTAACCGGTGTAAACACGCTTGAGGACATAGAGAAGAGTGAAGTTAAGCCAGATATAGTGTTACCCAGCATCAAGGAGCTTTTGGAGTACATAAAGGTGCATTTGGAGATTTAGGATCTATCTCCTTAATTTTTTATTCAATGAGCTCCTCTATTAGGGCTTTAGCCTTATGGCCTCTATAATGTCGTTCAGGTAATCTTCATGTGCTCGCTTCATATGTAAACGACCTCCTTATGCGCGGCCTGGGATATTTTGGGTTTCAATGCAGACTCCATCACAAGATCGACTCTAATACTAAGCAGTTCTTCTAGATACTCTTCAAGTTTGAGGAATGTTAATGGAGAAGGCACTTCATAAAAATCTACAAGTATGTCCACATCACTCGTTTCTCTAGCCTCCCCTCTAACATAAGATCCAAAAATGCCTATTTTTTTTAACTTTGAACTTTCTTTGGAGTTCTCCTTTGTGTTGTTTTAATATTTGCTCAATTTCCTCTAATCTCTTCCTATTAGCATCAAGATTTAATATGTTATCAAGGAAAATATAAACCTTACTTTTACTTTTTTCTTTTGAAAGCTTTGTCCGTAGGGGTGGGGGTAGTTCACTCCCGAGAGCTTTTCTTATCTCTGCTGGGAGAGTTATCTAATAATTGTGCGTGACTTTTGTGAGTGGATCCAATCACCTGTTACTGACCTCCTCCCCACCCTGAAGGACGAGGCTTTCACGAGGTAAAGCGACAACTTTAAAAACCAACCCTTAAAGCTAAATGCAGAAGTTAATTTTTGGGTTAGATTTATAACTCCGTCTTTTGAAAATCAAAGAGGTGATTGAGATGAATCCATTCCATGATTTGGAGCCCGGACCAGAAGTACCGGAAGTTGTTTACGCCTTAATAGAGATTCCAAAGGGAAGCAGAAACAAGTATGAGTTAGACAAGAAAACAGGCCTTATAAAGCTTGATAGGGTTCTTTACAGCCCGTTTTACTACCCAGTTGACTATGGTGTAATTCCTCAAACATGGTATGATGATGACGATCCATTTGATATCATGGTTATCATGAGAGAACCGACGTACCCACTAACAATAATTGAGGCAAGGCCAATCGGCCTATTCAAGATGATAGACAGTGGAGACAGAGATTACAAAGTTCTTGCAGTTCCAGTGGAAGATCCATACTTCAAGGACTGGAAAGACTTGGATGATGTTCCAAAGGCCTTCCTTGATGAGATCGCTCACTTTTTTAGAAGGTACAAAGAGCTTCAAGGAAAGGAAATTATTGTCGAGGGCTGGGAAAACGCTGATAAAGCAAAACAAGAAATCCTTAGGGCCATAGAGCTTTACAAGGAGAAATTCAAGAAGTGATTTTCTTTCTTTAAAATTTTGGAGGTAAGAAAATGTACAGACTCCTTAGAGTTAAAGACATTGTGAGAATCCCCCCGAAGATGTTTACACTGGATCCCAAAGAGGCCGCTAAAATAGTTTTGAGAGAGGCTTATGAAGGAATCTACAACAAGGATGAAGGTGTTGTTTTGGCTGTCCTAGAGGTTCATGAGATCAGTGAAGGTGTTATCATTCCCGGAGACGGTGCAACCTATCATGATGTGGTTTTCGATGTTCTTGTGTGGAAGCCCGAGATGCATGAGGTTGTTGAAGGAGAGGTTATTGACGTTGTTCCCTATGGAGCTTTCATAAGAATTGGCCCGATGGATGGACTTGTGCACATTTCTCAGCTCATGGATGATTACGTTGTATTTGATGAGAAGAATGCTCAGTTTGTTGGAAAGGAAAAGGGCCACGTATTAAAACTTGGTGACGTCGTCAGGGCGAGAATAATTGCCATAAGCGAGAAGAGTAAAATAATTAGAGAGAACAAGGTTGGCCTTACCATGAGACAGCCGGGGTTGGGCAAATTTGACTGGATAGAAAAAGAAAAGAGGAAAGCGGAAAGTGGTGGGTGAAAATGACGGAAAAGGCCTGCAGACACTGTCATTACATCACCAATGAAGATCGATGCCCTGCATGTGGGAGCAGAGATTTAAGTGACGAATGGTTTGATCTTGTGATAATCCTCGATCCAGAAAACTCCAGGATAGCCCAAACACTCGGAGTGAAAAAACCGGGGAAATATGCCATAAGGGTCAGGTAACATGTCAAGAAATTTTTACTACAAACTCACAGAGGACCTTAGAAATGAGCTTAAAAAGCCACTAGGTGAATTAATAGAGGGCAAAATGCCCCAACCCTATCTAAAATCCCGTGAAGAACTTAAAAAAGCCCCCTTTTTGGTTACAGTAGGAGATGTGGTTACTGAAAATGTCCTGAAAGTCGGCATAAAACCATCTGTGGCCATATATGACTATAAAACCAAAAGAAAAGAATATGAACCGGATATTGAGTTCGGTGCCGTAGTGTTAACAACCAAAAATCCACCTGGGACAATAACGAAAGCTTTATTAAATGCTGTCAAAAAGTCTTTTGAACTTGCCAAAAAGGGGAAAAGAGTTTACCTGAAAGTAAATGGTGAGGAAGATTTGGCGGCCATTCCAGCCGTTATTTATGCTCCAGAGGGAGCATTGGTAATTTATGGACAACCTGATGAAGGGATAGTGCTTATAAAGGTCACATCTGAATGTAAGCGCAGATGCGCAAAGTTGCTTAGAAAGATGGAGGTGGTTCATGATGGAGATTAGGGTTATCGATACTAAAGAAAACAAACTCTTGGGAAGAAAAGAAATATACTTTGAGGTTATTCATGAAGGAGAACCTACACCATCAAGAGCAGATGTTAAGGGTAAGCTGGTTGCAATGCTTGATTTAAACCCCGAAGCAACCGTTGTTCAATACATAAGAAGTTACTTTGGTAGTCATGTCAGCGAAGGATATGCAAAGGCCTACGAAAGCAAAGAGAGAATGCTTTACATAGAACCTGAGTACGTTTTAAGGAGAGAAGGAATTATACAAGAGCAGGAGGAGTGACATAGATGGCCGGAAAGAAAACATCACAAAAGTGGAAGCTCTATGAAGTTAAGGATGGCAAAATCTCAAGGAAGAACAGGTTCTGCCCAAGGTGTGGTCCTGGAGTATTCATGGCAGACCACAAGAACAGATGGACATGCGGTAGATGCGGTTACACCGAGTGGAAGAAGTAGAGATTTTATCTTTTTTTAACCACTCTTCTGGTGGACCCATGTTATATTACAGGGATCTTAAGATAAAACTTCATCCGCATGTCTATGAGCCTGCTGAGGATACTTTTCTCTTGGCAGAGAATCTCATGATTAAGGATGGGGATTTTGCTTTGGATATGGGTACTGGTACTGGAATAATAGCTCTTTTAATGGCAAAAAAAGCAAAGTTTGTTCTTGGGGTGGATGTGAACCCCATTGCAGTTGAGCTTGCAAAAGAAAACGCGAGGCTAAATGGAATAACCAATGTCAAGTTTAAACAGAGTGACCTCTTCCAAAATGTTGGAGGTAAATTTGACATAATTACTTTCAACGCTCCTTACTTACCGGGAGAGCCAGAGGAGCTAATAGATCTTGCACTTGTAGGTGGTAGAGAGGGGAGGGAGGTTTTAGACAGGTTCATTGAAGAAGTTGATGGATATCTAACAGAGAATGGAATAATCCAGATAGTTCAATCTTCAATAACAGGTGTGGACAAAACAATAGGAAAATTAACTTCTAAAGGATTTAAAGTAGAAATAACAGCTAAGGAAAGATATTTTTTTGAGGAAATCGTTTTAATAACAGCTAAGCGAGGTGGATTCTCGGAACCTCTTGAATAAACCTCACTTTGGGCTTTGATTCAATCTCGACATCCTCATCGAAAACTTCTCGTTCAAAGACCCTCTTCCGTGTTTTAATTTTGATGGTTGGTTTTAACCTCTGCATGACAGTTCGATAAAACATAATAGTATTTAAGTCTTTCGCCGAATTATTTTTCGACGATAAAATAGTCCACCTTCTTTTGCAAAAATTTTTAAACTTCCTTCCTCATCCACATTAGGTGAGACTAATGGATGTAAAACCAAACATGCCTGAGGAGATTACAAATTTGTTCAAAAAGCAGCATTACGCTCTTGTTGGGCATCACAGCTCGGTTAAACTTTGTCACTGGTTAAAGGAGAGTATAAAGAATAATCGTGTTTGCTACAAGCAGAAGTTCTATGGTATTGAGTCACACAGATGTCTTCAGATGACTCCAGTTACAGCTTGGTGTACCCACAACTGTATTTTCTGCTGGCGTCCAATGGAAGGGTTCCTGGGGGTAGAACTACCAAAACCATTTGATGATCCAGCTTTTATTGTAGAAGAGAGTGTAAAGGCCCAAAGAAAACTTTTGAGTGGTTATTGGGGAGTAAAAGATCAGATAAATGTTAAAAAACTTGAAGAGGCCATGGAGCCAAAGCATGCTGCTATAAGTCTCTCCGGCGAACCCATGCTTTATCCTATGATAGGAGAACTAGTTGAGGAGTTTCACAAGAGAGGATTCACAACGTTCATAGTGAGCAACGGTACAGAGGTGGAAGTTCTGGAAAAGATGATGAAAGAGAACAAACTCCCGAAGCAGCTTTATATCTCTCTAACGGCCCCTGATGAGGAGACATATCAAAGAGTAAATGTACCTATGATTCCGGATGGATGGGATAGGATAAATAAAACACTTGAACTAATGAGAGATTTGCCCACCAGAACCGTCATAAGACTTACGCTAGTCAAGGGAGAAAATATGCACAATCCGGAAGGCTATGCAAAGCTTATAATGAAGGCAAGGCCGATGTTTGTTGAGGCAAAGGCTTACATGTTTGTGGGGTTTTCAAGAAATAGATTGACCATAAACAACATGCCAAGTCATGAGGATATAAAGGCCTTTGCAGAGGAGCTGGTGAAAAATCTACCGGGATATCACATAGAGGATGAATACCCGCCCAGCAGAGTTGTTCTGATCATGAGAGATGACTTAAAAAAGGCGGATAGAGTTATAAGACATTAGCTTTTTTCCGCAATCTTTATTTGTTTTGACTGCATAACACTTAATTAGGTAAATTAGCATAAAACTTAGTTTAGAGGTGCGGAGGATGAAGAGAATATTTTCACTAATCTTAATTCTGTTGATGGTTATCCCTTATGTCAGCGCAGTTCCTATTTTAGACGCTTCCACTAGATTTCTAACCGAGGGCAAGGATTACATGGATAGTACACAGGAAATAAGCTTGTCTTTAATGGCTTTGGGTTCAAGTTACTCCATCGCTGAAAACCTTACTAAAGAAAACATCACATTATTTGTAGAGGAGTTGCTGGAAAGACAGAATTCTGATGGGGGATGGGGATATTATGAGGGGAGTATAAGCAATGTTGTGGACACTTCATACGCAGTAATAGCTTTAAAAAGAGTAATTGACCTTTATTACCCAAATGAAAATATTTATCGTAAAATTTCCAAAGCTCTTGAGAATGGATTGAATTTTATCTCCAAGTCTCACACTCTTAATGGATGGGGGTATATACCCAATACCCTGCCTGAGTTCTATCCGACCGTCATGGCTTTATGGGCATTGGGTGAGAATGGATATACGGAAAAGAGCAGGCACGTGAATGAAGCAATAGCATACTTGGAATCGGCCGAAAGCATGGAAATAAGTGAAGCAAAGGCCGTTGGATTAAAGATTCTTGCCTATAAGAGTGTTGGTCATCAAGTACCTGAATCCCTCATTGAAAAAGCATGGGGACTTGTAAACTCTGATAATATTACCATAGATGAGAGGGCCCTGCTTACCTATGTACTCACCACTTATGAAGGATTAACTTTTGAAGTTGCTAAACTTCTCAGCAGACTAGAAGACCTAGCAGAGAGCAATGAGACCTTGATTTACTGGGCCAATGCTCCAGATGAGTGGACAAACAGAGAGGTATTCGCAGCTTCAGCCTTTGCAGTCATGAGTTTTGCGACGGCCAATACTCTCGGGGGAGTAGGGGGCATTATTTCAATAGAAGACTCTTGTTCTGCCCTTGAAAAAGTCCAGAATCCAGATGGAGGATGGGGATACAGAGCGGGCTATAGCTCTGATGATAGAACCACTTATTACGTTTTAAAGGCATTGAAGAGGTGCTACTTTAAAGATGAAGTCATTGAGAAAGGCTTGGAGTGGGTTGAAACCAGAATCCCTGAGAATATGGAAAAAGTTTCTAAAGAAAGGCGATTAAACTCTGCTTACATTTACAACCTCCTCACGCTTCTGGAGTTTAACATGCTTAATGAAACCGAGAAGCAAACCCATATCTCCTTTATAAAGAGTTTGGGTGAGGATGGAAAGTGGAATACTATACTTGGGCCACAACCCTATGAGACGGCTCTTGCTATAAAGGCTCTCCTAGCATTGGGAGTTGATCCAAGTGATGAAGACATAGTGAAAGCAAAAGAGTGGCTCCTATCACGACCAACAGATGGATGGGGCCTTCGTATACAGGTTGCCATTCCATTTAGGGTTCGTTATATCATGTCTACAGTTCCCACAACTTTAGAGGTTCTTGAGGCCCTTACACCACTGGTCACTAAAGAAGAGGTTGAAAGGCACTTGACATGGCTTATGGAGCAGAAAATCGAAGATGATGGATGGCCCGTTGTTAAGGAGATTTATATTAGAGATATTCTGATGTATCTAGGCGCCCCATCAGTTGAACTCACAATACGAGCCACTAAAGTCCTATACGACTTTGGCATAGACTACCATGCTGAGACACTTAACTGGCTTTTGGATCACCGCAGTGATAGTTTATGGGGAACAACCTTAACAGAATCCGCCCTTGCAGTACTCTTCTTCTCTGAAATGGGAGAGGTAGTAATTAAGCCTCTCAGTCTATATCAAGTCCTCAAGCAAATTCCTGAGAAGAACTTTACGATCCTTTACACTTCTAACTATAATTCCACTGCAGTTTCACTTGGAGAGGCCCTTAGTGAAGTATTTGAAAAGAGCTTTGAGATTAAGCCCTTTGAAGGGTTTGGAGATTCCAACTACATTGTAGTCTCAGACTTCAATACATTTAACATACCCCAGTACAACCCGTACATCAAGGTAAAGAGTGATGATATGCATGTTTACCTTGGTGATAAGAGCTATCCAATAAACAATACGGTAATTTTAATTCCAGGAAAAACCAGTGAGGGATACCTACTCTTTGTACTCTCATCCAGAGGTGCAGAGGATATTGCGAGCACGTTCTTGAGTTCCACAATAATCAAGTACCTCAATGGGGCCGCCTGTGTGGTAACCCATGAGGACAAGAACCATAACGGGGTAGTGGAGTTTGATGAATTGAACATTGAGCTTGTGGGGTGAAATTACTTTGAGGGCTTTAATCATTGGAGTAGGTCAGTGTGGGACAAAGATAGCAGACTTGTTCGCCTTAGTGGACTTTGAGGCATTGGCAATAAACACTTCAAAGAGTGACCTTGATTATTTGAAGCATATACCGAAGGAAAGGCGGATACTGATAGGAGAAAGTTTAACAGGCGGAAAAGGAGTAAATGCAAACCCAGTACTCGGAAGAGAGGCAATGAAAAGAGACCTATCAATGGTGATGAAAAAAATAAACGCTATGGTTGGTTACAGCGACGTTGACGTCTTTTTCCTCACTTTTGGTTTTGGCGGGGGTACTGGTTCTGGAGGGACCCCTATTTTAGCTGAGGCTCTTAAAGATGAATATCCTGAGTCACTTGTGGTTGCGATTGGCGCTCTACCCCTGAAAGAGGAGGGAATAAGGCCCACAATAAACGCTGCAATAACTATAGACAAACTCTCAAAAGTGGCCGATTCTATAATAGCCATAGACAATAATAAGCTCAAAGAAAGTGGGGAAGACATAACACGGGCCTATGAAAAGATAAATCGCACAATAGTTGAACGCATAGCCTCTTTATTGGCGTTGATTGATATTCCGGGTGAGCAGACCCTTGATTCTAGTGACCTGAAGTTTGTATTGAATGCTTTTGGAAGCTTTGCGACAGTGGGGTATGCAAAGGCAGAAGCCAGCAAAGTTAGAAACTTATCCAGGCTTATCTTAAAATCTTTTGAGAATGAAGGTCTCTATCTTGAAGCTAACATAGAATCTGCACTTTATGGTCTGGTAGCAGTTCATGGGCCGCCAGAACTGTTGAAAGCTAGGGATATATTTGAGGCCCTCAGCTATTTGACCAAGAAAATTAAAGGAAAGCAGATTTTCCGGGGCTTTTATCCGGATCCAAGGGAAAGGGAGATAGAAGTGGTTACACTCTTGACTGGGATTTATGAGAGCAAGAGTATTGAAGATATAGTTGTAGTTGCCAAAAAATATGCTGAATCTTTTATAAAAGCGAAAGAAGAGGCCGAAACAAAGAAGAGTGAGCTTTTAACCGGCCTGCCCGACTTTGATGACATTTATCCGGGTGAGGTTAATGAAAGACTCGATTGATGTGGCACTGGATCTAAAAGAGAAGGAAGTTTATTCCCACATAGCCCACGAAAGTGCAGAGGACATGATTAGGATAATTTCTTCAATAGACGCCGAAAGGGCAAAGATTAGGGGTGAAATTATTCATTACGAGGATGACTGGGACGAACTCATGAAACAGAGGGTGGCCAAAGGAAAAAGACACACTGCCTTTGACTTTTACAACCCTTCTCTTCTCACGATATGGGAAAACAAGGTAAAGAATATGAAAAAGGTTAAAAATTTGTTTAAGCTTGGATTAATTCTTTTGGGCCTCTTTATAGCTGGTGGAGTGGCGGTTACAGTTATTTACAGAGAATTCTGGGTCCTGATACCCTTGAGTGTTGTCCCGATGGTCATATTCCTATTTGACTACAAAAAGAATGCCCTCGATATTGGCTATTATCAGCTTACCCAGCTTTTTATTGAGGAACTTAAAGAACTCCTAAAGAAATATGAACTTGATCCCGAAAAGTACAAGTTCAAAATATTTAATCATGATTATTTCGGAGTTTTAACGAAAAAAATTGGCACCAGTGTTTTTGCAATGGTAAAAAAAGATTAGGATGATGGAAAGCGTTAAATAATTTGTTGACGTGTTATTATTTAGTATGGTGAGAAGAATGAAAAAAGGACAGATATCGCTGGAATTCATATTCATATTTGTGTTATTTATAATACTACTAACTTTCTCAATTAGGAATATTACCTTCTCCAGCGAGCACTCTTCAGATATGTTGAGAATTCAGATTAGTGAAGAGGCAAAGTTATTTGCAAACACGGTTTCCAATGCAATATCTCAGGTTTATGCACAAGGCCCAGGTGCAAAAACCACTGAATACTTTACTTTCAAGTATCTAAATGACGAGTATTTCCTTACAAGGGCGTTTGATATGGATGGAACACCTCAGATCTTGATAGGGTATAAAAATGGTACTTATGTTGCTATTTTGGATAATGCCAATCAGACCATAAACGTAAATGAGACAGAGACAAAAAAGAAGAACTATTTCTGGAGTCAGTCTCTTTATGCAAGAGATCTATCAGACAACTCTTCAATTTACTATCCGAATAATACCATAGCTAATTATGCAGGGATGTTTGTGAATGCAACAGATTTACCCTCCACTTTGAAGATAGTTGTTGAATGGAATCCAGATAGAAATGAGAGTTGGATTATCAACTCTACTGCCCAAGAACTTAGGATAAACCTTAACGTCGGTGGTTAGTATGAGGGGACAGTTGAGCTTGGATCTGCTTTTTGCCTTCGTACTTGTTACTCTCACGATGTTAAACCTGATTTATCTAGCTAATAATGAGATGGCCCATGCAGAGAGTTTTGATGCAATGGCAAAGGTGAGAGTTTTTTCAGCTGAAATAGTTGACCACACTGCCAAGGTTTACGCTGTTGGAGAAGGGTACAAACTCAAGGAAGAGGCACCTCAAATAAGCGGAGGGAACTTTACAATAATATTTAATGGGACTACTAACAAAATAACCGTAAGTGCTACGGTGGATGGAAAGAGTTACTGGATAGTGAAGAATTCCACGGTTCCCATAGCAAATGCTTCGATAAGTGTTAACAGTGGGGAGAGTTTTTGGATAAAAACCGTGAAAATAGGTGATATGCTCTATGCGAATATCACGAAGTAGGGGACAAACGGCCATTGAGATGATATTCATACTGTCTGTAATATTTATTGGGTTAATGTTAGTGATCCCCTCTTACACTGATAATAATACAAATATAATGATAGTGAGCTATGTGAGAAGTTCCCTTTCAAAGGGAATTGATTATTTGAATACCGGGGTCATGACTGACGATGAGCCTTATAAAAGCACATTGAATCCATTATTGTCACAGATTACGGAAAATCCACACTTATCTATTAAAAATCTCACCTCAGAGGAGATTTCAACCCAAGTTAACATAACAATAGTGATTTCGACTCCATATTTATCTATCCAGAACCTTAATGCTAGCATTGTCTCACATCTCACAGAGTTTCTTGAAAAAGATCTTGTGGAGAACTATCACTTTACAAACAATACCGGGTTTTTGAAGTATGGTGGAAAGACGGTAAACATAACGATTACTGTGGTGAGAGGATGAAGAGGAGAGGACAACTGCTTTCAATAGATGCTTTGCTTTCACTGGTCATTGTTGTCATGGTTGTGGGGGTAGTTATGAATACAAACGACATGATTAAGGCCGAGATAACTAACCTTCTGGACTGGTACGATAGGGCAAACATTGCTAACAATATGCTTGATGTTTTAACCAAAAGTCCTGGCTATCCAGAGGACTGGGAGAGTAATGCGAGTAATGTTGAAATGGTAGGATTGAGGGATAAAGATTATCCATTTGCGCTTGATTATGGAAAATTAGAGTCTTTAAACGCTTCTATAAATGATGCATTTATACAAAACAGCTATCTTTTGAAACTAAGTAGAGGTCACGATTTTGAAATTGAGGTTTATACAACAAAAAGGGACGTCAATGCTAGTGGACGATTCCCACGTGGAGAGACAAACATAGTATTTGAGTCTAATCCGGGTGTGAATCTAGATATAAATGGAAGTTCTCCTAATGGAGTATTTCAAGTTGAATGGGTAGAGATAACAAAAAATAATGGCTCAATATATAGAAATGAGCAGATATGTACTTCTCTAAAAAGTGGCAATCTAGTGGATTTAGAAAATAATGATGTGCTTGAATTTAAAGTTTCAGAGGATATAACAATAACTGGAATAAGAGGTGAAGTGATAGGTCCTTATTTGATACCTGCAGGTTCAATAGTCACAATAAACGTGCTTGTAACCCAGTCTAAGGGATTTCAAATAAACTATGGAGGTGGGAGCTGTCCCTACTCCTTTAAAGTGACTGGTCAAGGAAATGTGAAAGTCTCAGTAGACTACATAGACTATGGAAATTGGAACTTGACTTCCCTTGTTACCCACTTTTCGGATATTAAAAAACCCACATACAAGTTTGTTGTAATCAATGGATCGATATATACAGATGAAACTGTGATAAATGCATCAAAGGTTCGGTCACCGTGGATACAATATGAAAGGAGAGAATTCATAGTTAAAAAGGAGATTTACAATAAAACCATTAAAGTTGGAAATGCTACTAAAAAAGTGTTGATTTCTGGGAGACTCGTTGGAAATATTCCGGCTCACTTCTATTTAGAGCTTCAAGTTTCGGGCACTGGAAATGCCACGTTCATTGTTGTGGATGGCGTCCAAGTTAGAGGTCTTTTTATAGAGAAAACGTCTCAAACCTCCCCCCTCAGAGCTATATTATTCTGGAAAGAGAATGGTCAGAACATAACAAAGTTTTACACCGGAAATATTACCAGTGTAAAGATACTTTGGAGAGATTTATTTGAAGAACTGCCATCAGACTATACGTCGAAAATTGTTGAGCTATGGGTATATGAGAACAACTTTTCAGATCTCATTCTCAGGGATAAGGGAGATTTAGACCTTCTGTTAGACCCCCTTTTTGAACAAGCAATGATAAAGCTACGGGTGTGGGATGACAGATGAGGAGGAGGGGCTTTATTTTTACACTTGACGCTTTGCTGTCATTGATCTTGGTCATGGTATTTGTTAGCAGTGTAGTGGGTATTATAGATAACACGAACGTTTACAGCACTTCCTTAAGAGAAGGGAACAAATATAAAGCCGAAGATGTCCTTACTATCCTGAAAACTGTCCCATTGAAGGAGATAGTTCCCCAAAACATAATCGAACAGTGGAAAAGCGAAGAGACGCTTAATTTGAACCTGGTAGATGAAAACATGCCTCCCCTTGATATAGTTGCAACTTACTGGGCAACTAGAGAGCTCTTCCCGGAGAAAAACCTCACCCACAAAGCGGAGTTAATTTTGGGCTATTTGCTGAACAAAACTCTTGAAGGATATTACTACGAACTCCTTATAAACAACTATACTAGCCCATATCTAAGAAAGGTTGGTGCCAATTACCCCAAAGCTTTTGAGGTCTCTCCCGCTACGCTAACATTGAGTGGCTATGCATTCAATCAAACCCCGAGGGGATATGTGGCGAGGGCGTATTTGACAAAGCTGCGAGCCAAAGAAACAACTTACACTTACTTTGGAAGCTCAGCATTTGCGTATGCTCCAAGCAGTCAGGACTATACGATAATAAGATATATAATACCAAATGAAGAAGAGAACGAATTGCCATATGATGCCAATATAACTAAGATAAAGTGGTTCGCTCAGCCCAGATGGTTTTCTCCTTCCTCATATATGCGCCTGTTTATAGATGGAGAGCCGGTTAAGTGTGGTCAGTTTAGTAGCGATGGTTTTGTAGAATACAGCATATGGGAAGTTCTCGAAGATTCAAACCCCAATGATCCACTGACGTGTAACATGCTGGAGATTCTAAAGAGGCACGGCGATTTAAGAAGACACACCTTTGAAGTGTGGGTTTATAATCCAGCGGGCTCTCCTTACACAGGTGGAGTCCATCCTAACGTTTTTATAACTCTAACTTACCAAACATCCCAGTTAAGCACTTTCAATTATCCGCAAACATTTCATTTTGATGAAATTGAAACAGAGCATCCATTCCAAATGGAGAATGGAATTTTTATAGGAGGAAACTTAAGCTCCCTATACGTTCAAGTTCAGATTATAAATGCTTCAAAAGTTAGTGAGCCTAACTATCCTAAACTTTACTTAACTTATCTTGATAGACGGATTTCAGTAGGGGTTGGGGCATACATTGGCAATGATACTTATGTCTGGGACAATCAGACTATTTTTACTGCACTTCAAAATGAAGGTATATATATTAGCAATTTATCAAAAACATACCTGTGGTTTGCGGTAACTTTTGGAATGGATTATCAAGAACCTCCTTATGGGAATTCTGCCAGCTATACATATAGGTTGAAACTTAATTATGATACATCTTATATTAGGGCTGTTTATACCCCAGAAACTGCGAAAACTCTCTACTCTATTGACATAACAGAGGAGATAACAAAGGATGATGTTATAGATAGCACGTATGCAAGAACTGAGTATTCCGTGCCATTTTATACAATGCTCACTTGGAAATACACTTTGCCTTTGAATGTTACTCCTATTTGGACAAAACTTCACATAGTCCGTCTGCATCGTGTTGATACTACTCCCCCAGAGTTAGATCCGGATGAAGATCAGAAGATATCAATATCTCCTGGTGTGAATAATTGGACTGTACTGTATTGTCATAGTGCAAGAGCCTCAGCGTGTAATCCTAATAGACCTTTTGCGGACCCGGCGTTTACGAGATGGGGAATTGTAAATATGATGAGAAATAATACTGGCGAACCTGTGGTTAGGGCTCTTGCTCCAGGAGAGAATTATATCAAGGTAGAAACAGGAAATGATTATGTAATCTCCAGAGATTTCACTACAGGCGAATTTACATATTTGTTGGACGCCTATGCTCCTTATGGAGACATAAAGCCATATTTACTCCAGGGATATCCGGAATTGCAAGCATACAATCTTATATATAAATATGGTAGTGAAAGCCTTGGAAGTATATTTGTTGGAGATACAAAAGCTATTGAAAATGGCCAATACAGGAACCTTACAGTTGATCAGCTTAATCCTCAAGACTATGCTGTTGATGATGCTATTATAAGACTATTTCAGAAACTGGGAGGAGATGGATGGGATAAACCACTATTAATTGAGCTTAAGGATACAAAGATAAGTTTCGCATCGTTGAAAGGTATTCCTCGGTCTATTGAACCAATCACAATAACCTTGCGGGTTTGGAGGGAGGGCTAATGAAAAGGAGAGGATTTATACTTAATTCACTAGTTTTGGTTCTCCTCATTCCTATGCTCTTACTTCTGGCAACATATGAGGACGTCACCTCTTGGATTGTAAAATCTCAAAGTGAGAGAGTCCAAGTAGAGAGAACGTTCAGAGTAACTTCCTACTTAGAGGAAGACTTTAAAAATGCTTTAGAGCTATCAACGAAGCGTGCGCTCTCATTAGCGGTTGATTTTGTGACTAATGAGCACACACCAATAGATAACGCGAGTAAAGCTATAAAAGAATTAATCTTAAGAGGAACGTACCCACAACTTAGTGGATATAGTAGAGTGAGCCTTTTCATGGGAAATAATACTCTACGAGATTGGATTATTAATTTGAGAGATGAGCTGAGTAGGCAGGGTTATGTTTTAAGCCCCTCTGTTGATGAAATTTTAAGTAGTATCCAAGTAAAAGTGGTACCTCTAGATTCATTTCACGTTGTTGTGAATGCATCCATACCAAACATATTAATTCAGGATATCTCAGGTAAAGTAGTTTACAATTCATCCCTTCCTCAAGATGGTAGCATATACGCTGTGGTTTCTATAGAGGGGATGGAAGATCCCCTATTTTCATATTTGACTTACGGTAAATACTCCAGGATAGTTAGTTCGTGTAAATTTATGTATCCAAACTTAGCGAAACCTATTAAGGCGATAGAAGGATATGGTTCCTCAAATATAGAGAAGTTCTCAGGACAAGTTTCAGTCTCTCTTGAAAACCTTACCTCAAATAAAATCTATGTGGGAGAGTACTATACTGAAAAAGATGCTCTAGGGTATATTGTAAAGAACCAGCCTGGTGTATCAGTGGATAACCCTATAATATTCAACACCACCATCAATAACATTGAGGTCTCTCCCTTAGATGTATTCGAGGATGGCGATATAGCTGTAATGGCCTTCGGCAATATAAGTGGGGCTTGGTGTCCAGAGGCCTCTGCATATGAGTATAGAGTTGAAATGAATATTTCCAGTTTAGAGTTTCAGCCTAATGCTTTAACCTTGCTCGAGATTCCCGCTTCTGTATTGAGTGGTGCGTATCATAACGGAACTATTGCTTCGATTAGGGTGTACGATGTGGATTGTAATCCAATTCCGTTCTGGATAGAAAAGTGGGGAAACGATGAGATATTGATCTGGATAAAAACAGGGGTTACAAACCAGTATTTCATATACTATACCGCGGATCCTGCTTATGCCATCGATGGATATAACAAAGAGACACTGTTTGACCTCTACGATGATTTTGATGGCACCTCAATAGATACTACCAAGTGGGACATATTGGGGAGTGCTACTGTAGATGGGAACGGGACTCTAATTGTATCCGCTGATGAAAAAGCAAGTGTCTTGGAGTCAAAGGTGTCATTTAACTATCCAATATTTGTAAGATACAAAATGAAAAGTACCTCGGGAACTTCTGACTTTGACGCTGGGGTAGCTGTGGTGTTTGGACTCCAAGGGGGAGAAAGATTATTAGTCAATGTAACCTATGCGGGTGAACAAATTCCTGATTACACAAACATCCAGATTCCGATTAAACTTGAAGGAGCAGACTTCCCTGATTACATTAATGCACAAGATAATACAGCAGAAATTAAGATCTATGATAATCAGGAGAATGAATTGCCATTTTGGATTGAATATTGGAACACTACAGAGGAAAAGGCATTGATATGGGTAAAGAGTAGTTTTATCTATGATCGCCGGCAAGGAAATACCTACTATTATCACGCTACTTTTTACATTGAGTACAACACTGGAACCCTGACAAGAGGAAATGGAACGGCTGTATTTGAGTTCTTTGACAATTTTGAGGATAGCACTTGGGACGACAAATGGGAGCTAGCAGGAGGTACAGACGATAACATCGAACAGACTAATGGAAATCTAATAATAAAGAATGGTAATAGCCTCTTAGCATTGAGGAATAATGTGGATCTTAATCTTTATGGAGATTATGCAATCAGGTTCAAAATGAAGCCTTCTGTGTATTCTGGAGACTGGGATGCTGGAATTGGTATTGAGGACTTTAATGTAAGAGATGGGTCATATGATACTTTGTTATTTACTGATGATGTGCAACCGAGTGGAGATTATCTGGCAATTCACAGAGCTTGGTGGAGATGGACATGGCGAGAGGGAGAAACAGATACAATTTCTCAAAGCCGCGGAGATGCTAATTTCCACACATATGAGGTCCAAGTATTCCCTGATGGAAATGATGTTTACTTCTACGATCTTACAAACGGTAGAGAGAATTATGATGCCCGTCAAGTAGAGGATCCCTTATACAGAATATACCTTGTACTGGATAATGAAAACAATGAGAACTGGGCATACTATGACTGGATATTCCTTAGAAAATATCTGGATGAAGATAGTCTCAGCTATAATGTTCAGCAGGTATCTTCTGTCCAAAGCGTGCCTATGCAATACATTGATGATAATCCAGGGAATGTTGATCATAATGGTGATTTACTAGCAATACTCCAAAATTGGACCAGTTCATTAGCAAGTTCATCCACAAGTAGTGATCTGACTATATATCGCAGGTACGAGGTGATTTTTAATTATGACTCTGGAGGGATTTCTACCACGTTTTCCGATTTGGATGATACCTCTAGGGTTACTTCAGCTTCTGTGGCAACTTCTCCCCAACTTCCCTTGAAAATCCAGATAATTATTGACAATACCATGGATAACAGTGCTTATTTCGACTGGATTATAGCGGGGAGATATCCATATGTAAGCACACAACCCCAGTATTCATCCCCGGAGTCCAAGGCCTCAGTACAAAGTGGGAAAAACGCAAGAGCCTATAATATCCAGCCTTATATTGATTGTATTCAAGAGTATAAGTACTTTGGTGTTAGTGGATATCCCTCCTTCTTTGAGCGCTTAGAGGGAGGTGCTACTACCAATAGAGCGTACTATGAGACACTTGCTGAGAAAACGCAGGAGGTAGTATATGGGGAGGCTAAATATCCAATTGGGATTGTTAGCTTCATTCTTCCAAAAGACCTACCTCCAAATTTAGGTTTCCTTGTCAGAAAACAACCTGCCGTAGACTCCATATATTTGGATTATGAGAATTACAGAGGTGATAGAACCGATGTATATAAAGTACTTGGGATATCTTCTAATGGGGGTGTTGCTACTCCGATCATAGATGAGAATTTCTATTTGGATTATCAAATAGCAACAGCAATATTTGGAAGATTAGGAGCCCAAGATTTACTAGTTTCGGGGTGATAATCATGGATCTTGATGGAATCCTGTACAAAATTGGTGAAATAGCGGAAGCATTCACTGGAAAATCAATCCAATGGATTAAAGATATTGTAAATCCTACCCCCTTTCAAAAACCTCCAAGATTCAAAATCCTCAAAAAGCTGATAAAGAGAGAACTTACAGTCCATGAGCTTTTAAGTTTGAACCTCCAGCTCTCCTTTATCTTTTACCTCTTACTTGCTCTCTTATTGATAGTTCTTTTTGGGAATGAGTTATATCTGACTATTATTTCGGTTGTTTATTTTATCTATCTTCGCTACACACTTCTTAAAAACCGTGACTTTTTCATTGAAGTTGAGCCTTACAGATTCTTTTATTATGGGCTTACTGCAATAGGCTTTCTTTCCTTCTTGGGCTACCTCTTAATAAGAAGGTTTGCAAAGAATGTCTATTACTTCTACACTTACCTTATAGCTATTTTTGTCGTTGTATTGGCCTTCAGGTATATCTACAAATCGAAATTCACTAGGGATTGGACTTATGGAATAGTAGAAGACATCAAAGGAGAGCTTGTGCTGGTAAGTGTTCACGATGACATACGGGCCAATGTGAAGCCTGGTAAATATTGGGTGGATAACACAGAGGATGTTGAAGTGGGAGACGTCGTAAAGATTCTTATAGAAGAAAGAATATTCAGAAGCTCCCTTCCAAAAAGGGTGCTAGAAGTTCATAAAGCGAAACCTTCATCATCAGAAACTTCAACAGAACCAAAAGCTGAAAGTGAAAAGAGCAATAGTAAATAAATCGATGTATACGGCTCTCTTTTGTAAGTTTTTACAAATCCCCTTCCATTCTTAATTACGAGGGGTTCTACTTCTTTGGAGGATGGTTTGATGATAATCTCCCTCTCGTTAAATCTGCAATCTAAATTGAGGCCATTACAGATTCTTTCAATAAATGCACATGCTTTTTCAGGCTCCTTAATGCTTATGCGATAGTAAATGGTATAACCCATGTGCATCCCCTATTTACTTTATTACATAGTAAAAAAGAATACTTAAAAATGTTTTTATTTTACCTCTTATGTGGGGGATATAAATAGGATTTTAAAAAGTGGAAAAGCATGTGCATTAAAAATTTAAAGCTCTCCACAGAGCTCGGCAAAATTCCTGTAGATATCGCTTCCCCTTTCCGTGTGAGCTACTTCCGGATGGAACTGCACTCCATAAATTGGCAGTTTTTTGTGTTTCATGGCCTCAACAGGGCAGAACTCACTCTTAGCTAAAAGTTCAAACTCCTCTGGGAGTTCTTTAACCTCGTCCATGTGACTTTCCCAAACCTTAAGCTTCTCTGGAAGTCCTTTGAAAATGTCGTTCTCTTCTAGAATCTCAACTTCCACCAGACTGTATTCTCCCCTTTCCCCCCTTCCTACTTTGCCACCAAAGTACTTTGCTATAAGCTGGTGTCCCAGGCAAATCCCTAGGATCGGCACATTAAATTCCTCGTAGTGCTCTAGGATTGCTTCACAGTTGCCCGTTCTTTCCAAAGTTGGGCCGCCTGAAAATATTATACCCCTCGGATTCATTGATTTTATTTCTTCTGGTGGTGTGGTGTTTGGGATTATTTTAGCCTCAACGCCAAGATATCTCAAAGTTCTCCAGATCCTGTGCACGTACTGCCCGTGGTTGTCCATTATGATTATCATTTTGCTACCTCCAAAAATCCCTTTTTTATGAGGTACTCTTTTGTGAACTCAAGGAATTCTTTTGAGAATTTCACGATTTCTTCAGCTCTCTCTTTTGGAATTTCCAGCATGACTTCATAATCTGCTTCCTGCCTTAGGTTAAATGCCATTATTAGGTGAGTATACAATTTATGTGGAATTTCACTGGTCTTCACAAACTCTCTTCCAAAGAGAGCAATTAAAGAAGAATGCTTTGAAACGCTTATGTTTTTAGTCAGCAGTATTGCCTCTACACAGTAGAACATTGTATAATATGCCCTGGCTGCCGCAAAGTCATAAAATCCCTTTTTAAGGAGTTCTTTGCTGGCCTCCAAGCTTTTTTGGGCTTTCTTTATTAGTGCTTCAAAATTATTCAACTTTGATTCCCTCCCTTTTCACATTTTGCAAAAATGGAGAGTCAGAAGATGTAAAAATCCACTTTGGATAATCTATTATCGATACAACTTTTTCGTATTTGAGACTTAGTTCTGCTGCAATTTCCATAATTTTTTCATATTCTTCAAGGTTTAGTTTTCCTTTTACCACTAGAAGAATATCCACGTCACTTCTGGTGGAGTAATCTCCCCTAGCATAAGAGCCATAAAGAATGATTTCTTCGAGCTTGTCTCCCAAGATGGAACGAACTTTCTCTCTTAATTCGTTCAAGAGTGCTTGAATGCTCATTAACCGCACCACTAAAAATTTAGTTGAAAAGTAAATAAACATTATCACTCGAACTCAATAGTTGCTGGAGGTTTGTTTGTTATATCGTAAAGCACCCTCCCCACCTGTGGAATCTCACTCGTTATCCTGAAGGCTATTCTTTGTAGTACTTCAAAGGGAACTTTCATGGCATTTGCAGTCATGCCATCCAAGCTCTCAACTACTCTAACTGCTATTGTCTCTTTGTATGCCCTTATGTCCCCTTGCACACCGACGGTTTTGACCCCTAAAAGCACGGCAAAGGCCTGCCATGGTTTAAGGCCTGCGTTTTCAATTTCTTCTTCTACTATTGCATTGGCCTCTCTTACTACCGCAACTTTTTCTGGGGTAACTTCGCCTAAGACCCTCACGGCTAATCCTGGACCCGGGAATGGCATTCTGTGGTATATTTTCTCAGGAAGGCCAAGTTCTTTTGCGACTTCTCTCACTTCATCTTTGTAAAGATCTCTTAAGGGTTCAATGAGCTTGAGGTTTAACCTCTCAGGAAGTCCGCCCACATTGTGGTGGCTCTTTATTTTACCTTGACTCTCAATCCAGTCTGGGGCTATTGTGCCTTGAATAAGAAAATCTGCGTCTATTTCATTGGCAACCTCTTCAAAAACATCTATGAAGGTCTTGCCTATTATTTTTCTCTTCTCTTCTGGGTCTGTTACGCCTTTAAGTGCTGTGAAAAATCTCTCTTGTGCATCTACGTAAATTAGATTTAAGCCAAATTCCTCTTTAAATGTTTTTATAACGAACTCTGGTTCCCCCTTTCTCAAAAACCCGGTGTTTACGAAGACAGCATGAAGTCTGTCTCCGATAGCTTTGTAAGCCAGTATTGCTGCTGTGGAACTGTCAACTCCACCGCTTAGAGCTATTATGGCTTTTTTCTCTCCTACAGTCTTTTTAATCTCTTTAACCTTCTCTTCAATGAATTTTTCCCACATGAGCGTCACCTTCAACATAAAATTGTAAAATCTGCTTTAAAAAATTTGTTATTTAAACAAAAAAATGTAAAAATCACCTTTCGAGTGGATAGTTAGGTGCTTCATTGGTGATTGCAATGTCATGTGGATGGCTCTCTTTAACTCCAGCGTGGGTTATTATCACAAACTCACTCTTTTCTTTAAGTTCCTTTATATTCTTTGCACCAACATAGCCCATTCCGGCCTTCAGTCCACCTACAAGCTGGTAAAGTACTTCACTCACCTTCCCCTTGTAAGGAACTACCCCTTCAATACCTTCAGGAACAAACTTTCGAGTTTTCATGTGGCCTTTTTGGTAGTATCTCTCTGCCCCGCCTTTCATCATAGCTCCTAGACTCCCCATTCCTCTGTACTGTTTGTATTTCCTGCCGTTTATTGTTACCTCCCTTCCAGGAGCTTCTTTTGTTCCAGCTAGAAGGTTTCCAAGCATCACGGCATCGGCACCGGCGGCTATAGCCTTTACAATATCTCCAGAGTATCTTATACCACCATCTGCTATCACTCTAATCCCATACTCTACAGCTTTGTCTGCTACCATTGATATTGCCGTTATTTGTGGGACCCCAACTCCAGCAACTATCCTCGTTGTACATATGCTTCCTGGCCCGATGCCAACTTTAACTGCATCTGCAAAGGTTAGATCATCCACGGCTTTGGGATTTGCTATGTTACCCACTATGAGTTCGGCCTCTACTTTGTTTTTTATTTCTTTCATAGCTTTTATTGCCTTCAAATTATGTGCATGGGCTGTATCTATGACTATCACATCAGCTCCGGCTTTATCTAGGGCTAGTGCCCTTTTAATGTCAAAAGGAGAAACCGCAGCAGCGACTATTAATCGCCCTTCCTCATCTCTTACTGCGTTTCTGTGTTTTTTCCTCGCTAAGAGGTCTCCTATAGTGATGATTCCCACCAATTTTCCGTCATCATCCACTATTGGAACTCTGTCTATACTGTTCTCAATCATTAGGGTCATAATTTCTTCCACACTAGCACTTTCTTTCGCTGTTATCACGTCCTTTGTCATGACTTCTTTTACCCTCTCTCCTTCTCTGGTGGTTATGTCAGTCTTTGTAACTATGCCCACGAGTTCCCCGTTTTCAATAACAGGAAGGCCATCTATCCCTTCTCTCTCCATTAAGAAAAGCGCATAATCTATAGTTTCTTCGGGAGAAATTGTAATGACTTCTTCCACAGTCTCCTCTCTCTTCACTCTTCTGACCATATCGACCTGCTCTTCTATGCTCATGTTTCTGTGAATAACGCCTAATCCTCCTAGTCTAGCCATAGCAATGGCCATTTCCCATTCTGTCACTGTATCCATAGCTGCGCTGAGAATTGGAATGTTAAGTCTTATCTTTGGGGTAATTTGTGTAGAAACGTCCACATCTTTTGGCTCCACTTCAGTTCCCTGTGGAATTAAAAGCACATCATCAAAGGTGTATCCTTTTATGGCATTAACAATCTTTTGTATAAATTTACCCATTCTTTTTCTCCTCCCTCACCGTTTTTAACATAAGAATGTATAGGTCTTTTAAAGTTTACTACATGAAAGCCTCACCTTTCAGAAGAGGAGAAGTCTCAGGAAAAGAAAAGGAAGTTAGGTTAAAATCTCATCAAGCCTTTCTTCCTCAATTGCCTGCTTTATTTCTCTGGCAATCCTCCTTCCGGTGCTCATTGGTTCACTGTATTTGATCCATGTGTAAGGCGAGCCGTTTATGAAGGGATTGGTTCCAGCTACAATTCTCGCTGAGATTTCAAAAACCACGAATTCCATATCTTCAGTAATCACACCCTCAAGACAGAACGGGCCCCATAAGCCGCCCATAAGTTTCTCTGAAGCCCTTATCACGTTCTCTCCAGCTTCGATAATGCCCATGAGCAGACTTTCCCTAAGCACTATTGGAATGTTCCCCACAACTGTATAACTCGGCCCTACTCCGATTTTAAGTTGCTGTTCAGCACTTATTCTGCCTATTGCATCTGCATTGCTTTCGTATCTTCTATCAACACTCATGAGCTCAAGCTCCCCATTAAGTTTTGAGTAGAAAAAGTGGGGATAAACGGGAACTCCTATGACGTACTCTTGTATCTGAACTTCTTTTAAGTCTTCTTTATTCTTAACCCCCAGATTTGAGGCCCTTTCCCAGAATTCTTTGGGTGTTTTTGCCATAAAGTATCCCCTCCCCCCTTTAGCGCCATGGGGCTTTACTATCACAGGCCTATCTATATCATCCGGATCTTCAATAACTTCTGGAATCCTTATCTTTGCTTCTAAAAGCCATTTTCTCTCAAGTTTTCTATCACTCTCCCACCTGAGGACTTTTTTGTTTCCATAATACATGGCCTTCATGCATTCGACTTTTTCAATTCCCAGATAGGCCACAAAGGAACCCGTAGGGATTATTATTGCTTTCTTTTTAAGTAACTCCTCTTCGGGGTATTCGTTGGGAATAAAATCGTCTGCAACAGGGAAATACTTTGTATAGAGTGGTCTAACCTTTTCTTTACCAAAGGCAAGTGTCTTAAATCCTTCCTGCTTTGCACCATGAAGTATCTGAAGGGCCGAGTGAGAAGCATAAGTGGCAATTTTAAATTCCATTTTATCACCAAGAAAATGTAAAAATCAATTGTTTTTAAGGTTTATTTTTACATAAAAATGTTAAAGTTAGATGACCTTTCCAAGAAAGTACTCGTGGAGTCTTGTATCGTCAGTAAACTCTGGATGGAACTCGAATCTGATTAAGGTCCCTTGTTCTACGCTCACTACTCTGTCCCCCAAGCCATGCTATGGACTTTACCTTGTTGCTCAGCAGTTCAACAATTCTTGGAGTGCATATGAAGACGCCATTAAGTGGTTTAGAACTAAATGTCAGCTTCAATGCTGCCTCAAAACTGTCAACCTATCTCTCGTAAGCGTTTCTGTTGACCTTAATGTCAAGGAACTTTAGGATTTTTTGCTCCAGGGTGGCTCCTATTACCTCTTTGGAGAGGATTATCAAGCCGGCACATGCTCCCATTATTGGAAATCCCTCTTTACCAAGCTTCTTAACTAACTCAAAGAGATCGTTTTTCTGCATTAGCCGAGATATGATTGTAACCTCCCCACCCGCAATAATTGGGCACAAGGTTTTTAAGAGTTGGAGTTGATAGTGATAGTGTATCCAAAACCGGATAATTAAAAGTTTTACTACTTAGAGGTAAAAGTTATGAACTTGCTTCAGCGCTCTCTTCAGGATCCAAAGGTGCTCTTGAGGCTCAATGCCTTTTTCTTGAGTTCCTTTGGGTGGATAGCCTTTGGGGTTCTGTACGGAATCATTGGCCTCTGGAGTGTAGACTTGACACCACAGTTTCTCAAGCTCCCTCTCACGTCGAGGGATTTGGTCGTTGGCTTGGTGGAGTTCATTAAGGGTGTGCCGCCCATCCACACATTCTTCACCGTTGTGTATTATCTCGGCTTCGCTGGTTCCATAGCCCTTATGATTGCTTACCTCCTGCTGTATATGAGGGATCTAGAGGCGTCTGACCGGCTGCTTGCCCGATATCTGCTGGCGTATGCTGTTGCGGGCCTAGTATACCTGATAGCCCACATCCACGCCCCGCATATAGTCTACAACCTGCCCGGCTACACTTCCAGTAATACCCTCCTGACGAGGCAGGAATTCGTCCTCCCCTCCCTCCACAACACGTTCATTATGATAAACATAATCACTCTGTGGAAATACAGGAACCGGCTCGGTGGAAAGGTTCTAATACTCACAAACAGCCTTATATCGTTCGCAACGGTGTTCCTGGGGCACCATTGGATCTACGATGTCATTGTCGGCTTTTTCCTCGGCATTGCAGTGTCAAAGGTCTCCTGGGAATGGAGCACAATGATATCCGAGGTCGTATACAAGTGGGAGGTTTCCTCGCTCCAGAGGATCACAGTCTTCAACCTCTTCCTCGTGGTTATAGTCCTGATAGTGGCGACCGATCCCGCCAGGGTCTTGGCCATCTTCAGGGGACTCCTCGGTGCTCCCTGAGAAAAGCTTATAACCCCCTCGCTGGTCTTTATTTTCTCCAAAAATTCTGGTATAATTTTGTTAGGGTTCATTCTCAGTTTGGTGGGCCGCTTGCTGATATTACTGAATGGTTTCAGGAGGCGATGCCAAAGTTATCCTGAAAGTACCTAAAATAGGACAAATACCTTTTTAACATCTCATACTTTCAAATATGCTTGGTAAAAATGAGGAAACAAACTTTAGGCATAACTTTACTCATAGCATCGGCATTCACAGGTACAATCGGCTTTAGATTGGCCACTCCAGCTGTGGCTTTTATACACGCGATGTATTGAACGCTTCAATGATTTCAATCTCATTAATTTCCATAGCTTTTGTACTCTCTCGAGCCTTTTCCTCTGTAATTGGTGGGTCACTCCTCGAGAAAAAGAAGGAGTTGGTCTTTTTAGGGGCTTTAGCGATGTTTGGGAACGCATTCGTAATGCCCCTATACGCCCTAACGAACTCTTGGGTGCAGGTTGTTGGAATTAAGCTTTTGAACGGCGTTTTAAACGGCCTCTCCTGGCCCATAGCTCAGTTTGTAATAGTCATATCTTCACCCAAAGAGCTCAAAGGAAGAGTAACCGCTTTATACTTCCTCTTTGGGAACTTTGCCGCGTTCCTCGGAAACTACACCTACGCCCTCACCATAGACTTGGGCATAAAAGCTCAAATGCTCTTGGCATCGCTGTCCTTCGTTGTAACCTCCCTGCTGATGCTCACAGCATATTATGTCCTCTATAAGTGGGTTGTGCCTAAAAGAACCCAAAATGCCTCTGCCCCATTTGATGCAAAGAAAATCTTAGCTTTAAGCGGACTTTTCTTCTTCACGATAGCCTTCTCTTCCGGCGACATAACATATGTCTACGTTGCCGAAGCGTTGGGCATAGAAAAGGGTAACGCAGCTACACTCATTGGATTATCCTCGTTAATTGGTGCTCTCTTAGCATATGCTCCTTCATGGCTCGCCGATATTGGAAAAGAGGAGAGAGTGCTTAGATTTGCAGTGATTTTGGCAGCGCTTTCTCCAATTCTAGCCGCAATTAAAACTCCTTATACAGTATTCCCAGCTTTGGTCATGGCCTTATTTGCTATACACACATTTAGGCCTCTCGTAAGAAAGCTCTTGGCCATGAAGGCATCAAGAATCTCTGCATCCATTGGTGGGCTGAACGCTGTTTCAAACTTAGGGACTACCCTCGGTCAGCTCCTCTTTGGCTTCGCCTATGGAATCTTCGGAGATGTGAATATTGGAGAAATCTCGGTTAGGCTGTCCCTCCTAATCTTTGCTCCATTCTCGGTGCTTTTAATTTTGCTGGAAAGGAAAAAGGACTAATGAAGAATTTCCAAGCTGACATCAAAGTTCTTCACACTGTGAGTTAAAGCCCCGAGGCTTATAACGTCGATATCGAGCTTTGCATAATCCTGGATATTTTCTTCAGTTATGCCACCGCTCACTTCAATTTTGACTTTATCCCTGAGCCTGTCACGCTTTAAAGCTTCAAGGACTTCCTTGATTTGTCCTGGTGTCATGTTATCGAGCATTATTACATCAGCCCCTGCTTTGGCAGCTTTTAGTGCATCTTCTAGGCTTTCCACCTCGACCTCAACGATCTTATAAGCTGAAAAGGCTTTTGCCCGCTTAATGGCCTCTTCAAGCGGCACTAATGCCAAATGGTTATCTTTTATAAGTATGGCATCGCTTAAGCTGAATCTGTGGGGTTCACCATTTCCTATGAGTATTGCCTTCTTGTCTAAGGGCTTTAAGAGGGTTTTTCTTGTGCCTGCCACCCTGACTTTGGGGTTAACAGCCCTAACTTTTCCAACAAGCTTTCTAGTTTGGGTTGCTATGCCACTCATTCTTCCTATGATGTTTAGTGCTGTCCTTTCCACCAGCAAAATCTTTCTTGCATTGCCCTTGAGGTTTATAACTACAGTTCCCTTTTTCACTTCATCTCCGTCCTTAACTTTAAGCTCAACTTTAACGCCGAAGTGCTCAAAGAGGGCTTTCGCTTCCTCCAAGCCCGCTATAACCCCATCCTGCTTTGCTAAAATTACAGCCTCTGCCTCCAAATCCTCGGGAATAACAGCTTCACTCGTGACATCACCGAAGGGAGTGTCTTCCTCTAGGAAGCGGAGGAGGTATGAAAGGGGAATCATTTTTCATCACCACCTTGTTCAGTTAAGAGGTAAAGAAAGTAGAAAAGTTTATCTCCTTATTTAATTACCTGCTCATCTCCAACATTCTCTCGATGGCCTTTCTAGCCCTGTGTGCTATTTCTTCTGGTACATCAACTTCATATTTCTCATCTCTAAGGGCCTCGTAGAGGTGTTTGAGTGTAATTGATTTCATTCCAATGCAGAAGGCATCCTCAATTGCAGGATAGAACTTTTTGTCTGGATAGAGCTTTTGCAACCTATAAACCATTTCCTTTTCAGTGAAGACAACCCACTCATCATGCTGACAGGCGTTTCTAACCATTCCGCCAGTTGAGACTATTAAATCGGCTTTCTCTTGAACCTCTGGGTTGCACTCGGGGTGAACCATTAACTTTGCATTGGGATAGAGCCCCCTTGCTCTCTCAACGTCCTTAAGGGTGAACTTCCTGTGAACATAGCAATGGCCCCCTTCTGGGATTGGGATAATCCTTTTTCCAGTCCGATTTGCAACATAATAGGCGAGATTGTTATCTGGGCCGAAAATTATTGTCTCAGCATCGAGTTTTGCAATGATTTTCTCGGCATTTGCTGATGTAACAGTCACGTCTGCATAAGCTTTGCTTTCGGCGGTCGTGTTTACATAAAGCACAACGGGAGCATTTGGATGTTTCTTTTTGGCTTCGAGGATGTGATCAACTTTAAGCATGTTTGCCATTGCGCATGTGGCTCTCTTAGTTGGAAGAAGAACTTTCTTTTCGGGGTTTAAGATTTTAGCAGTTTCGGCCATAAAATCAACGCCAGCAAAGACTATAATATCCGCATCCACATTTACAGCCTTTCTAGCCAATTCAAGACTATCCCCTAAAAAGTCGGCTATATCTTGTATCTCAGGTAGCTGATAATTGTGAGCCAATATTATTGCATTCTTTTCCTCTTTAAGTCTCATGATCTCTTCAACTAAATTCATGTTAACACCTCCAAAAGCTGGGGGTTTTAAACTCCTCTCTTGTGAATGGAAAATCTACTCTATAGTGCACACCTCTACTCTCTTCTCTCCATAAGGCACTCTTTAGAATGCCTTCTGCGAGGCATTTAATTCTCTTATCTGCTTCAATGTTTTTAAGCTTTTTAATACCCTCTTTGAGTTTTTCTCCACTTCTTACAATTCCCGCATGTTTCCAAAGCACTTCTCTAATCTGCTCTACATCCCCGGCTTCTTGACTAGTATTTAGTGGCTCTATATTTTCTCTGAGTTTTGGTCTCTCTCTAAAAATGGTCCTTGAAACTTCAAGCCCGCTTACAATGCACTCTAAGAGTGAATTACTTGCCAACCTGTTCGCTCCATGAAATCCATTATCGGCCGCTTCTCCAATGGCATACAAGTTTTCGACGTTGGTTCTGTAATAAGTGTCAACACTTAGGCCCCCGATTGAGTAGTGAGCTATTGGAGAGATTGGTATCATATCTCTTTTCGGGTTTATGTTCTCTTGTTTGAGAAAGGCATATATCTGAGGAAATCTCGATTTGAAATCCTCTATATCAGTGGCATCTAAATAGACCTCTTTCCCCTCTTGGGTTTGCATATAAATGGCCCTTGCAACGATATCCCTTGGCTCAAGTTCGTTGATAAACCTCTCACCATCCGAGTTGATTAACTTCGCCCCTGCTCCTCTTACTGCTTCACTTATGAGTTTTATTCCATTTTTTCCTATGAATCCAGTGGGATGGAACTGAACAAATTCTAAATCTCTCGCCAGTGCTCCCTTCATAACGGTATCTCCAATCAGTGTGCCCAAGTTAAGAGGGGAACCAGCTGTGTATTTGAATAATGCTGTATAACCCCCGGTTGCCAAAACTGTGGCATCAAATTTTAAGAACTCCCCATCGAGAAACACACCATAACACTTTTTATTTTTGATAGCCACTGATTCTGCAAGTCCTTTGATGAATTGAACGCCCAATTCTTTGGCTCTCATATAGAGTAGCTTTATTATATGTTTTCCGGTTTCGTTTTTAATTGTGAAAACCCTTGGAAAACTATGCCCCCCTTCAATTTCGTTTCCCTCAAATTCTAACCCAAGTGAAAGCAAAAAATCATAGGCCTCGCTCGATTTTGAAATGACACTCCAGACAGTTTCTTCGTTATTTAAATGCCTACCAGCGTTAATTGTGTCCAGAACATGTTTTCTTATAGAGTCCTCATCTAGGATTGGAAAAGCTATTCCTGCTTGGGCCAAGTAAGAGTTCGTCTTTTTTATGGTGTCTCCGACAATATAAACCTCGTTTCCCTTTTTTGCAAGAGATATGGCCGCTGTTAATCCTGCTGTTCCATTTCCGATTATTCCTACCTTCAAGACCCTCCCCGAACATTTGTTCGGGAGACTGTTTTAAAACTTTTTGTTGAATGCAGTCTAAAAATCCGTAAAATAGGGAGTATAAAATTTAAAAAAGTCTCACTCTCCTAGAATACTAGGAAGTGAGTTGTAAAGTGCTTTAACCTGCCTTAAGTCTGAATTTATGACCTCTTTGTTTTCATGCTTGAATATGAGCATTTCTTCTGCTACCCTTCCAATAACGGCGAACTCATCAAAGATGGCCTTGATCTTTTCAAGGTTCTTTTCTTCAAAGCTTATCAAAAAGCGGCCATGACTTTCTGAAAAGAGCACCTCTAGAGGAGAAAGCCCGCCCTCTGCTGGAACCTTCTCTATGTCCACTTCGAATCCCTTATTCCCTGAAATTGCCATTTCTATAAGTGCAATGGCCAGTCCTCCTTTACTTACATCATGAACAGCTTTGACAAGCTTGAGCTCGATTGCTTTCAAAATACCTTCAACATTTTGTTTCTCCCTTTCAAGGTCGACTCTCGGGGCAATCCCCTTGTTAATGCCAAAAATTCTGTAAAGCTCACTTCCTCCAAGCTCTTTTTTAGTGGTTCCCACTACCGCTATTAAATCGCCTTTGTCTTTGAAGTCCATTGTTGTAATGTTTTCAAGCTTCACTTTTCCGAGACCAGCAACAACTGGTGTTGGTTTTATGGGTTTTTTTCCTACCTCATTGTAGAAACTAACGTTCCCACTGACATAGGCTAGACCAAAAGCTTTCGCTGCATCAGCCAATCCTTTAATGGTTTCTATGAAGCTCCAGTAAACTTCGGGCCTTTCAGGTGAGGCAAAGTTAAGGTTGTCTACGAGTGCTAGGGGCCTTGCTCCAACACTAGCGAGGTTTCTTACCACCTCAGCAACAGCGCTCATTGCTCCGTGATATGGATTTAAGTGAGAATAGGAGGGATTTCCATCGCTCACGAAGGCCAAACCATGTTCATCGTTTATCTTGAGAACTGTTGCATCAAGGCCAGGTTTTAAGACCGTCCTCCCTTGAACTTCATGGTCATACTGTTGCCATATCCATGCTTTGCTTACTATGTTCGGGCTTGAGAGAACCTCAAGGAGGGCCTCTTCAATGCTGATTTCTGGTGTTTGTACATCCTTTTCAATATCATATGATTTAGCTTCCCACTCTATTATGGGAACGTCTGCCAGGAGATCTATAGGAAGGTCTGCTATTTTTTCGTCATTCCAGTAAACAATGTATCGAGGTTCTTCTATGGTTTCACCTACTACAGTCCATTCAAGATCATATTTCTCAAAGATTTTTGTGATTTCATTTAAGTCCTCCTTTCTAACGGCAAAAAGCATTCTTTCTTGGCTTTCTGAAATCATGATTTCCATAGGATTCATGTTCGGCTCTCTTTGGGGTACTCTGTCTGCATAGATTACTGCACCAAAGCCCTTCTTTCCAGCCATTTCCGACGAAGCACACGTTAAACCACCACCGCCGAGATCTTTAAGAGCTTTTACCTTACCTGTGTGCACTGCTTCAAGAGTTGCTTCAATCAACAGCTTCTCCGTAAAGGGGTCGGGAATTTGCACCGCAGAACGGTCTTCCTCTTCCGCATTCTCGCTTAGCTCTTCGCTCGCAAATGTAACTCCATGAATTCCATCTCTTCCTGTTTTGTTTCCCACCAAAACCAAAAGCAGACCGCTCTCCTCAACATAACTGTGCACAAGCTCTTCAGGCCTCATTAAACCAATGCATGCCACATTCACAAGTGTGTAGTTGTCAAGGCTTTCATCAAATTCCGTTTCCCCTCCAACTGTTGGGACACCTATTCTGTTCCCATAATCAGCTATTCCCTTAACAACATACTCAAAGAGATAGCGGTTGCGCTCTTTCCCAAGGGGCCCGAAGCGTATGGGGTCGAGCAGAGCTATTGGTCTTGCCCCCATACAGAGGATATCTCTTACGATTCCGCCAACTCCAGTGGCCGCTCCACCGTAGGGCTCAACAGCTGAGGGATGATTGTGACTCTCTATTCCAACGACTATTGCGGTGTTATCATCAAACTTCACAACACCCGCATCTTCTCCTGGGCCCAAAATAACGTGCTCATTTTCTGTCGGCAAAAGCTTGAGCCATTTTCTGCTTGATTTATAGGAAGCATGCTCGCTCCACATGACCTCAAGCATGGCCTTTTCAACTTCGTTCGGTTCCCTGCCAAGCCTCTCTTTTATTAGCTTTTCCTCGTGAGGAAACATGAGAATCACCTCCTAACGTATTCTACCATTGACTTGAACACCTTTAATCCATCCTCGCTCCCGAGCCATTTGTCGCTCGCTCTCTCTGGATGGGGCATCATGCCGAGAACGTTCCCCTTTTCATTGCTTATTCCGGCGATGTTCAAGATAGAACCATTTGGATTTGCATCTTCCGTTATCTTTCCTTTTTCATCGCTGTACTGGAAGACAATTCTAACTTTCGGAGAATCGGTATAGTAATTCCCTTCAGCATGGGCTATTGGCATTCTAATGACTTCTCCTTCTTCATAGAATTTGGTAAACGCTGTTTGGGTATCGTTAACTCTAAGGTAAACCCACTTGCATAGAAACCTTGGAACCTTGTTTGGTCTTAATGCTCCGGGCAAAAGGCCGCTTTCGGTTAAGATTTGAAATCCGTTGCAAATTCCTAAAATTGGTTTGTCCTCACTGGCGAGAGCTTTAACTTCCTCCATTATCTCTGCCCTCGCGCTTATTGCTCCGGCTCTCAAATAATCTGCATAGCTAAAGCCTCCTGGCAAAACCACGCCGTCAAAGTCTTTGAGGGATGACTTATACCAGACCCTCTCCGCTTTTCCACCGGCTTTTTTAATTGCTTCAACGGTCTCAAAGTCGCAGTTTGTCCCTGGGAATACTATAACGGCAAACTTGGGCATCTCACTCACCTAAGCGTTCTATCTCATAAGAATATGTATGTATGACAGGGTTCGCGAGCAAACGACGACACATCTCTTCTACGTCTTTTTCAGGATTTTCACTTTCAAAAGTGAGTTCAAAGTACTTTGGAACCTTCAACTCACCAATTTTATAGCCCAAATTTTTGAGTGCCTTTCCAATAACTCTCCCTTCAGGATCGTTCAATCCTTCCTTTAGATGGACAATAATTTTTGCCTTATATTTCATGGTCATCACCTCATGTAACAACCTTTTCAAGCTCACCCAGCTCGATTGCTCTCTTAATTTCAAGCGCAATCCTCCTTCCAGTGCTCATCTGTTTCCTCCAGAGAGCGTTTCCATAGGGGTGGCCCATTGCCATGTGAATGTTTGTTCCTCCTCCGGTTCTTGGAGCAACATCATAGATATAGAAGTTCAAATCCTTATCAACGGTCGTTTGAAGCGTGAAGGGCCCAATAACACCGGGTGAGTAGTACTTCTTTGTAGCCTCTACGTAGCGCTCGGCCATATCGAAGACTTTCTCCAGGAGGGACTCTCTAAGAGTGGAACTTGCATGACCACAAACAGTGTACTCAGGTTCAAACTGATGCTCGGGCAAAGTCAGCTGCTGTGGAGCTGGCAATCTAACATGGCCATCCAAACTTGTCTCAAAGCGCCAGTCTATTCCAAGGAGCTCAATATCCCCATCTATCGGCGAATAGAAGAAGTCAAAGTTGAATACCGGTCCTATAATATAGCGTTCAATCCTTGCTTTGTTCAAATCTTCCTCAGTGATTACGCCGAGTTTCATAAGCCTTTCAGCCTTCTCTTTAAACTCTTTGTAGCTTGCAGCAGTGAAGAAACCTCTCTCGAGCCTCTTCTTTGCGTGAGGGAGCTTAACAATCACAAGGCCAACGTCATCAATTTCTTCCGGCTTAACAGGCTCGGGATAGGGAAGTCCGGCTTTTTCCAAAAGCCAGTAGTAGCTTTTTTCTTCGCTCCTCTCCTCGCTCCTTAATAGGTTCCTGCTTCCAAAGAGCGGCACCAGAAATTCGTTTTCAACTTTATCAATGCCTGTATAAACCACGAAGGAGCGGTTCGGGATAAAGATGACGTTTTTCTTCCTCAGTTCCTCTTGAATCTCAATGATTTGGGCGAACTTCTCCAAAACTATTACCTCATCAATAAATCCCTTTGCTAAGCCATCTTTTGTTGTTTTTTGCTTAAAATACTCAGCATATGTCCTGTGTCTTCCCTTTTGGGAAACAATAATAGTTTTGAAGCCTTCGACCTTGGCTCCATCTGCTATGTCAAGGGCAGAGTGGCTCCCAATCGCCCCAATAATTATGTTCTCTTTATCATAATTCTTCAAAACTTCCAGGATCTGCTCTCTTTCAATCATTTCACTCACCTCTAATTGCTTTCATAAGTTCAATCCTTTTTACGATGCTCTCTTTAGTTCCTACATCAGCGCGGTAGAAAATTTCGCCCTTAACATGTTTTATCCCTGCAGAGGCTATTTTTTCAGCCTCCTCTAAAGAATCGGATATTCCCACAATGGCCAATGCTCTTGAACCAAGCATTGTGAAGTCTTCATCTATCGAGGCATAGTAGATCTTAGCCCCTTCTTTTTTGATTTTATCCTCGCTGATTTGAACTTTAACCCCCTTTATTGGATCAGTGGGATAACCTTTGGGCGCTACATACTTCACAACAGTAGCTTTTTTCTCAAACTTCGCTGTCTTTAGATCGCCATCGATGATGCTCTCTCCAATCTCTACAAGAGAAGTTCTCAAAATTGGTAGAACGTTCATGGCCTCTGGATCCCCAAAACGGGCATTAAACTCTATAATCTTTGGCTCATCGTTTGCAAGCATAAACTGGCCATATAGAATACCTTTGTAAGGAGTTCCCTCTTTATACATAGCTTTAACTGTTTTTTTCAGAGTCTCAAGAGCTTTGTGATAATCTTCTCTTGGTATAAATGGCAGTAAATGATCCTCACAAGAATAAGAGCCCATTCCGCCGGTTATTGGGCCCACATCACCCTCATACGCATGGGGGTAGTCTTGAGCCAGAGGCATTGGAATAACTTTCTTTCCATCTGTGAAAACCTGGAAGGTGAACTCCACGCCATCAGTTCTTTCCTCAACGAGGACTTTCCCATCCTTCTCTATCAAGGCCTTTGCATATTCCTTTGCCTCTTCATTGTCTTTGAGCTGGTACCCGACGACTTTAACTCCTTTGCCCCCGGTAAGTCCAAGGGGTTTAACAACAACTGGTTTTCCAAACTCATCTATCCATGTTTTCATTTCAGCAACGTCATCGAAAACTTTGAACAATTTCCTTCCCGGAATTTTGTATTTCTCCATTATTTGTCTTGCAAAGGCTTTGTTTGTTTCAAGTTGAGCTGCTTCTTTTGAAGGGCCAACTGTTGGGATGCCATTTTCTTCAAGAACATCAACGATTCCTTTCTCCAGAGGAGATTCTGGGCCAATAAAGGCCATATCAACATTCCACTTCAGAGCAAAATCGAGGACTTTTTGAACATCAGTCTCTTTAGTAAGGCCATATTCCTTTGTAATTCTTTTAATCCCGGGATTTTTATGTTTTGCGACTACATAAAGCTCTGCATCCGTTGAAAGAGCCTCGGCGATTGCGTTCTCTCTTCCTCCCCCACCCACGAGTAAAACGCGCATAATCTTCACCATGAATTTGTTAAAATTCTTTGTTTTTAAGCTTTATTTTGACATCTAAATGACAAAATTTATAAGGGTAAACTTCCCAGAGAAATCCGGTGGTGTTATGAAGGTGCTTGTAGTGATGGGAAGCAAGAGTGATTCTCACATTGCGGAGAAGGTTACGAAAGTGCCTGGTGACTTCGGAGTTAGCTATGATGTAGAAGTGGCATCTGCCCATAGAAACCCGAAAAAGTTGAGGAATTAGCAAAGAAAGACTACGATGTCTTTATTGCCATAGCTGGTTTAAGCGCCGCCTTACCAGGAATGATAGCGGCTCATACGACTAAGCCTGTGATAGGAGTTCCCGTTTCAGCAAAGCTCGGCGGTTTGGATGCTCTCTTGAGCATTACCCAAATGCCTCCGGGAGTCCCGGTAGTTGCTGTGGGGATAGACAATGGAAAGAACGCAGCACTGCTTGCCATTGAGATTTTGGCACTAAAAGATGAGGAACTTAAGCAAAAGCTTGAGAAATACAAGGAAAGGATACGGAGTTAAACAAGTGCTTCCAAGCTTCTTTTTGCAATTTCTAGGAGATCTTCGGGAGTTAATACCTCAATCGTTTTAGGTTCTCTTTCGAGGGCGTCTTCAGATGGAACAACAAGAACTTTCCTGCACTTGAATTTAGAAAGCTTCTCTTCAATTTTTTTCACTTCTTCACGCTTAACCCTGCTTCTCCACTTGACCTCTCCTACCAGCTCAAGTTTGCTGAAGCCCATTAACGCGATATCAAGTTCAAGAGCTGGGAGCTCAACTTTCACCGGTCTTAAACCATAAGTCTTAGCCAGAAGGCTCTCAATGAAGCTTTCAACATGCCTTGGAACCTTTTCATCAACGGCTTTCCTGATGAACTCTTTGGGTGTCTCAAGCTCGGTGTAGGCGTACTTTGCCTCAAGGTAGAAGTGAAGGTCGAGGAGGGGAGATGCTATTGAGTAGCGGAAGCGCCTTTTCTTTCCATGGATTGGCTTTTTCTTTATGAACTCCATCGAGGACAATACTCTAAGATACTTCTGGATGCTGGAAGGGGATTCGATTAACCCTTTGGAAAGTAGGTAGCTTCCAATTTCGCCGCTTTTTGATTTTCCGTCTGCTATAGAATGGAGAACACCTTGGTAAACCTCAGAGAAGAAAATTTCCTCTTCAGTGAAGGTTTCTCCTATGATATCCTTGATAATTGGGCCCGATGAGTGTAGGTAATCAGTTAGGAACTCTCTGAGCGGTGGCTTATAAGAAGGCACAAGCATCGGCTCACGGAGGTACGTTGAAGCTTCAATAAGCTCTTTTCCATTGACTTCCCTCGACAGTTCTACGAGAATTTCCCTTTCGTCGATTAGACCGACTTTGATAGGAAGCAATATCCCAAGGAGAGGACTTTCACGCATTGAGAGAATTCTCACTGTCAGCCATAGGGTCGAAGTTATAAGGATAAGCTCGCTATCCAAAGTTGAGTGAGCGTGGAGAAGATCAAGAAAGCCATCTGGAAGGCGGTGAAACTCATCTATTACGATTTTCTCTTTTCCGAGATGATCAAGGAATTCTCTCCGAAATTCATCGTAGTTCATGTATTTTCCTGATGTTAAATCGAGTATGGTTCCATCCCGATTTACGAAGTAAAATCTATCATATTCAAGGAAGTGCTGAACAAGGAAAGTTTTTCCTGTCTTCCTTCTTCCATAGAGCATTTTCCAGCCTTCACTCTCAAACTGTGCAACTTCAATTCTTCTTGGAATGATTCTCATGAGAATGATTCTGGTTAGAATCTTTTTAAGGATTTCGGTTGAAAAAGGTGCTACGTATAAAGCGGGTTGGAAAGATGTTGAAGCTGATTTGCTGGGAAATAAGAAGGAAACTCAAATAGAAAAACAAACTCAAAGCAGATGCTTCTCCTTAATGAAATCTTGGCTCTGCCATTCCCCGCTTCTTGTTTTGAGCTCTATCATGTGGGCAACTTGCTCTGCCTTCCTCTTTGCCACTTGAACGTTACTATCCCATGCAAGGGTAACGCCAAGGCGCCTTCCTATATACGCTTCGGGCTTTCCAAAGAACCTAACGGTCGTGTTTGGAATATTCAATGCTCTAAAAACGTTCCTGAACTTTGGAGCGTAGCCCTCTTGGTTTGACAAGATCACATGGGTTGCAGCCGGCGTTAGAACTGGGAACTTTCTAACACCCTCCTCTTCCACCGCTGGAATTGGAAGTCCCAAAATCGCTCTTACATGGAGCCCAAATTCGGAGAAGCCGGTAGGATGAGACGCCATGGTCACCATTCCAGTGTCGTGGGGTCTTGGAGAGACTTCGTTGGCCCATACTTTGTCCCCTTTGACGAACATCTCAACTCCAAAGATTCCAAGACCTCCAAGAACATCGGTAATCGCTTTGGCTATTCTATACACCTCACGTTCTGCTTTTTCTGAAATTTCGGCCGGCTGCCAGCTTGAGTGATAGTCTCCTTCAATTTGATAATGGCCGACTGGCTTTGGGAAAGTAGTAACTATCTTTCCGTTCTCGTCAAAGTGCCTCACTGCCAGTTCGGTTATTTCAATGTCAAAGTTTATATGCTCCTCAACTATTATTTTATCAGCACTGCCACGAGCTTTCTTTTTTGCAACTTCCCATGCCTTTGGTATGTCTTCAGGGCCTTTGACAAAGTAAGATCCCTTCCCACTGGAGCTCATTATTGCCTTGGTGTGACATGGGTAGCCAATCTTTTCACATGCATCATAAAGCTCATCTAGGGTTGTTGCGTAGGCGTATCTCGATGTAGGAACTTTTGCTTCCTTTGCGAGCGTCTCCCTCGTTCTCTCGCGGTGCATTGCGATCCAAGTTGCTTTAGCATTTGGGACAACAAAGTAGCCTTCCTTTTCAAGCTCAAATAGAGCGTCAAGGTTTATGGCCTCTATTTCTGGCACTATCGCGTCGGGGTTTTCTCTCTCCACAATGCTCCAGAGGAAGTCTTTATCCTTCATATTACCCACATAGGCCTTATGGGCTACCTGCATGGCCGGAGCATTTGGATATCGATCAACTGCGATAACTTCCACTCCCAATCTTTGGGCCTCTATGGCTATCTCTTTTCCAAGCTCCCCGCTTCCAAGGAGCATTATCTTGACAGCAGAATCCGTTAAGGGAGTTCCAATTTCATCTCTAATACCTATCATGGGTATCACCTAAATTCATTGACGTTTGTATGTTAAAATTGTGGAAATATTTAAGAGTTTTTGAACATAAAAATGATAAAATTTTTAAAGCCTTTTCTCAAACACCTTTCGGTGATGTTCATGCTGACATATGCTCAGGCTGGTGTCGATGATGAAAAAACTCAAAAAGCTTTGAAAAGTATTATTTCTCTTGCAAAGGCTACCTTTGAGTTTAGAAGAGGAAAAATTGGCGAACCAAAAGAAGATATTGGTCATTACGCTGCGCTTATGGACTTTGGAAGCTTTTATCTTGCAATGACGACGGATGGGGTTGGAACCAAAACCTTGGTTGCAGAGGCAGTTGGAAAATACGACAACATTGGGGTAGATATGATAGCAATGAATGTAAACGATTTGATATGCTTGGGAGCTGAACCCGTAGCTCTGGTAGATTATCTTGCTGTTAGAGAGCCAGATGAAGAGGTTTTTCAGGAAATAGCAAAGGGTATCTATGAGGGTGCAAAACAGTCGGGGATAGCCATAGTTGGTGGTGAAACCGCGGTCTTACCAGAGCTCGTGAACGGCTTTGACCTTGCCGGAACGGCCATTGGGGTTGTTGAGAAAGATAAAGTGGTGACTGGAAAGGATATAAATCCGGGGGATGCAGTAATAGGGATATCAAGCTCGGGGATTCACTCCAACGGTTTAACCCTTGCAAGAAAGCTTTTAATTCCCAAATATGGACTTGAATACGAGTTTGAAGGCAAAAAGCTCTGGGAGCACTTGCTTGAGCCAACAAGGATTTATGTGAAGGCAGTCCTTGAGCTGCTCAAAAGGGTGGAGGTTCATGGTTTGGCACACATCACCGGAGGGGGCCTGCTTAATCTAAAGCGGCTCACTAGCTATGGATTTTCCCTAGAAATGCCTCCAATAAGCGGGATTTTTAAGCTAATCCATGAGAACGGCGTGCCTTTAGATGAGATGTTTAAAGTATTCAATATGGGGGTTGGTTTTGTAGTCGTTGTGGATGAAAAAGACAAAGAAGATGCGCTTGAAACACTGAACAAGCATTATCCAAGTTTTGAGATTGGAAAGGTTACAGAGGATAAGGGGATAATAGTTGATAATTATAGGGTAAGGCTTTAGTTCTTTTCTATAACTTCATTTGGAACTAAAATATAAAAAACAGATTAAGAAAGGGGGTTTATGCGGTGAGACGCTTATAGAGCTCTTCATAAGCATTTATAAGCTCTCCTTTGTCAAAGCGGAAAACGTCTTTATCGAGGCTCTCTTTTGTTTCGGCATCCCAGAAACGACAAGTATCTGGGCTTATCTCATCTCCAAGGATTATCTCGCCTCTCTCATTTTTGCCGAATTCGAGTTTAAAGTCAACTAGAATTATCCCTCTTTGAGCGAAATACTCTTTTAAGATATTATTTACCTTTAAGGCTATATTTTCGATTTCTTTAAGTTCTCTCTCACTCACTCCAAGGACTTTTGCATGATAATGGTTTATCATGGGATCTCCAAGATCGTCATTTTTGTAATAGAGCTCTACTATTGGTTCTGAAAGTTCTGTACCCTCTTTTAAGGGCAATCTTTTTTTCAGACTTCCAGCAATCACGTTTCTAACAACGACTTCAACTGGATACATCTTGAGCTTCTCTACAATGAGCTTATTGTCACCAGCGACTCCTATAAAGTGGGTTTTGATACCCTTTTCTTCAAGTACTTTGAAGAGAATGGCACTTATTTGAGCGTTAAGCCATCCTTTACCTTTGAACTGTGCTTTTTTCTTCCCGTTAAAAGCTGTTGCATCATCTTTAAACTCTATTATGACTTTCCCGTCATCCAAGGGGATTACCTTCTTAGCTTTGCCTTCATAAATTTCCATAACTATCACCATTTTTATGTAAAATTATATAATATTTAAGCTTTGTTTTGACAATTTAATGTTAAATAATAGGGCAAACTTTTTAAGTTAACAATGTTAAAATGCTCTCGATACTAGGATTTGATTAACATTTATAAGTCAATACTTTGTGAGGGGAAGTTATGAGGGAAAAATGCGGAATCTTTGCAGCCAAAACCGAAAATGCTTCCAAGAAGGCATACTATGCTCTTATTGCCCTTCAGCACCGCGGTCAGGAAAGTGCTGGAATAAGTGTATGGAGGCACAAAATACGGACTTTGGCTGGTAGGGGATTGGTCTCTGAAGTTTTTCGAGGCAACGAACTATCAAGACTTAAATCAAACATGGTTATTGCCCACGTCCGTTACTCTACCTCAGGGTCCCTTAATGAAACTCAACCTCTCGAAACTTCTTGCCATGGGAAGAAAATAGCAGTAGCTCATAACGGGACACTTACTAATTTTCTCCCCTTAAGGAGGAAGTATGAGAAAAAAGGTGTTAAATTTAGGCACTCAGTTGATTCAGAGCTTTTAGGGATTTCTTTTCTCTGGCACCTCAGAGAGACGGGTGATGAGTTTGAAGCTATGAGAGAAGTTTTTAATGAGGTTAAAGGAGCTTATTCTGTTGCTTTTCTCTTTGATGGTAAAATTTTGGTCGCCCGAGATCCGGTTGGGTTTAGGCCCCTCAGCTATGGTATAGGGGATGGACATTATTTTGCATCGGAAGATTCCGCTTTAAGACTTTTTGTTGAAGATATCAGGGACGTTGCACCTGGAGAGGTGTTTTTAATCTCTGATGATGTTGAAAATAAGGTCCTAGTTAAGGAGAAACATCATCACTGTGTTTTTGAGTACATATATTTTGCCCGCCCAGATAGTGTTCTTGATGAGGTAAGTGTATATTCGGCTCGTGTTAAAATGGGCCGTGAACTTGCACTTGAAAGCCCGGCAAATGCAGAGGTCGTCATACCTGTACCTGATTCAGGGAGGGCCGCTGCACTAGGGTTTTCTCAGATAAGTGGAATACCCTACGCCGAGGGGTTAATAAAAAACCGTTACATAGGTAGAACTTTCATAATGCCTGGTCAGTTTTATAGAGAACTTAAAGTAAAACTCAAGCTTTCCCCTGTCAGGGAGATTGTCAGTGGAAAACGTGTAGTTCTCATTGATGATTCTATAGTTAGAGGGACCACAATGAGAAGAATTGTGGCGATGTTAAGGAAGGCTGGGGCAAAGGAAGTTCATGTGAGAATAGCGTCTCCACCGATAAGACATCCTTGCTATATGGGAATAGATATCCCAACTAGGCATGAGTTGATAGCAGCGTTTGGGGGCGTTGATAGAGTTAAAAAAGCCATAAATGCTGATAGTCTGGCCTATCTTAGTGTGAATGGACTAAAAAAAGCTGTAGGAAAAGGAGAGCTATGTTTGGCCTGTCTTACAGGTAATTATCCAGAATGGGCTTTCCACTTTTAGGTTTTCTTATCTTTGCCGCTGAAAATTTAAATTCTGGTGTTCCAGCCTTGTTAAGGGCATTATTGGTAATCTTATTGGCTTTAAAATGGAATGGAACTGCTACTACTCCACGGGCTACTTTTCCAATTTTCGCCCTCATACGTATTTTCCCTCGTCTTGTTTCAATTTCTACGAGGTCATTGTCCTCTATCTCAAGATATTTTGCATCCTCTGCATTTATTAGTATTTTTGGTTCTCCCATGAGCTTAGTTAAAGAGGGACTCCTCAATGTCATTTCTCCCGTATTATAGTGACTTATGAGTCTTACCGTTGTTAGGGCGAATGGATATTCTCCATTGGTGCTTTCCCATGGAGGGATTTGTTCCACAGCTATAAATCGTGCTTTTCCATTTGGGGTTGCGAATTCCCATGTGTGAAGTCTCTTTCTTGGAAGGAAGATTCCATTCTCACTTTTGAGGTCTTCTATATCTTTTTCTTCTAACTCTGGAAAAAGAGAGAAGTATTCTTTTGTTATTTCTTCTACACTTGAATAATTAAATCCCGGCAAACCAAGGCCTTTCCCTAACATGGTTAGTATTTTCCAATCTGGCTTAGAGTCATTTAAGGGTTCAAGGACTTTCTCGCTCCACTGAATTCTACGTTCGCTGTTCATGTAAGACCCGTCTTTTTCACAAAAAGCTGAAGCGGGGAGAATATAGTGAGCATAACGTGCTGTTTTTGTTATAAATAGGTCTTGGACTATTAGTAGGTCTAGCTTTCTAAGGGCCTTTCTAACGCGGCCAAAATTGGCTTCACTAACAGCTGGATTTTCTCCTATAATGTAAAGTGCCTTTATGTCGTCTCTTTCTATTGCATCCCAAACTTCGGTTAAATATAATCCCCTCTCGATTGGAATGTTTTCAACTCCCCATAGAGAAGCAACTCTTTTCCTGAACTTTTCATCTTCCAAAGGGATATATCCAGGTAAAAACTCGCTCAGAGCGCCCATATATGCAGCTCCTTGAACATTGTTTTGACCGCGCATTGGATAGAGACCGCCTCTGTTGCCAATATAACCAAGAAGAAGTGCAATATTTATTATAGCAAGAACATTCTCAACTCCAGAAACGTGTTGAGTCACTCCCATACCCCACATAATGGCTCCACTTCCAGCTAAGGCAAACTCTCTTGCAGCCTTTTGAATTAGTGTGGCCGGAACCCCAGTAACTTTCTCTGCATATTCGGGGGTATACTTCATAACGGCCATTCGAACCTCTGAAAATCCGGTTGTTCTGTTTTTGATGAATTCCTCATTGTAAAGTTCTTCCCTAATTATAACGTTCATTATGGCATTGGCAAGCACTATGTCAGTGCCCGGCTTTATAACAAACTTGTAATCGGCAAGATTCATCGTGATAGTTTCCCTAATATCAACGACTATTATCTTGGCCCCTCTCTTTTTGGCCTTCTTTATGTAGTGTATTATTACAGGATGGGTTTCAGCAGGATTATAACCCCAGATGAGTATGGCTCCAAAGTTCTCTATATCTTCGTAGGGGTTTGTTTGAGTTCCTGTTCCTATTGTAGTTTTGAGCGCATGGACACTGGCTTCATGACAAATCCTTGCACAGTTATCAATATTATTTGTCCCAAAAAGTCTGGCTATTTTTTGAAGGAGGTAATTCTCTTCGTTGCTAATCTTTGAGGAGGATATAAAAGCAACCGCATCCGGGCCATAAACTTCCCTTATTTCAAGAAGTTTGTGAGATATTTCTTCAATAGCTTGGCCCCAAGTTATGGGTTTTAAAGCATTTCTATTGCGTTTTAATGGCCTTTTGACCCTATTTTTTGATAAGGCAAACTCCATTGCATAGAGGCCTTTTGGACAGAGTCTTCCTCTGTTTGGTTCACCCCTGTAAGGTTTAACAATTAGTGTTTGAGGATCAACAAGAAGTTTGCACCCAAACCCACAATATGGACACACAACCGTTTTCACACTACCACCTATTAACATATAAATGGCAAAAATAAAAATCTTTCTATTAATAATTAACAAAAAAATGATGAAGAATAACACCCAAACTTAATGATCTTTCACTAAGGGAGGAAATCGTAGTAGATAAGATTTATAAATACTCCACTTAACTTAACATCGAACACAGCCCCGTGGTGTAGCGGCCAAGCATGCGGGACTCTGGATCCCGCGACCGGGGTTCGAATCCCCGCGGGGCTACCATCAAAACAGGCTCCAGACCAGTTTTTTTCTCTTTTAAAAACCTTTAAATCTAATTAAACCCTTTTCTATATAAGAGGTGGAAAAATGTATGTTGAGGAGGAACTTTTAGGAGGGATAAAAGAGCTTTTGGAAAATGAAAACCTTTACTCTCTCTACGAAAGAGCTTACAAAAAGTACAAGCACTACTTTGATACAACAAATTACATAGTGCTTAACATTTATCAGTTTAATGACCACGGTGCCATACACGTTCTTCTGACAACGAGACGAGCCCTTGAAGTCTTGAAAATCCTTAAAAAGTTCGGAATTGAGACAACAGCAGAGAAACTTGACAAATCCATCGAGTGGAGCAAGTTTATAGTGGCTTTTGGAGCACTGTTTCACGATATCGGGAACATGATTCACAGGGATAATCACTACCAGTTCAGTGTTCTTCTCGCTGAGCCTATAATATATGAACTTGTAAAAGAATTCGAGAAAGAAGACTGGCTTCTTTTAAAGGCCTTAACTCTAAATGCCATTTACACCCACGATGAAGCTGTTCCATGTACTACAATTGAGGGTAGCTGCGTGAAGATAGCAGATGGCTGTGATATGGAAGAGGGGAGGAGCAGACTGGCATACAAGAAGGACAAAGTTGATATTCATGCAGTTTCGGCCTTGGCTATAGATAAAGTGGAGATAAAAGAGGGAGATCAGGAGGCCCCTATTCTCGTGGAAGCTTGGATGAAGCATTTAGCTGGGGTATTCCAGGTGGATGAGATCCTTACAAAGAAAGTCAAAAGCTCTCTTTTGAGCGGGAAAGTTAGGATTAGGATACACGCTGGTGACGAAATCTTAGAAAAGGTGGTATAATGTCTTCTCTCCTCTTGGCTTATGAAGATTTGAAATATCTCTTGAATAGGGGATATCGGAAAAAGTATGCTCTTGAATTCGTGGCTAACCACTATCTTCTCACTTCCAAAGAGAGGTATTTTTTAATGAGATGTGTTTTCTCAGACAGGGAAATTGAAGAAAGGAAAAGGAAACTGGTAAAAGAAGACGGCCTCAGGGGGGAAATTATCGGTATTGACGGATTTAATGTCCTGATAACTCTTGAATCTCTACTGGAAGGAAAAGCAATTCTATGTGAAGATGGCTTTTTAAGAGATTTAAAACATCAAAGAGGTTACAGACTACATGAAAATACTTCAAAAATTCTCGAGTTACTGGTAGGGTTTTTGAGTAATATCGGGGTTAAAGAAGTATGGTTTTTATACGATTCTCCTGTGAGCAGAAGTGGAGAGATAGCTAACCTAACTGAAGAAATTATGGTGAATTTCAAGGTTCCTGGAAAAGTTGAGCTATCTAAGGCTCCAGATCATGATTTAAAGAGGTTTGAAGTAGTTGCAAGTTCGGACATTGCGGTGATCCAAAAAGTGCCCTTGGTTGTTGATATACCAAAGATGATCGCAGAAGATAAAGGGCTGAGGTGGATCTCCTTCTTTGAAATTTTGGAGAATCCGCATCTATTAAAATCTTAGCCATTAGATTCTTTTTTGATCTTGGGAATTTATTTGAAAATTAGAAAACTATTTATATTTACGTGTCTTAATAATTTATTATATTGTTGTCCGCTTTGTTTTTTGCGGACTTCTCAGGGGGCGATAATGATGAAGAAAATTGACTATACTCTGGCCCTGCTTTTAGTAGGGCTCGTAATAATTAGTGGCTGTATAGGTGGGGAAAAGATTACTGAGAGCATTAAGGAAGAAGCAAGCAGTGCCATGGAGAGTCAGACTGAAAGTCAAAGCGAGTCTTTCACAGAAACTGAAGAGTACACTACAACGGAGTCACTATCGGAGACTTCCACTGAAGCTCAACCTCCTGCAATTTGGGAAACTCCTTGGGATGCTTATCACCCAGTAATGATAGATGGAGAGCAATACTTGATAAGTTATGTCAAGTACTATCTTCGGGTTAGAACGGAGGAAGGAGGGGAAATTTACGAATATGAAGTGGAAAAGAAACGTGGAGAGGTGAAAATACACGTATATGGAAATCAGATTAATATGGAAACAGGAGAACAGCAGAAGGTTGATTTAGGTGAATTTGAAGTCTATGAATACTATGGAAAGATAACCCCCATTAAAGGGAAGGAGATGGAAAATCCGCTAGAATTTAAAGTTTGGGTAAAGGAGAGAACTGAAGATAGTGATACATTCTTCCTTCTACCTTCTCTTGACTTTATAACAATATACGGAACAGTATATGCGGGAGGCGGGGGTGCTGTTGGTGTATCCATAACATATGGAGATCAAAAATTCCTTTTCTACAACCCTGCAGCAGTCGGAGATATGAGCTCAATGCCATATCAGGAGGGGAGTATTGATATAATCTCCGATATCCCGGACGTCGAGAATATCTACACAAGCTGGTATGGTTTTTACACCTTTGGAATATGGGAAGCAATTTCTGGGGAAGACCTTTACAAAGCTAAGAAAGACTCGTGGGGAGTTATGGGATACATGTTTAACTATGAAATAAACCCTGACGGAAGTATTACTTTAGGAGGAAAATCGTTCAAAGTTTCCAATGTTAAATGGACATACACCTTTGGAAATGCCCAAGGACAAGGTGAAGCCACATTAACAGCGACACTTCCGATTCCTATAGAGAGCAAAGGAGTTTTCATTAGCGAAGGCCTGAATATCTTTGTACATATAAAAATAGAGGACATAGACTTTCAAAGAATTTAGGAAAAAATTTATATCTCCCCTTTCTAATTTCCCAACATGTTTGGCGAGCATGAATTAAAGACCCAGTTCATCAAATTTGGTGATAAAAAAATTCACCTTGTAGAGGAGAGCGAAAGCTTGGTTAGATACAGGCGGGATGAAGTGGAGAAGATAATCAAAAGTAACGGGGAAAAACTTAAGGTTCTCCCGGCACCGGCAACCGGCTACGGCGTGAGGCTTCTCATGGTAAAGTTCAAGGAGCCCCTTATAGTGTCCCCCCACGATTCTCTAGCGGGGTTTATTGAGGCTCCGATAGAAATAGACGTTAAAGTTGGGGGGCTGAGTGTGGACCACTTATTAGTGGGCAGGGAGAAATACGCCCTATACGGGGCACTCGAAGCCGGCGTAATCTGCCGCTACCACGTTAGCCCCTTCTATTTAAAGGAGCCAGACTCCATCGGAGCGGCAAAGCTCATAGTATCAAACCCCTCCCCCGAGTGGAAGTCCCTTGAGAGGGTCATAATCCCGATCTGGAAAACCTCCATGTACTATGAGGGCACAAAAGCGTATTACCCCTTGCTAATTGTCACGATGAAGAACCACAATCCTGAGGTCAACAACACTGGAAGAGCTCCAAAAGAAGGACTGAACGCGGTGGGAGAAGGACTGTCCCTTCCGAACTTCCTTATGAGGTGGTGAACATGAACACAACAGCGTCTTTCTGGGAGGAGGGGCTTCTCGGGGAGAACCTGTTCCTCACACTCACCCTAGGTGCGGTCGTAAAGGCCCTTTTAGTCCTCGTGATAGGCCTTCTAATAGCAAAGCTTCTCAGGAGGTACATCCTTAACCTGTCCAGAAGTACGAGGTACGTGTGGATAATTAACGAGGACACTGCATCCACGCTTTACAACCTGATAGCCATTATAGCGGTCGTTTACAGTCTCGATGCCTTAGGAGTGCTCTCCTATAAAATCGCCGGGACGAGCCTGAGCAACCTTTTAACGGCCTTCCTGGTGTTTTACTTCTCATACATCCTTGCCAAAAAGACAAAGGACTACCTTGTGAGGAGTTCCTCTCAGAAGAAGCTCCCAGAGGCTCAGATCAAAGCGAAAATCTTCTACTACCTGGTCATCACGCTGGCGTTCTTCATAGCCCTCAACATAGCGGGCTTTAGCGGTAAGCTGAGCACTCTCCTCGCTGCGGCTGGAATAACGGGTATCGTCCTCGGTTTCTCAGCACAGACCGTCGTTTCAAACTTCATCTCTGGGATATTCATGTACTTTGACAAACCCCTCAAGATAGGCGACCCAGTGGAAGTTGCGGGATACTCTGGAATCGTGCACGACATCAGAATTCTCTCAACGAGGATAAGGACATGGGACGGCCTCCTAGTGAGGATTCCAAACGAGAAGCTATTCAACAGCGAAATAAAGAACCTCCAGAAGTATCCGGCGAGGAGGGTCGACATAATCGTCGGCATAGCCTACAAGGAAGACGCCCAGAAGGCCATAGATGTCATAAAAAAAACCCTCGACGAGATGCCCTATGTCCTTGCGGAGCCCGAGCCTATGGTCTTCGTGGACAAGCTCGGGGCGAGCAGCGTCGACATAGCCGTCAGGGCGTGGGCACCGAGCGAGAAGTGGTTCGAAGTTAGGTGGAGGATAGTCCAGAGGGTAAAGAAAGCGCTCGACGAGGCTGGAATAGAGATACCGTTCCCGCAAAGGGTTAATTGGTTTGCAGAAGAACTGAAAGTGAAGGTGGAGAAAGACTAGTTCCTTTCTTTTTCAACAAATATGTAGAAGAAACCTATCGTTTTATGTTTTTGGGGTTAGTTCATATTGTTCCTTCAAGGAGCTCCTCGTTGTAAGAGTTCTTTAGTAGACTAATGTCTCACCCATGTTTATTTCTCTCGAATCTGTAAATGTCAACTAAAATCTGTTCCAGCCGTTTTTTATGGAAGAAAAACTGGGCAGGGATTTCAAAAGTTGTAGTTAAGCGATTAGTGATTTTAAAACTGTTATCTCGTGTAAAGGCCTCTATAAATTTTCTAACTTCTTCTTTGGCGAGGTGAATGGAATAGACAACATCGCTGATCTCAAAAGCTTTGAGCAGGAAAGGTCTGTCTGCTTTGGGGTTTTGGCTACCAAAGGGGGGGTTCATTATCACGGTGTCAACTCTAGCATCAAATTCCTTTACAGACACCTCTAAGAACTCGATATTCTTGATGTTTAGTGTTTCTGCATTTTCTTTTGCTATCTCCAGAGCTTTTTTATCTTTCTCAACTGCATAAACTTTTTTAGCTCCCATCAAACTGGCCCCTATGCTTAAAACTCCGGTGCCAGCTCCGAGATCCGCTATAATTTTTCCTTCAATATCCCCCATTGAGTGCGCTAACCAGAGCAGTTCAGCGGCAACATTTCCCGGAGTCTTGTATTGCTCAAGCTCGGGTTTAGGTTCTTTAAAACCCTTCAAATTTGAGAGTATCATTGCAAGGTGCTTTTTCTTCATTCTATCACCTATAGCCCGCAATACGGAGAAGTTCATCCCATGTCATATTGAATTCAAGTCCCTCTATACCGAACATCGTGCCGGCAGTGGTCAATATAAACATTACCACAATTATTCCCAGAAGGAACCCGAACTCCGCGGTAAACGCCACAACAAAGGCCTCCTTTAAATTCAGCTTCAGCAGTTTTAAAACTGTGAAAAGCATCAAAACCCCAAGAAAGAGATTTATTCCAAGAGAAACTACGACTTCTGCAATGGATATCGCTAAGATCGAGTAACTTCTCAGTTCTTTATAGGTGAAAACTTCTAAGGCTGTTTTCAGGAAGAGGTAGTATAGGACGACGAAGAGAATGTAAATGATGATATCTATAAACTGCATGAGAGAAAATTGGAAATGAAATTTATAAAGACTTTGGGAGCTTGAGGCTTATTCCCATGGGTTCGTCTTGAACCCTCTTACCGCCGGCGATTTCGTCGAACTCGTAATCCTCCTTCAGTCCAAGAAGAATTTCAAGCTCTCTCGGAGTCAGCACGGGTTTTCTCCAATTCTCAACGTCATCTATCGGTACTCTTGGGCAGGCAACCACCACGTAGGCATCGAAGTCAAAGCCCTCTAGGGCTTGGTAGCTTATGTGGTTCATCACTATTAGCTGGACCTCTTTTCCATACTCTCTTAGGAGTTTTACAATTTTTCTGGCCTCTCCAATTCTTAGCTGGCCTTTTTTTGTACTCGTTATTACCCCGAACTTCTTCGCATCGTATGCTTTGGCTATTTGAGCCCAGCGCTTTCTGATGAACCTTTCCGTTTCTCTATTCATCCATATTGCATCTCCGCTGTAAGGGTTTATTGCTAACGTAGGCTTCTTTGTGGCTAAGGCAACGCCAACAGGATGAAAGTATCCAGCTCCAATGAAAAGAACCCCTTCAGCTTCTACTTTTGCCGCGGAGAAGTTGCACCCCAAAACTTGGCCGGGAAAAGAGATTCTACCGTCTCCTTTGCCCACTTTTACCTCAAACCCCTCCTTTTCGAGAAACTCTTTTGCTTTATTTAACTCTCTTATGTGCTGGACTGTCGTAACTAATGCTATCTTCTTCCCGAGCTTTTTTATTTCCTCTATGTTTTTGGATAATGCCTTGACCACATTAACTTTTGCAAAGGCGGGAATAAAAATCGTTGGGACTTCAAGGTTGAGAACCATGTATGAATGACCAAGATGGATTAAAGCATCACATCCGAGCATTTTTGCTTCCTTATCTGCTGGGTCGCAAGCACCGTAATTAATATCTCCACTTATTAAACTCTCTATAGAGTTTTTCTCCAGAAATTCAGCGAGAAACTGCGCCTCTCTCTTAAGACCTTCAGGAGTTTGAATCAAAACCTTCCTGACATTTAGTTCTCTCAGTTTTTCCAAAACTTCTCGCTCATGAAGTTCGTACATAGGCTCACCATTCATCTTCAAAGCGAAATTCTTTTAAAGATTTGGCCCTAATAATACCTCGAACTTCGAGGCATGGTGATAGGCATGAAGAAGATTATGATATTGTTAATACTACTCCTTATTAGCTCCTTTGTCCTTGCTGAAAGGCCCTACGATGGTGTTGCTGAGGCAACTTTCGAGGCATTAAAGAGTGGTGACTACTCTATCCTGCAACCTTATCTTGATGATGACATGAAGAAGGCCTTTGATGAAAAACAGTTTAACGCATTTAGGGAAGATCTAATTTCAAAGTACGGTCAGCTTAAAGATTACACTTTCGTTAAAGAGGGAAGATCTTCTGGTTTCATCCTTGGTTACTACAGCTTCGAATTTGAAAAAGCAGACGTGACTTTAAGGCTCGTGTTTAGGGAGGTTAGTGGTGATTACAAGCTTTCTGGCATGTGGATTGATGCAGTAAATTCAAAGGAAGCTGGCATTCCATTAGGTGTTGCACTATTCTTTCCTGTTTTAGGAGGATTTTTGGCTTTGTTGACATTCTACATACTGGGGTTTAGAAAAATAGGTGTTGCAGAGATTATCTTGGGCATTATACTTGTTGCAATAACTCTTGGGATTCAACCTCTGATACAGAATGCACCATTTTTAGCAGTAGGTATAAAGTCAAACTCCGATATAATTGCAAAAGGAACAGCCTTTGTGATCCTTACTGCAATATGGCTTGGCTTTGTAGCAGGATTTTTCCAAGAAAGTTTGAAATATGCTTTTTCGAGAAGCAAGTATCTTAATGAGGCTTTGTTCATTGGTATTGGCTTTGGGCTTGGGGAGGCAATATTAGTTCCTGCTTTACAGGCAATTCAGATTTCTGTTTTGGGGGGAAGTACTCCTCAGCTAAGCACTGCTTTTGTGTCCATGCTTGAACGTTATTTGGCCGCCTTATTTCATGCAGGGACAACTGTTGTTTTAGCTTATTCATACAGGAATGGATTTGGAAAGAGAGCTCTATTGGGTTTAAGTGTGGCCCATGGCATAATAGACACTTTCGCTGCCTACTACCAATTCAAACCATCCACGATAGTTTTGGCCATAACTTATGTGCTCCTCTTGATTGTCTCGGTGTTGTTACTCCGTTATGGACTTCCAAAAGTCAAGGAAGAGAAGGAGGAAAACAGAATTGTTTGGTGACTCCAAGAAGAAATCCTTAGAGAAGTTTAAGAAAGAAATTAGAACGGGCATATATGCCTATCTAATTCTTTCCTTTTTAAGTAGAGAGAGGTCGCATGGATATGCTATAAAAAAGGCACTTGAAGAAGTTAGTGATGGGAAATTCGTACCGAGTGAGAGTACTCTTTATGGAATACTTAAAACTCTTGAAAAACACGAGTTAATAAAAGGGGAATGGATGGAAACTGGAGGGCGACCTAGGAAATGTTATACGATAACCCTCAATGGAGAGGAAGTCCTTAAAGAACTGAAGAAAGAAATAAACCTTGTAAAAGAGCTTCTCGAAAATCATTCTTGAATTTTTCTTCACGAAAGGTTTTTTAAGCTCTTTTTGATATTCTCTGTGGTGGTTAAATGCTGAGAAAACTTTTCAATGAATGGAAAGCAAAATGCCCATTTGTTAGAGCGATAGAAAAGTGGCGATTTGAAAGGAAGAAAAACAAATTTGAATTTAAGAGAAAGCTCAGTTAGTCGATCCTTTCATCACATTTCAGCGATGGGTTTGTTCATCATAGCAGCTTTTTCACTTCCTCAACTATACTCTCTATAGCAACTTGTTTTTGTTCTCCGCTTTTCATATCCCTTATGGTGACCTTCCCTTCTGATAGATCTCTTCTTCCGAGAATTATTGCAACTTTCACCTCTATGCTGTTAGCATAATCAAGTGCTTTTCCTAGCTTTCTCCCTTGAATATCGTATTCTGCCTTGATATTTGCCTTTCTTAGTGTTTGGGTTACTTCTATGGCTTTCTTCTTTATTTCAAGTTCATTTCCTATGTAGGCAACAAACACATCGCTACCGACTTTAAATTCTGGCAGTAACTCTTTGCTTTCTAATATGGGGATTAGTCTCTCTATTCCGATTGCAAAGCCAGTAGCCGGAGTTGGCTTTCCTCCAAAGACTTCGATTAAGTTGTCGTACCTTCCTCCACCACCGATTGAGCCTATTCCAAGATCATTATCTGCAATTGCTTCAAAAACTATGCTTGTATAGTAATCAAATCCTCTTGCTATTCCAAAGTCTATTAGAGCGTAATCTTTAATGCCATAGGCCTTCAACAGCTCAAAAAGCTCCTCAATCTTTTTCAATTCTTCCTTTGCAATCTCGCTCGTGAAAAGTTCTCGAGCCTTGGGTAAGACATCATCGGGCTTCCCTTTCAGTTCTATAAGAGTGAATACCTTGTTTATATCTTCTTCATTTAATCCAAACTCTTGAAGAGCCTTTACGAATTCTCCTCTCTCCATTTTGTCTTTTTTGTCAATTAACCTCATAAGGCCAATGTCGTCTTTCACTCCAATCATTTTGGCAAACTCATCCAGCAGAATTCTATCTCCCACATTCACGGTGAATTCTTTTAACCCGGTACTTAGGTAGCTTTCAATGAGAAGCGCAATGACTTCCGCATCAGCTTCTATATTTGAAGAACCTATTAACTCTACGCCAGCCTGCCAGAATTCTCTAAGGCGGCCGCTTTGAGGTTCTTCATATCGGAACATATTGGTTATGTAGTACCATTTTATTGGCTTGGGGGCTGTTTGAAATGCATTTACAAAAAGTCTTGCAACACTTGAGGTTAAATCAGGCCTCAGAGATAGGTTTCTGCCACCTTTGTCCTCAAAAGCATAGAGTTGTTCAACTACCTCTTCTCCACTCCTCAGTTCAAAGAGTTTTGTGTATTCAAATGTTGGCGTGAGTATTTCCTTGAATCCGTAGACCTCAAAAACTTCTCTTATTCTCTCAAATACGTATCTCCTCTTTATCATGTCTTCAGGGAGTAAATCTCTGGTTCCTTTAACTCTCTGAATTCTAACCACTTCTCCCACCTATAAATGGGAATAAAAAGGAAGTTAAAAAGTTGTTGATTTCATAAGTTTTAGGAAAATTCCACCAACGCCTTCCACCATCATTTGGGCCCCAATAGCCATGGTAAAGAGACCGATTATCCTGATAAACACACCAAGCGTCGTTTTGCTTATATTCTCAGTTGCATAGAGAGTTATTATCATTATGAGAGCTGTTGTCAGTATTGCTATCACAATGGCCAGGGCAGAGACTTTTATGCCGTATTCCGCTGTTAATGTTATCGCAGTTGTAATTGCTGCAGGGCCGGCTATTAGTGGCGTAGCGACTGGGACTGCAGCTAAAGCAAGGATGTTCTTCTCCTTCTTTAGGGTTACCATACCCCCACCTTCAAGTGCCTCAAGACCTATTTTGAAGAGCACAAAACCTCCGGCAACTCTAAGGGCATTCAAGTCAATGTGGAATATATCCTGCAGTATTATCTTCCCTGCAAGAGCGAACAAAATTAAAAGGAAGAAACCTATGAGGTTGGCCCTCACTATGAGCTGCTTTATATCTTCTATGTGAAAATCTTCCCTAAGTAGGCTAACCAAGAGTATTTTATCGCTTGGATCAATCATGATTATCATGAGCAGTGCGGAACTCAGGATTTCGGTTATCATAGGCCTCAGAAGGTTTTTAAAAGGAATTGTTTATAAATTTATCTTCTTTTAAGTTGGAAAATCTGTTTTTATCATCTCTCTTATTTCAAGGGCTATTCCGGTAGTGTCAAAGCCAATGAAAGTGTAATCTTATTTTAAGAAATCCGATGGATATTCTTGAGTCCTTTGAAGCTTATGCAATATTCATTGTAATGGCGAAAGATGAAAGCCATGCCAAAATCCTAGTAAAAGAATACATCAAAAAAGAAACCTGCCGAAAACATGCATAGAAATACACAACGTGGAAGAAGTGCCCATAGATGAAGAGAAAGTGCTAGAGGTTATTCTCGACTGAGGAGCAATGAAATAATTTCTTTTGGAGTTTCTTTTTATTTCCTTGATGAAATAATTAAAACAGAAAGAATATCCCGTTCTAAGAGCTCTGAAGAAAAAGATGAAGAAATAATATTGCTTCAAACTCACTCATTGAATTTATTGTAGTGGAAAAGCTGACAAAAAGGATAAAAAGGTGTTTTGTGAATTAAATTGTGAGGTGTAACAGTTTGGGAAAATCCCCCAAGGTCGAAGTGTCCCCCTTTATATTAAGGAAATTACGTGAAAATTCTGGATATAGTGTAGAAGAACTAGCAAAGAAATTAGGGGTTAGTGAAAAGAAGATTGAAGATGTAGAGAGTAGTAAAGATTCTTTTACAATCACTCAGTTGAAATCACTTGCCAAGATATATAAAATACCCTTGGCAGCGTTCTTTTCCGAAGACATTCCTCATATCCCCTCCCTTCCAGACTACAGGATTAATAGAGACAAAAAGCTTAATCCAGAAGCTTTTGTTGCTATACGAAGAGCAAAGTATCTCTCGGATATGATAGTTGAGTTAAGCGGTAAGAAAAGCAAATTTCCAACATTCCCTGAAAATCTACCACCAGATGAACTAGCGAGAATATTTAGAAGGTATTTGGGAATAGGGGAAATTCCAAAACTTAAAGACTCGTATAGAACACTTGAATTTTATAAAAATCTAATTGAAGAAAAATTAGGGATCTTAATTATTGAATATCCTCTAAAAAATGATAACGTTAGGGCATTTAGTTTAAAAAGAGATCTGGCTGTTATTGTTCTTAATGAATCAGATGAGCCGAAAGTAAAACTGTTTTCACTCTTCCACGAAATAGCTCATTTGCTTAAAGGTAGTGAGGGGATATGTGAGATAGATGTGGATTCAGAGAAATTTGAAATTGAAAGATTCTGTGATAAATTTGCAGCAGAATTTTTAGTTCCTGCCAGTGACTTGAAGTTGGAGATAGAAAAGAAAGCAAAGAGAGAATTATCAGATGATATTATTTCAGAGCTCGCTAGGAGATATGGAGTAAGCAAACACGTCATGATGCTCAGATTGCTTAACTTGGGATATATTACAAAGGATAGATATCGTAGATTTAAGGAAAGCTTCGATAAAGCAAAACTTGAAGAGCTTAAAAAGAAAAAGGTTTCAGGATCTAGAAATTGGGAAAGAACATATTTTAACCGTGCAGGTAGGTTAGCTATTAGGGAAGTTAGTAGAGCATATGAGAGAGGAGAGATAAGCTTTTTTGAAGCATCAAGGATACTTAATATGAAAATAAAATATGCTGAAAGGCTTCTTGGGTGACATATGATGCTCAATAATACCTATGTCATAGATACAAATGCTATCGTCGATTTATTTAGACGGTATCCTCCAGACATACGAGTTTTCAAACCTATTTGGGACAAAATTGAGAAGATGATTGTTAACAGTATTATTATATCTCACTATGAGGTATATCGTGAGATTGAGGTCGGAGACGATATGGCAGTAGAATGGTGTAAAAACCATAAAAAGATGTTTATTGATCCTGATAATCACCAAATAAAGATTTTTAAGAGCGTTAGGGGGGCATATGAAAAAGATCAATGGAATAAGAAAATAACTCAACCAGGGCCTTGGGCTGACCCTTGGATTGTAACTCTAGCAATACAGCTTAGAGAGAGAAGCAAAATACTAGGAGTACAAGGGAATGTGAAAATTATCACACAAGAAAACAAGAATAAACGGAATAACATACCTAAAATAGCAGAAAGTTTTGGTATTGAATCATTAAACCTGATTGAATTTTTCCGTGAGATTGGCCTTTAAATGGCAAATAGTAGCCCTGATTTTTAGGAGTGTGATTTGTGACACCTTTTATGAAATTTTCAATAAATTTTACTCGAAAAATATATTAAAATTTCCTGTTGAGGTTCAGCCTGGTGATCCGCATGAAAGTGTTCAAGGTCCAAGTGTATTTAAAAGGAGACATGGGGATACTAGACCTCGAAGAAGTACCAATCGACCAGAATTGTATGTTTCATTGATGAAATTGAATGGTCAAAATGGGCAAAGTGGTCACTAATAAAAGAGGCTCTCATTCAGGAGTTTCGGGCGAAAATAGGGGAAAGACACGCGTTCACATCACGCTTGATGAAGAAGTGTCCGTAGTTATGGATGAACTTGCACTTAATAAGTCGAAATTCATTAATAGAGTTCTTAGAACACTCCTTTTTGGAGAAGAGGTGGGTAAAATGCTCATAGAATTTTGGTGGTCCCGCGGCCCGGATTTGAACCGGGGACCTGCGGATCTACAGTCCGCCGCCACTCCCAGGCTAGGCTACCGCGGGACCCTACAGCCCAGCCCTCAATCACTACTCATCTTTATGTAGTTTATAAATCTTTCTGTGATGCTCATATACCCGAGTGTGAACTATCAAATCCTTAAGGATGGACGTTTCAAGATGATAATCAAAAATCTTTTAACCTTTGAGTATATGTTAAACTATGGTGTTTAAGATGAAGACCTTTCTTACTGAACAGCAGCTCAAGATACTGCAGTTGAGAGCTAAAGGACTAAAGCAGAGTGAAATCGCTGAGATTTTAGGTACAAGTAGAGCAAATGTTAGCATTCTAGAAAAGCGTGCAATGGAAAAAATCGAAAAGGCCAAAAATACCTTGCTTCTCTGGGAGCAATTAAACTCAAAAGCTGCTGTAGAGGTTAAAAAAGGTGAAGATATTTTTAAAGTCCCTGAAGAGATTTTTAAGCAGGCAGATAAAGTTGGGATAAAAGTTCCATACACTACAGCTGAAATTATTGCATTTTTAGTTGAAAATGCGCCGATAGAGGAGAGGATTGCAAAAGAAGACTTCATTCTCTTTTTGGATAGTCATGATAAGCTTAGAATAACTGAAAGCCTACTTGAGGAACTTGATGAGGTAAGGAAGGATTAGAGAAGTGAAGATGCCATTTAAGGCCATTGCAAGTCCGCTAACTGCTCCGGAAAGTTCATCATCAAGTATTATTCTAGCCGTTCCGAGGCCGTGAGATGTAACTCCCATTGCCAGACCCCTTGCCACTTTGTCTTTTACTTTTGAAATGTTTAAGATCTCTATCCCAACTGCATTGCCCAATATTCCGGTCAATATAACTAGTACAGCAGTTAAGGCGGGAATGCCACCTATCTTTTCGCTGACTCCTATTGCTATTGCTGTTGTTATGCTCTTTGGAGCAATACTTAGAAGGACTTCGGGAGTTCCACCAAGTATCTTTGCCACATAGAAAGCACTTAAAATTGCCAAAGCTCCTCCAAAGACGATCCCGAAAAATATCTGCTTTGAATATGCTTTTATTATTCCTCTCTGCTTGTAAAGCGGGATTGCCAAGCTTACAACTGCTGGTCCGAGCAGGAAACTTAATATTTGGGCACTTTCCATGTAGGTTTCATATTTTATTTCTGTAATGTGGAGGAAAAGTGCTATGGTTATTATGGAGAGTAAGACAGGGTTTAAATAGAAGGTCTTTCTCTTTTCATAGATTTTAGAAAATAGATAGAAAGTCCCAATGGTTATGAAGATGCCCAGAGAGTTCATTTTTCACCACCACTTAGTATTTCGACGAATTTGGCCGTTAGAACCAATGTTAAGGCAAAACTTACTACTAGAGCCACAAAAATAGGAATGAGCTGAGCTTTTATGAGGCCCCAATATGCAATTACGCCGACTCCCGGTGGAATGAACATCACACTCATGTTTTTTATAAAGAATTCCGCTTCTCTCTCCACATCACTTATATCTATGAGCTTTGATATGAGTGCTAAGGTTAGAAGTATCATGCCTATTACATTTCCCGGGATGGGTAAATGCAATAATTCACTTATTCCCTCCCCAATGAAAAGAAACCCAAAAACAATGGTCAGCCCTTTATACATGAGACATCAGGAAAAATAGGTATTGAAAAGATAAAAATATAACTGATCATTCAAACATTGCAATAGCTTCTATTTCAATCTTAACATCTTTGGGCAGTCTTGCTACTTGCACTACGGCTCTTGCTGGTTTTGAATGGCCAAAATACTCCTCATAAACTTTGTTGAACTCTCCAAAGTCATTCATATCATCTAAATAGACATTTACTTTGACTACGTCATCTACCGTGGCTCCAGCGGCCTCTAAGACTGCCAGCAAGTTTTCTATTGCTTGTCTTGCTTGTCTTGTTATATCTCCCTTTACGAGTTCCCCTGTTTCAGGGTCTATTGGGATCTGGCCGGAGATAAAAAGTATTTTGTCGGGATTTTCTACTAGAATACCTTGACTGTATGGACCAATAGGTTGTGGAGCATTCTCAGTATAAATCACGCTCCTCTTTACCATTTTTATCACCTCCAAGGCTCATGTTAATGCATTTTTATTAAAAACTTTCCGCAAATAAGAAGGAAAAGATAATCATCAGCGAAGCGAAGACTCCTCATTGCATTGCTCGGGCGCCCTCGGTGTCATCATCCCTTTAAGCTTTTTATAATCATCGGGCGGGAAGTCCTCTTCCGAGAGGGAGGGATAGTTCACCTCTTCTCTAAATATTTTTCAAGGGGTTTTGCGGGGATATCAATTGTGAGCCCCACTTTTTCTAGGGCCACCCTCAATGCGTAGATCTTCGCGTGGTCTTTGAATTCGTTTGGAGCATAATTTTCTACAGGAATATGGAAGAATTTTTCAACAAGAGTCTTTATTTCAGCCTCACTTCTTGCCTTTTTAATGTCTCCAAACCACTTTCTGATGCCATCTAAATCTATTTTTCCGTATAGTGGGATTTTTGAAACTGCTGTCTCATTTATACTGGCCAAAATTCTTGCAATATCTGCCATAGGTGTTTTGTTGTCAATTATTAGTCTTTTTACCACTATCCAGCTTCCATTCTTGGCAGTGAAGTTTATGTGTTCATCGTGATATATGAGAGTAGTTTTTAACTCAGTTATAACCCCCTCTGGGTAATTAATGGAAACCTTCTTTGATAAGGCCTCTCTGGTTAACAAAGCTTTTGCAACATTAAGCAAGTGGTTCTTGAGTTTTTTATTTTCCTCAAATATCATTGGGTTAAGCTTTCTTGAAGTTCCAGGGGATTTTAAGGTCTTTAAGAGCTCCCAAACATCTTTCTCGGTCATTTCTTCAGCTAAACTCATTATCCCAGCGACATTCATGACTTCTGTTAAATACTCCGGGAGTTTTAGAGTCACCGTATTTGATACCATGGCCAGAAAGTGTGCTATTTGCCGATCATCCATAGCAAGCAGTTTATCTCCAACTTTCCAATTCTTGTGGTTTGCAGTGAAGGCTATATGATCTTCAATTTTCATTATTCATCACCCCGTAGGTTTTTAGTTTTCTATTATTTTAGTTTTTTGTCTTTCATGATTCTTTTAAAAAAAGTTTATAAGTTCACTTAAGCAACCCTAATTTGAGAGAGGTGAGGATTTTGAGCGAAGATGTTAATAAAATCAAAAAAGAGCGTTCATATGGTGAGGAATTGGATTTGGGAGTTGATTTTAAGTCTACTGAGGAAATTAATGTTCCTGAGAAGTTAATAGATCAAGTAATCGGACAAGAGCATGCTGTTGAAGTTATCAAAACTGCTGCAAAGCAGAAAAGACACGTATTGTTAATAGGCGAACCAGGAACAGGTAAGTCAATGCTTGGCCAAGCAATGGCAGAGCTATTGCCAACGGAGGATTTAGAGGATATTTTAGTTTTTCCAAATCCTGAAGACGAAAACATGCCTAAAATAAAGAGTGTTCCGGCATGTCAAGGAAAGCAGATAATTGAACGCTATAGGCAAAAAGCAAAAGAGCAAGAGAATATAAAGTCTTACATTTTGCTTTTTGTACTGTTTGTAGTTATGCTGGCAGTTCTAATGGATCGTTCAGCCCAAACACTGCTCTTTGGTGTTTTTGTCCTTATAGTATCATTAATGGCCCTTTCAAACATGAGACTCAGGGGCCAAGCCTTGGTACCGAAACTATTAATAGACAATTGTGGCAGGAGAAAAGCTCCATTTGTTGATGCAACGGGCGCACATGCTGGAGCTCTCCTTGGAGACGTTAGACACGACCCGTTCCAGTGTTTTAGTGGTAAGGAGAGTATTATAATTGAAAAAGATGGTGAAAGAAGAGTAGTCACTTTGAAAGAGTTTGTTGATAGCGCTCTTAAAGAACCATCGGGAGAAGGAGTAGATGGTGAGATTAACGTCATCTACAAGGACTTTAGAAATGATAAAGTTAAAATACTGACAAAGGATGGCTTCGTGAAGCTCCTCTATGCCAACAGGAGGGAAGGAAAGCAAAATCTCAGAAGAATAGTGAACCTTGAGAAGGATTACTGGCTCACGGTAACGCCTGAGCACAAGGTGTACACGGCGGAAGGTCTCAAAGAAATGGATGAACTGACCAAAGATGACGAGATAATAAGAGTTCCCGTTATAATCCTTGACCGCTTTGATGTAGCTCGTACATACAATGAGGAGAAGAAGCTCAAAGATTACTTCCGCTGGAAGGACTATTACGAGAAAACCGGCAATGGATATAAGAGGGTCGCTAAGGAGCTTGGAATTAAGGAGAGCACGCTCCGTTGGTGGACTCAAGGAGCCAAGCCAAAATCCCTGAAAATGGCCGAAGAACTCGAAAAACTTGGTCTCCTACCACTGAAGAACGAGGATGAACGGCTCGAAGAGATAGCCAAAGTTATGGGCATCCTTTTCAGCGATGGGAATATTGACAAGAACCTTAACACTCTGAGCTTTGTGTCAAGTGAGAGGGAAGCTATCGAAAAATTCGTGAGAATCCTTGGCAACCTCTTTGGAGAATTTGAATATGAGATCAAGGAGAATCGTGAGGCTATGGGAGAGAGTATTCTCTTCAGGACGTGGGACAGGAGAGTCATAAGATTCTTCGTTGCCCTTGGTGCTCCCGTTGGTAACAAGACAATGGTTAAGCTTGAACTTCCATGGTGGATTAAGCTTAAGCCGTCACTTTTCCTCGCCTTCATAGATGGTCTCTACAGCGGCGATGGCAGCGTACCAAGGTTCGCCCACTATAGGGATGGTATCAAATTTAATGGAACGCTTGAAATAGCCCAGCTTACCGATGAGCTTGAAAAGAAGCTTCCATTTTTTGAGGAGATAGCATGGCATTTGGGCCTCTTTGGAATCGAGGCAAAGGTTAGGGTTGACAAAGCTGATGGTAAGTATAAGGTGAGGCTTATATTCTCGCAATCCATAGACAACGTGCTCAACTTCCTTGAATTCATCCAGATAAGTCTCTCCCCATCAAAGAGGGAGAGATTCCTCGGGGAAGTCGAGAAGTATATCAATGCCGTTCCCGATTCAAGTCTTGCAGAGAAGCTCAAAGAATTCAAGGAGCGCTTTGAGAGGATTAAGAAGGAAGAGAGAAGGAACTTCATTGAAAGCTCGGAAGAAGTGGAGGTTACCTACAACGTGACTACAGAGACAGGGAATCTCCTTGCCAACGGCCTATTCGTCAAAAATTCCGGTGGTCTTGGAACTCCCGCCCACGAACGTGTTGAACCTGGAATGATTCATAGGGCCAACAAAGGGGTCCTTTTCATAGATGAGGTGGCAACCTTAAACATAAAGATGCAGCAAAACCTCCTTACAGCGATGCAGGAAAAGAAAATGCCTATAACTGGACAAAGTGAGCTTTCAAGTGGTGCCATGGTAAGAACGGAACCAGTGCCATGTGATTTCGTCCTTGTGGCTGCTGGGAACTTGGATACTGTTGATAAGATGCATCCTGCTTTACGTTCAAGGATAAGGGGCTATGGTTACGAAGTTTATATGAGAACTACGATGCCAGATACTATAGAAAACAGAAGGAAACTTGTTCGTTTTGTCGCTCAAGAGGTTGCGAAGGATGGCAAAATACCACATTTCACAAAAGATGCGGTTGAGGAGATAGTGAGGGAAGCTCAAAAGAGAGCTGGTAGGAAGGGTCACCTTACACTTCGCCTCAGAGACCTTGGTGGTATCATAAGAGCAGCAGGTGACATTTCTATCAGGGAAGGAGCAAAATACGTTACTAGAGAACATGTTTTCAAAGCTCTCCAGCTTGCAAAGCCTCTTGAAAAGCAATTGGCTGATTGGTATATTGAAAGAAAGAAGGAGTATCAAGTTATTAAAACCGAAGGTGGAGAGATAGGAAGGGTTAACGGCTTAGCAGTAATAAGTGAACAGAGTGGTATTGTACTTCCAATTGAAGGCATGGTTGCACCAGCAGCAAGTAAAGAAGAGGGCAAGATAATTGTAACTGGAAAACTTGGAGAGATCGCAAAGGAAGCTATTCAAAACGTCTCGGCCATAATAAAACGATACAAAGGAGAGGATATAAGCAGATATGATATTCACGTCCAGTTTCTGCAAACCTATGAGGGGGTCGAAGGTGATTCAGCAAGCATAAGTGTTGCTACTGCGGTTATTTCAGCCCTTGAAGGGATCCCAGTAAAACAAAATGTTGCGATGACAGGCTCATTGAGTGTTAGAGGGGAAGTACTTCCAGTAGGAGGAGTAACTCCAAAAATTGAGGCGGCTATTGAAGCAGGAATAAAACAAGTTATAATCCCCAAAGCAAACGAACAGGATGTATTCCTGAGTGCTGATAAGGCGGAAAAAATTGAAATAAATCCTGTGGAAACAATAGATCAGGTACTCCAGATCGCTCTCGAGGATTCAGAGAAGAAAGAAGAACTCATAAGGAGAGTTAAAGGGGCCTTACCTTTACACGCTTAGCCATCCAATAGTTCTAAAAGGCCTGCACACTCTATTATTTTTGTAGCAATCTCTTTTCCCACTTCAATGTCCGTTAATTCTTTTACAATGATCTTTCCACTTGGGTATATACTGACCTCATACTTTTCAACTACAGCAATGGCCAACATTTTTGGAATAACACTTTTTATTTGATATCCTCTCTCTTTCAAGCACTCTGTGGTTCTCTTTAAGTCCAAAGTAACTTCTTTGTCCCATGAGTAGGGCTGCACTATTACCCCTTTCATTGTGGTGCATGGTTTTGAGATTATCATCCTATCACCACATTCGATTTGAAGTGGCCTGTTTTTATCAGTTTCTACCCATTTTTGAGTATTGAAAAGGTAATCACTCGCCCGAAATGTTAAAAATAATATTTCGAACTTCAATCATGTTGCTTGAAATACTACTAGGCATAATCTTTCTCTGGGATGGCTATTTCTTTGTCAACTACCTAATTAGTCTTTTAACTCCATATAAAACTCGGATGTGGGCCCCCTCTGTAACCATTCTTATTCCAGCTTATAATGAGAGTGGGACAATACTGCACTCTATAAAATCAGCCCTTTCTCAGGACTATCCCAAACTCGAAGTCATTGTGGTTGATGATGGCAGTGAAGATGACACATTTGAAAAGGCAAATTCTATCAAAGATTCAAGACTCAAGGTTTTCAGAAAGAAACACGAAGGAAAAGCAAAGGCTTTGAATTTTGGTCTCCAAAGAACCAGTGGAGAAATAATAACTACTATCGACGCGGATACATTATTAGCGCCAAATGCAATTAGGGAATTGGTTAAACGTATTTATTCAAAGGAAATTGTAGGAGCTGGAGGTCAAATTCGAGTTCTTGGTAGTTCTTTTCTTGAAAGAGCCCAAGATGTTGAACATTTTAGAATAGCCATGTTTAGAAGAGCTAAGGAACTTGAAGATCTAAGTGTTGCTCCAGGTCCACTCTCTGCTTTTAGAAAAACTATCTTGAGAGAAATTGGAGGGTTTGTTGAAAGCAAAGTTGAGGATTATGCAACCACAAAAGCGATTAAAAAGTTAGGGAAAGTTGTTTATGCTCCAAAGGCGAAAGCTTATGTAAAGATGCCAAGCAAACTTTCAGAGTTGTGGGTACAAAGAAAAAGATGGTTTTTGGGAGATTTGGAGCATTTAGGAGGAGGATTTGAAAAAGAACTTCTTTTCCTTATCTTAGGCGATTTTATCGCATTTTTAGATATAATTATTCCCATTGCTCTGACACTCACAGGGAAGTTTGGTTTACTTCTACTCTTTATTGGGTATGAAATTCTAACTGCCTTAATCCCCACACTTGTTGAGGGAGGATCTCTTTTGAATGCCATGTTCTTTCCTATATTTTTATGGTTTTGGGCAGTTTTTTACTTGGTTTTGCACCTCTATGGATATTTGTTGAAAATCCATCATAACCTTTAAAAAATGAAGCTCTATATAGATTATATACTCTATATAGTAAATTGAGAAGGAAGGAGAAATGGACTGGATTCTATTCCCAGCTCTTTTTATGGCATGGGCCGTGGGAGTTAATGATAGTGCAAAAGTAGTTGGCACTGCTGTGGGATCTGGGTTATTGGGGTTTAAGAAGGCTGTTTTTGTTATTGTAGTATTTACAACTATGGGGGCCGTTTTTGGTGGAGGCGGTGTTTCTGGAACTATCAGTGAACTGGCCAAAGGTTTGGATGCCTATTCAATAGGAATAATCCTTTTTAGTGCCGCAGTGGCCGTTACTCTAGCGAGCATAAGAGGGTTACCGATTTCTACAACCCAATCAATCGTGGGAGGATTAGCGGGAGCGGCACTAACATTTAATTTGATGGTAAAGTGGGAGATACTTTTCAAAATAGTGCTTGCATGGGTTTTGTCTCCATTGGCGGCTGCTTTTTTAGCAATCATGGTTTATGAGGTTTATGTAAAGCTCTTTAAGAAAATAAAACAAATTCAGCTCCTTGAGGCAATGTATAAGTGGCTTGTCTTTATAGCAGTTGCATTTTCTGCTTTCAATCTGGGGGCAAATGAGCTCTCTAATGTAGTTGGTTTGATGGAAGCCATAGGTATTGACGGCCCATTTAAGCTCGTTCTTTCCTTGACTCTAGGATTTGGAGCACTAACTTTTAGCCATGAGGTGATCATGAGTATTGGTAAAAAGCTGACACCCCTTGATCCTCTTTCGGCATTTTCATCACAGTTTGCTTCAGCCATAGCAGTGACTACTGCAAATCTTTTTGGTCTTCCAGTTAGCTCAGGTCAGGCAGTTGTGGGAGGGGTAGCGGGGCTTGGTTACCATTTGGGCAACCCCATTAATTGGGGCTTGATTAGAAGCATAGTATTGAGCTGGATTTTTGCTCCATTGATTTCTGGGATTCTAACGTACCTGCTTTTGGGCTTACTTCCGTAGGTTTTTAAACTCAAAAATTTGAAACATTGGTGGTGGAGAAAATGAGTGAGTTTAGATTTGAAATAAAAGCGAGAGATGCTGCTGGAAGAATTGGAAAGATGGAGGTCAATGGTAAAAAACTTGAGACCCCAGCTATAATGCCCGTTGTAAACCCCAAACAGCTCATAGTAACTCCTAAAGAACTGGAACAAATGGGATTTGGCATTATTATCACAAATTCATATATCATATACAAAGATGAAACCCTCAAGGAAAAGGCCCTTGAAAAGGGCATCCATAGACTCTTAGGTTATAATGGCATAATTGAAGTTGATTCCGGAAGTTTTCAGCTCATGAGGTATGGTGGGATAGATGTAACCAATAGGGAAATAATAGAATTCCAACATAGAATTGGGGTAGATATTGGGACTTTTCTTGATATTCCCACTATTCCAGATGCTCCAAGAGAAAAAGCAGAGGATGATCTAAAAATAACTCTGGAAAGAGCAAAAGAGGCCGAGAGAATTAAAGAAATAGCAATGAATGCTGCTATACAGGGTTCAACTTACCCAGATTTGAGAATCCGTGCTGCCAAACAGCTTAGTGAAATGAATTTTGAAGTTCATCCAATCGGCGCAGTGGTTCCCCTAATGGAAGCCTACAGATATCGAGATCTAGTTGATGTTGTTATCGCTTCAAAAATAGGATTAAGGCCAGATAGACCGGTTCACCTTTTTGGAGCAGGCCACCCAATGGTATTTGCGCTGGCTGTGGCAATGGGGGTGGATCTCTTTGATTCAGCAAGTTATGCGCTATATGCAAAAGATGATCGGTATATGACTCCTGAAGGGACAAAAAGGCTCGAAGAACTTGAGTATTTTCCATGCTCATGTCCGGTTTGTTCTAGCTATACTCCACAAGATCTCAAAGAAATGCCTAAAGAGGAGAGAACCAGGCTCTTAGCTCTTCACAATCTTTGGATTATTAGAGAAGAGCTTAATAGGGTAAAACAGGCCGTGAAAGAGGGGACTTTGTGGGAATTGGTGGATGAACGTGCTAGATCCCATCCAAAGATGTTTGCGGCATATAAGAGGCTTTTAAACTATGGGGATTACTTAGAGGAGAATGAACCAGTAACAAAAGCTTCTGCATTTTTCAAAATAAGTGAAGAGATACTGAAAACTCCGGTGCCTTTAAGAGCAAAAATACGAGCTGAAAGAGTCCGTAGAAAATTCCAAAATACCTTAGAACATCCGATTTTTGGTGAAATTCCAAAATATCTGATTTTAACATTTCCGTTTGCACAAAGCGAGGGTGAAGAGGATTTTTCCATAAAAAGGCCAACTAAAGAAGAAGCCCAGTTATATGTTCAGGCAGTTGCTGAATACCAGTTTGGTGAAGGAGCTTCTGAGGCATTTAAAGATGTTTTTGTAGAACTTTCGAGAAAAACAGGGATGCCAAGGCAGATAAAAGCTAAAGGACAACATGTAGCAACATTTAGAGCTGATGACGGCTTTTTAACTTTAGGAATTGAAGGAGCCAAAAGACTTCATGCCATTCTTCCATATCCTAGAATGAGAGTTATAGTTAATGATGATGCGGAACCATTTGCAAAGAAAGGTAAGAGCGTATTTGCCAAGTTTGTGATTGGTGCAGATGAAAGGATAAGACCTTATGATGAGGTTTTGGTTGTTAATAAAAACGATGAACTTCTAGCAACTGGTCAGAGCTTATTAAATGGTAGAGAACTCAAAGTTTTTCAACAGGGATTGGCAATAAAAGTTAGACGTGGGATAGAGAAGTGAGCCCCTTTCTGGCCTTTTAACACAATCTTTTTATTTTTGTAATAGGTAATTAAAAAGAGGTGGAAATATGGCTAAAGTCGGTATTGTTTATGGAGAATCTAGTACTGATTATTTCACTTTTATCGTTGACCCTCAAAACATGCCTAACTTTGGGGAATTTGTGGTGGTTAAGAATAGAAATGGAGATGAAGTTCTAGCCGTTGTTAAAGGGGTTAGGAACATCAACTGGCTCATGGGTGTAGGAAAAGGGAGTTATGATTATATTGAAAAAACTGTAAACGTATTTTCTAAGGGTGTTCTCGATAAAAGCGAGTCAATAATTGCCAGTGCTAAAGTTTTAGGGGTTCTCAGAACTAAGGAGGATATAGAAAATGGAAACTTTGAATTCAGGCAGAGGCCAAATAGAGTTCCGATAAAACCTGGTGAGGTTGTAGAGCGAGCCAAAGATGAAGATTTAGAGAGAATATTTTCCAATGGTCATATAAAAATTGGTCGACTTTTAGCTAGAGAGAATGTTGAGGTAGGATTGGATGTAAATAAGCTTGTTTCAAGGCATTTTGCTGTTTTGGCCGTCACTGGTGCGGGTAAATCAAACACCATAGCAGTGCTTTCAAAGGAAATTGTAGACAACACAAAAGGTACTATTGTAATTTTGGATCCTCATGGAGAGTATTCAAGACTGTCATGGAAAAATGCAAAAGTTAATACTATAAAGGCCACTATAGATCCAGCAAAAATAAAGGTGAGTGAGTTTGCAACACTTCTCGGTGTTGCAGAGAACGCTTCACTCCAAAGAAGATTTTTAAGCTTAGCTTATTACACTGTTAAGTGGGAAGCGAGAAATTCATCAAAAATTTTGGGTGGAATTGCTTTTGTAGATGCATTAGAACAAAAAATTGAAGAATGGATCAGGGCATATGAGAGTAGGGAGAGAGGGGAGGATGTCGTCATCAATTATTATGATCCTCAAGGTAATTTGCTTCCTAGAAAAATTCAGTCTAAAGACTTGGATTCTTTAATAAGGTTAAAAGATTATCTCCAAGAGCTTAAAGCCAATTTTAGGGAGTTTATAAAGCTGGGGAACATACTATCGGAAATCACCCCGGCCATGGTCAATGTTATAGATTTAAGTGGTATGGAAGAGGATCAAATGATTGCGTTGGCCTCTTATCTGTTAAGAGGAATCTTGAAGTATCGTGTAAGATATATGAAGGCAGTAAACATGGGAGACTCTCCAAAAATAAAGGAAACTAAAGAAAAGTTTCCAGCACTAACAAAACCAATCCTTGTTATAGTCGAAGAGGCCCATATTTTCGCACCCCGTGAATACAAAACCCAAGCCGCCCACTGGTTAGGCAAAATAGCTAGAGAAGGGAGAAAATTCGGTATAGGCTTGGGAATAGTCTCTCAAAGACCCAAAAAACTTGATGATGACATATTGAGCCAAACAAATACAAAAATAATCCTTCGTTTGGTTGAACCACATGACCAAAGGTACGTGCAGCAAGCAAGCGAACAGATAAGTGAAGATTTACTTTTAGATATAGCATCGCTTGGGATTGGTGAAGCAGTCATTGTGGGGTTTGCAATACCATTGCCGGCCATGGTGAAGATATACAGCTTTAAAGAAGATTTTAACGGTTATTACGGTGGCGGTGATATTGATATTGTGAAAGAATGGGGAGAGATAGAAGAAGAAAGTGAAATAAACTTGGAAGATCTTGCAGGTGAATGATAATGAAATTTGCCCATATAGCAGACCCTCATCTTGGGAGGGAACAGTTTCAGCAACCTTTTAGATATAGAGATTATCTTGAGGCATTTAAGCAGGCCATAGAAAGGGCAATAGAAGAGAAGGTTGATTTTATCCTTCTTGCAGGTGATCTCTTTCACGTTAGTAAACCTTCCCCTAGGGCTATCAGGGATGCGGTGGAAGTATTGGGTGTTGCAAAGAAAAAAGATATACCAATTTTTGCAATAGAAGGAAACCATGACAAGACAATAAGGGAAACTTCAATCTATGACTTACTTGAACACTTAGGCCTGATTTACACCATAGGAATAAAGAAAACTCCAAGAGAGGGTGAGTTTCAGAGGAGCATTAAAAAGGGGAATTTATATCTTGTTTATGGAGTTTTTGGAGATATTGAGATTTACGGATTAAGGCATAACAACAGGTGGCAACTTATCAAAAATGGTCAGAATATATTGAAGACTCTTTTCAAAGGACGACCCAATTCGATCTTAATGCTCCATCAGGCCATTGATTATCTCGCCGAAGGTACACCGTATAAAGATGCTTTTGATTTAAAGCTTAGTGAAATACCCGATGGGTTTGGATATTATGCATTGGGCCATATTCACATGAAAAAAGAACTTAAGAAAGGAGAAAGTGGGCTTTCAGGGGATATTATATATCCCGGTTCTCTGGAAAGAACTGAAATTAGAGAGGCGAGTCACAGGATAGTTTATGATAGGAAGCTAACTCTTAAAAAGCTTGAAGAGAATATTAAGGGTTTTTACATTGTTGAAGACTTTGAACCTCAATTTGTAGAGATAAATACTCGGCCGTTCTACAACGTTCTAATAAAGGGAAATTCCAAATCAGAACTTAAAAATAAGGTCTCTGAGATTAAAAATTATGTTGAAAGGGATAGTATAGTCATTATAACTCTTGAAGGGGTTGTTAGAGGGGGAGTTCATGTAAATGAGTTCTATGACCTTCTGAAGGATTGGGAGCTGGCATATTACAATTTCAATAATAGAGTGTCCTCAGAGGCTATAGGAGTGGATCCAACGAAAACCGTTGACGAGCTTTTAGATGAGATATTATCTGATTTTGAGAAAGAAGTATTCTCACAGCTTGTTAGCGAACCAAAGTATTTTTCAGAGGAACTTGATAATTTTGTTGTTTGGTTAATGGACAAGTACAAGCATTCCAAAATCTCAGAGAAAAAGGGGTCTGGTGAGGAAAAGGCCGAAGATGAAAAAGAAAAGAGCAGACCCAAACCAAAACCACCGAAAGTTGGTACAATCGATGCGTGGCTTGGAATGAGGTGAGAAAAATGAGGATAAGATCCCTTAAAATAAAAAATTTTAGAGCTCATGAAAATTCTCATGTGGAGTTTAATGATGGAATTAATTTGATAATCGGCCAGAATGGTTCTGGAAAGAGTTCAATTCTTGAAGCAGTATTTGCTAGCCTTTATTTAGGCCATGGGAGTTTTCCAAGAGGATATAAAAAAGTAAATACAAGAATTGGAAAATCTGGGTTTGAACTCGTTTTGAAGTTTGAGCATAATGGAAAAAATTATGAAATTGTTAGGAAATCCAATGGAGAGAGCTATCTGAAAGAAAATGGAGGAGTTTTACACGAGAAGGATAGTGACATAGCTAGATGGAGTGAGAGATATCTTTATCCCCTCCATGTGTTTAGAAATGCCTTATATATAAGACAGGGAGAAATAGAAAACATTCTTGTTGATGAGGATGTGAGGGAAAAGGTCCTCAGAAAAGTGTTAGGAATTGAGGATTTTGAAAATAGTGCTAACAATGCCCAGGAAGTCCTTAGAGAATTAAGAAAGAAAAGAGAATATCTGGAGAAGTTAATTCAGGCTTCAGGAGATATCCAAAATAAAATTAAAGAACAAGAGAAAAGACTTGGGGAGGTTATACATAAGATCAATGAACTCAGAAAGAAAGAAATTGAAACAGCAGAGAAGCTTTCTGCAGTCTCTAAAAGATACGAAGAACTCAAGGAGATTAAGGAAATATTAACCCAAAAGGAAAAAGAAAAACTCTCAGTTGAAGGTTCAATGAAGAAGCTCGAGGCGGATATAAAAAATACTAGAGATAGAATTGCAGAACTTGAAAAAGAACTCAGGGTCTTGAGGGATAAAGAAGGTCGTTTAAAGGAGATAGAATGGGTGAAAAAAGAATATGAAACATTAAATGCTCTAATGGTAAAAAGAAAAGAGCTGCAGGAAATTGAATTAAGAAAAAGCCGTTTAGAGGAAAGAATCAAAGTCTTGCAAAAGCAAATACAAGAACTTGAGTCAAAATCTGAAGAGCTTGAAGAGACTAAGAAACTTGAAAAAAAGCTTTTAGATGATTATAATGTGCTAAAAACATTTGCAGAAACTTATGATATGGTGCGACAGCTGGTTGTTGAGAAGGAGAAGTACTCAACGGAGCTTGAGAAGGCAGGTTATACCAAGGAAAAACTTGTTAATGAAATTAAAAATGTTGAAAAGGCAAAAAAAGAGTTGAAAGAGGTTGAAGATAAGATTCTCACGTTAAAAGGCGAACTTAATGGACTGGATAAAATTGAGAAGAGCTTGAGAGATAATGTATCAAAGTTAGAGGGAGCAAAAGAATGTCCTCTCTGTAAGAGGCCAATAGAGGAGCATGAAGAAGGAGAAATTAAGAGAGAATACACTGCCGAACTTGCCAAGATTGAAAAGAAAAAGGAAGAGATTGCTGAAGCGCTGAGAAAAGCTTTGAAAAGAAAAACAGAGCTTGAAAAAATCAGGAATAATGAAAGTAAGCTTATTAAACTTCACAAGACTCTTGAATTCTTGGAAAATGTTGAAAGCAAACTTGAAAAATATAACATCGAAGAACTAAAGAAGAAAACTGAAGAGTTTGAGAAGGTAAGAGAAAGAGTCATTGAAGTAAAGAAGGAAATAATTAGAGTAAACAAGGAATTAGAAAAACTGAATGAGTTTAAAAATGAGAAAGAAACTCTTCTGCGGAAATTAGGGGATCTTGAAAGAAAAAAGGCAGAGGTTTTGCATGAAATTGAAGAAAAGGGTTTTGAATCTTTTGAGGATGTGGAAAAGAGACTAAAAGAGTTGGAGCCTCTCTACAAGGAGTATATATCTCTCAGTAATGTTCCACAAGAAATCCAAATCCGGGAAAAAAGGCAAGAGTTGCTTGAAACAACGCTTAAAGATAAGGAAAAAGACCTTAATCTAACTAAAAATGTATTTAAAATGCTTTCTAAGGAGATAGAAGAATTAAAAGTCAGATTCACCGTAGAGGAATTTGAGAAGATCAGCAAGGAATATCTTTCTTTGTCCAGTCTGCATGCTGCTGTACTTAAGGAGATTGAAGGGAATGAAAACCTAAAAGAAGAAGTTGCCAGGAATTTAGAGGATTTAAAAAGACAATTAGAAGCAATTAAGAAGGCCAAAGAAGAATCGGAGCTTATAGAAAAAATGATGGCAGATATGAAAGTTTTAAGAGAAAAACTGCTTAAGCTAAAAGCAGAAGCTGAAAGGAGAGGTTTAAGTGAAGTGGAGAGGGTTGCCAGTGAACTTTTCTCTGATATGACGGAGAGAAAGTATCAGGGAATAAAAATCATTAGAGAAAAAAAGTTTGGCAGGGAGAGGATAAGGATAGTTGTTCTTTACCAAGGGCAAGAAGAGGAGATTGATTTCTTAAGTGGTGGGGAGAGAATTGCTTTGGGGCTATCCTTTAGATTGGCTCTGTCTCTTTACAAAGTTAAAAACATGGAACTTCTGATTTTAGATGAACCAACTCCATTCTTAGATGAAGAGAGGAGGAAAAAACTGGTTGAGATAATAACCCAGCACTTGAGAAAAATCCCACAGGTGATAATAGTATCGCATGATGAAGAACTTAAAGATGCTGCTGATTATGTGATTAGGGTTTCTCTTATCGGGGGAAAGAGCAACGTAGAGGTGGAAAGCCTTGGCACGTATTAGTCAGAGTCACTTGGATGATGTAAAGAGGTATTTGGACTCTCAATGGATGAGGATAGATGAATTAAAGAAACTGGTAATTGAGGCCGGTTACTATTGGAAGGAATTTCCACCTGCAAAAGAAGCAAAAGTTTTTGCTGTTGATGGAAGTAGGATGGTAAAGAGGCTCAGTGGGGCGATAGTTTATGGGGTTTCTTCAGTTTCTATAGGTGATGATATATTACAGTGGCATGAAATAGGCCTTGTTTCTCCTTATAAACACGTGGATGAAAGGATAAGACTGCACATGGAAATGCTTGAAAACAGAATTGGAGCCATGACATTTGAACTCAAAGGGGCCGATCTCATTTTAATGGATGGAACTTTAAGCGGCTCCATAGCTAGACCCCCCGCTTATTTGGAGAGCAGCACCCGACAGTTTTATGAAGAAGATAAAATTGGGACTATAAACACTGTCAAGGCCTTTTTGGAACTTTTAGAATCTGAATGGGATAAATGGAAAGAAAGTCTCGAAGAAGAAGGAGTTATAAATTATTCCACAGTAGTAGCAAGGCGAGAAGAAATTTTTGAGCACCTGAAGTCTTATGTAGTTGAAAAGGAATTTCTTGAAAAGATAGAGAATAATCCGAATTACAAAGAGGATTTTATAATATTCTTGGAGTATCTTGAATATTTACACTCAATAGACAAGCTCTTAAACGGTACTGTGGCCTTTGTGGCAAAAACTTTCTACACTGATGATATAATAAAACAGGTTACTGAAGGGAAGGAAGAGAGTAAATACGCTTTAATACCAGATGTTCCAGTAATTGATTCCATCTCAAAAAAACGAGGGTATATGAAATTTAAATATAGAGAATCTAGAAAATGGGCCCTTCCCGAAGTTATCCAAAGAGCTGTGGGGGGCAAATATCTACAGAGGGTTGTGGAACTTTTCCCCAAAGAAGGAAACCCCGTACAGAATATACAGCCGGCCTATGTGAGATTTATGGATAATGGTGTTATCTACCTTCTTGAGACTACAAACTTAACTGATGAACTTCTATCTGCAATACTTTCTGTTGCGGAGGATGAGTATATAATACCACTCGAGTATGCCCATCACACTGTGGTTATAAAGAAGCAAGAATTTGATACATATGTGGATGCGATTCTTAATGCTCTGGTTGGAGAAGACCCCAAATATCTAGCATTTTTGAGGTATGGGAGAGAGCCATTGGAATAAGTTTTTTGGGAAAATAAAAGGTTGGTTTCCACATCAATAAGATTAAAAACTTGAAAACTCAATATTTAAACATGAGTGTATCTTCGAGAGATTTCATACCAAGGAAGATACCATTGAGTTTCATTGTAGTACGGCCTGCTACACTTTTTGACCTAAGTGAAATAATGCGCATTGAAAGGCAATCCTTCAGAGAGCAATATCCTCGTGGGTTATTCATGATGTTTCTTGATTCAAATCGTGAGACTTTTCTAGTTGCGGAGTACAGTGGGCAAGTGGTTGGTTATGTGATGGGTTACATAAGGCCAGATATGGAAGGTCATATAATGAGTATAGCAGTTGACCCCCTTTACAGGGGAAATGGAATAGGAAGATTATTAATGGAGGCGGTTATAGATAGATTAATAAAGCGAGGGGCCAGGTACATAGGTCTAGAAGTTAGGGTTAGTAATAAGGGAGCGATAAAACTCTACGAAAAGTTAGGATTCAAAAAGATGAAGATTATACGGGGCTATTATTCAGATGGAGAGGACGCTTATTACATGATGCTGGATCTGAACACATGGGGGGGCAAAAGTTGACCGAATTTAAATTTTATCTCAGTGGTGAGAGAGTTTTCAGCACAATGGAAAGTGCTTTAAATAAGCTTTACAACAAAAGACATTACGGAGAAGTTGTTAATGGAAAGCTATTCTTATCTTTAATTGAAGCCGCATATCTTCTTGAAAAAGAGTGGATTAAGGTTTTTGATGGAGAGAAAGAATTGACTCTTGAAGAGGTTTTTGAACTAGGCAGAAAAAAAGATGAACAGTTTGATCTAAAGTTTTTAGTATACAAGGACCTTAGGGACAGGGGATACACAGTTAAAACCGCCCTTAAATATGGTTCTCACTTTAGGGTTTATCGAAAAGGTATGGAAGATCACGCTGATTGGTTAATCTGGGTAGTAAACGAGAGTCAAAGGATGTATCCCAATGAATTAACGGCAAGGGTCAGGGTTGCTCATGGGGTTAGGAAAAAAATGGTTTTGGCTGTAGTGGATGAAGATAACGATGTAGTTTACTATCAGGTTGGGAGAATAAAGTTTTAGGGCGATTTCTACTTCTTGAGGTTCTCCGAGAAAAGTAAAATATCTCTAATCTTTTCTCCAAAAGGAAAAATAAAGGATAAGAAATCACTTTAAGAATCCAGTCTTCTTTCCTAGGTCCTCGAATGCGTCTATGACATATTGTAAGTCCTCTTTTGAATGAGCAGCTGAGGGCTCGAGTCTTATTCTTGCTGTTCCAAGGGGGACAGTTGGGTAAACTATAGCTTGAGCGAAGATGTTGTATTCTTCATAGAGTCTCTTACTGAACTCCTGCGCCCGCTTCTCTTCATACAGCATTACTGGAGTAATTGGGTGTTTTGTATTTCCTAAGTCGTATCCCAAGTCACGAAGTCCTTTTTGGAGGAAGTTGGTGTTGTCCCATAACTTCTTAACTAGCTCATCGCTGTGTTGGAGTATTTCAACGGAGGCTATTGCGGCTGCAACATCGGGTGGATTCAAGGCGGAGGAGAACAAGAACGGCCTTCCTCTTTGTCTTAGATAATCTATAGCTTCCTCGGGACCAGCTACATATCCACCAATGACACCAAAAGCCTTGCTTAGTGTTCCCATCTCAAAATCAACTCTGTCATGGAGGTTGAAGTGGTCAACTATTCCCCTTCCACTGTCACCAAGAACACCTTCACCATGAGCATCATCCACATAGACTATCGCATCATACTGCTCTGCCAATTCGGCTATCTCCGGTAGCGGAGCTAAGTCGCCATCCATGCTGAATACTCCATCAGTGACTATAAGCTTCTTTTTCTTGTCTTTAACTTCTTCGAGTCTCTTTTTGAGGTCTTCCATGTTAAGGTGCTTGTAAATAACTTTTTCAGCACCGCTTAATCTCATACCATCTATGATGCTCGCGTGATTGAGTTCTTCACTCACGAAAACTCCATCTTCGCCTTTCTTGATTAACGCACTTAATGCACCAAGGTTTGCATTGTAACCGCTTTGGAAGAGAATGGCTGCTTCTCTCTTCTTAAATTTAGCCAATTTTTCCTCAAGCTCCACGTGAAGTTCCATAGTCCCGGCGATAGTTCTAACGGCACCAGCACCAACACCATAATCAAGAATGGCTCTTATTGCTGCTTCTTTAATTTTTGGGTGTGCAGCAAGGCCAAGATAGTTGTTAGAACACATGTTGAGAACTTTCTTCCCATCAACAACAACCCAGGGGCCTTGAGAACTTTGCAGTACTCTAATCCTTACGTAAAGGCCTTTTTCTTTAAGTTCATTAAGTTCTTCAGTAATCCAATCAAGCTTTGCCATAGGCACCACCAAGTAGAATATTCATGTTTCATGCCTATAAAAGTTTTTCATGCTGAAATCCTCAATGGAATCAGAATTGTATAAATAATTGGTTTTCTTTATAGTTATCGAGATGATCTGTGTTTTGATTCTAATCTTAAAACAAATCTTTAAGTAAGATTAGACCTCTCAAGATGTGAGATCTGGGGATAGTCCAAAGAGTTTAAATATCTGCTTGAGTATAAAGAGTTTAGTTCACGATAATAGGTGATTGTCATGGTTGAGGAGGTAAAAGAGGTTAAGGAAGTTAAAATTCTTGAAAAACCGTGGGTTGAGAAGTACAGACCTGAGAGGCTTGATGACATTGTTGGTCAAGACCATATAGTAAAGAGACTCAAGCATTATGTTAAGACGGCTTCAATGCCGCATCTTCTCTTCGCAGGGCCGCCTGGCACCGGAAAGACGACTAGTTCGCTGGCTTTAGCACGAGAACTCTTTGGAGAGCACTGGAGACATAATTTTCTCGAATTAAACGCCTCTGTTTCCAAAGATACCCCAATACTTGTGAGAATCAACGGTCGGGTTATGAGGACAACCTTTGCCGAGCTTGACAAACTCTATTTCAATGAGAGCGATGGCGAGGTTGCCTACAAAGATGCATCCAACCTTGAGGTCCTCACGGTTGACGAAAACTACTGCGTCAAGTGGGCTCAAGTAAGCAAGATAATCCGCCACCACGTTCCCGTTATACTTCACGTCCATCTTGAAGGCGGAGGAAAGCTTGAACTGACTGGAAACCACTCCGTTATGGTCCTAACCGAGAACGGTCTTGAAACTGTGAAGGCGAGCGAGCTGAAGGAGGGTACAATCTTACTCAGCTTCACCACTAACATTGAAGGTTTTCTCGACGTTCTCGACATGAGTGACTATAGTATTAAGGAGAGTGCGAGGACGAGAACCTTCAAGGGGCTTTCGGTTGATGAAGAGCTTTCCTACATTTTTGGTCTTTATGCGGCTGAAGGAGCTGTCGGCTTCAATGGTAACACCTCCGGTCAGGTGATATATACCCTTGGAAGCCACGAGGGTCAACTGATAGAGCGCATTAAGGCCTTTGTGGAGAATCTCGGCGTCAGCGTTTACGAGAACTACACGAGTTCTGGCTTTGACCGCTCAAGGAAGAGCGCCTACCAGTTCCGGCTCCTCAACACCCAGCTTGCTAGGTTCTTCGAGGAGAGCTTCTACGACGGAAACGGCAGGAGAGCAAACAACAAGAGGCTTCCGGGTTTCGTCTTCGAGTTTCCAATTCGAGAAAGGATAGCCTTCCTTAAAGGTCTCGCAGATGGTGATGGAACCGGCGAATGGGGCGGGGTAATCAGAGTCTCCTCAGTCTCAAGGGATTTGCTGATAGACACAGTATGGCTCGCGAGGGTTTCAGGAATCGAGGCAAGCCTCTTCGAGAGGGAGGCGAGGCTTATCTGGAAGGGCGGAATGAAGTGGAGCAAGGCCGAACTCCTCCCAGCCGAGCCGATAGTTAAGATGCTTGAAGCAATAGAGAATGCTATCGAGGGTAACTGGCGCTACGAGTTCAGACACCAGCTCTACGAGGGTAAAAAACGTGTCAGGAAGGCAACTTTGAGAAAGGCCATAGAGATGGTAAACGAGGAGAAACTGGACGAAAAGGGCAAGAGAATCCTCGAAGTACTAAAGAAGCTCGCCAACACAGATTTGCATGCCCTCCTGGTAAGGAAGATCGAGCTCGTTGAGTACAATGATTTTGTCTACGACGTCAGCGTTCCGGGCAACGAGATGTTCTTCGCAGGTGAAATACCTGTTCTCCTCCACAACTCGGATGAGCGGGGGATAAACGTAATCAGAGAGAAAGTAAAGGAGTTTGCAAGAACAAAGCCTATTGGAGGAGTAAGTTTCAAGATAATATTCCTGGATGAGGCCGATGCTTTAACTCAAGACGCTCAACAAGCCTTAAGAAGAACAATGGAAATGTTCTCAAGCAATGTTCGCTTTATCTTGAGTTGCAACTATTCCTCCAAGATCATTGAGCCCATTCAGAGTAGATGTGCGATATTCCGCTTTAGACCACTAAAAGATGAGGATGTTGCAAGGAGACTCAAATACATAGCTGAAAACGAAGGGCTTGAGCTGACTGAGGAGGGTCTTCAAGCTATACTTTATGTAGCTGAAGGAGATTTAAGACGAGCAATAAATGTTCTCCAAGCCGCGGCTGCATTAGATACGAGGATAACGGACGAGAACGTCTTCCTCGTCGCGAGCAGGGCCAGACCAGAAGACGTTAGGGAAATGATGCTCCTAGCGTTGGAAGGGAACTTCCTCAAAGCTAGGGACAAGCTCAGGGAAATACTCTTAAAGCAAGGTTTGAGTGGAGAGGATGTTCTCATACAGATGCACAAAGAGGTGTTTAACCTCCCAATAAGTGAACCAAAGAAGGTTGCCTTAGCAGATAAGATTGGTGAATACAACTTTAGACTTGTTGAAGGTTCCAATGAGATGATTCAACTTGAGGCGTTACTTGCCCAATTCACATTGCTTGGCAAGGATTAGGTGAGTTCAAATGCTCCCTTGGACTGAGAAGTATAGGCCAAAGAGACTTGTGGATATTGTTAACCAGGATAAGGCCTTAGAAAAGATTAAACCATGGATTGAAGAATGGCTCCATGGAATTCCTAAAAAGAAGGCTCTTCTCTTGGCGGGGCCTCCAGGTAGTGGGAAAACCACTACAGTGTATGCATTGGCAAATGAATATAAATTTGAGGTAATTGAACTCAATGCAAGTGATGACAGGACTTTCGGGAAAATAGAGCGCTATCTTAACGCTGCATATACAATGGACGTTTTTGGGAGGAGAAGGAAGCTCATCTTCTTGGATGAGGTTGATAACATAGAACCAAGTGGGGCCAAAGAAATAGCCAAGCTTATAGGTAAAGCGCAGAATCCAATAATGATGTCCGCCAACAGATACTGGGAAGTCCCGATAGAAATAAGGAATAAAGCGGAAATCGTGCAGTATAAGAGGTTAAGCCAGAGAGATATTTTAAAGGCACTATTTAGAATAACTAAAGCTGAAGGCATTTTTGTTCCTAAGGAAGTTCTTCAAATGATTGCCCAGAGAGCAAGAGGTGATTTAAGAGCGGCTATAAATGACCTCCAAACTGTTGTAAGTGGTGGAGTAGAGGATGCAGAACTTATTTTAGCTTATAGGGATGTTGAAAAATCTATCTTTGAAGCATTAGGTGCCATATTTGCAACCGACAACACCAAGAGGGCCAAAATGGCCATTGTGAATCTGGATAATACTCCGGATGAAATTCTCCTTTGGTTAGATGAGAATATCCCCTATGTTTATTACAAACCTGAGGACATTGCGAAGGCTTATGATACTATTAGTAGAGCTGATATCTATTTAGGGCGGGCCAAAAGAACAGGAAATTATGGACTTTGGAAATATGCCATGGATATGATGACCGCTGGAGTTGCAGTGGCCGGCATTAAAAAGAAAGGATTCATAAGATTTTATCCTCCAAAAACCCTTAGTATATTGAGGGATACAAAAGAGGAACGTTCTATTAGAGATTCAATAGTGAAAAAAATAATGAAAGGAATGCACATGAGCAAACTCGAGGCTATTGAAACCATGCGAATATTTAAGTCAATATTTAGCAGTAATTTAGATGTAGCTTCCCATATAGCAGTTTTCTTAGAATTAGGGGATAAAGAAATCGAATTTTTGACTGAAGATAAAGAGAAAGTAGGTAAAATAAAGGGAAAAATGCTCTCAATCCATAAAAAACTTAAAGAAGTGAAAACTGAGCTTGAAATTAGAGTTGAAGAGGTAATGGAAAAAATAGAAAGAGTAGAGGAGGATACCAGAGAAAAAGAGGAAGTAAAAGAAGAAGTGGAAATAGAAGAGCCTGAAGAGAGTAAAGAAGAGGATTTAGGGTCTAAAGATCAAATTACAGAAGAGAAAAAAGACAAGAAAGGCAAACAGGTCACTTTGTTTGATTTCTTAAAGAAGTGAGCTTACTCCTTTTGTTTTTGATCTTTTAGTAGAGTTTAATATCAGCGCATACTTTAAACACATGTGGTTTATAATCAGAAACCTTTCTTACTTTTATTTCACATTTTTTTCCAAGTTCTCTGCATTCCCGGTAAATTTTCTCCTTGAATTTTCTTATCTCGTTCTCATGAACAAAATCATAATAATGAACCCATTCCTCCGCTTTTTCTAAGGCTAGTCTTAGAGCATTAACCCCTTTTGGAGTGGGGCTTATTACCCTATCAAAAGTCTCCAGTTTAGGGCCAACTTCAAATACATTTCCCTTGATTAGATGTATTCTTCCTTTAAGTTTGTCTTTGTTCAGCTTGAGATTCTCAAGACCGAGTTTTACTGCCTCTTCATTAAGCTCTACTGTAGTTATATCTACATTTTTATATCTTGCAATTACAAGAGCATATGGGAGAACACCAGCAAACATCAGAAATATTTTCTCGCCATCTTTAACCGTTTGGGCAAGTCTGTAACGTTCTCCCTTCATTCTTGGGTTAAAGAAAACTCTGCTGAGGTCGACCTTTATTTTTATTCCGTTTTCTTTATGTATCGTGGTCAGTCTCTTTTCTCCCCAAATTATTGAGTATCTTCGGATCCTAAATGCTCCAGTGTGGAATCCTTTTTTTGCTACAACCTTAAGAAATGGATATACCCTCCGGAGGCCCTCCACTATCTCTTTTTCTCTGTGTTCAATTTCCGGAGGAATTTGGATTACTGCGATGTCTCCGATTATATCATAGCGCCTTAAGTAGGATAATTCCTCATTTGTAAACTTTTCCTTTAAGAAACTCTCGAGATTTTTGTATATCTGTCTCTCCGGACGCATGGGGAGTTCAACGTCGACCACTTCAAATCCCAAATTTTGTGCTTTTTTTGGATCTGTTATGGGGAATAGTATGTAATTTTTTACTCTTTGTGGCCGTCGCTTTCCGTCATAAATCTCCTCTTTCTTTAGGAGTTTCTTTATTTTTTCGGCTTCATTCTTTTTTACTTTCACCGCTGGCATCTTTTTCTCCCTCTATGGCTGAAACAAGAAGTTTTTCATAAATTTCTCTAGTGAGGTCTTCTTCGGATTTTTGTTCAAACTCCTTTAGGAGGATTGATTCTTGAGATTTTTCGAGGATGTTAGATGATAGATATAGGATTAAAAGTGAGTTAGTGGAGATTATGTAGTCTTTGATTGAAAAGAGAAATTTTGCAACGGAATTGAAATCATTGTACAGTATGAGGTATTCAATTCCCTCAAAGTACACAACTGATTTTCCCCCTTTTTCTTTTAAAAATCTGAGGGTAGTGTCTTGTAGCACATGGAGCTTTGAAGGGTCAGTGCTATCATTCGTTTCTATTCTACTTAGCCAAACAAATTTATCTGGTTCTATTTGGTATTTTTTCACCCATAATTCTTTTTGCATTCTACTTATGGCAAGCAATCCGTTTGAGTGTCTCACCAGGAATGTTAACCCTTTAGGGGTTGGGGGCTTTTTAAACACATATGCCCCACTTATAGGTAAAGTTGCTTTTCTTTCCTTTTTTGATAAGTTCCCTATTTTTGTCTTTTGAGATTCTGATTTTTGAATGCGTAGATAATAAGTAACAGATAACACCATATGTAGGTATGATAGGGTGTAACATATGGCTTCTATAACCCATAACTGAATTTTAGTTAGGGAATCGAGTATAACGGCAGTTGAGCCTATAGTAAACAAGAGTGTAGAAACTAAAAAAGTTCTAGCTAGACTTTTTCCAGGTTCTTGTAGTCCTTTATAATAATTTAATGCTTTTATAGTAAGAACTCCCCCCATTATTGTAAGAAATGATCCCGCTAGAACTCCAGGGATATTCAAGTACACATTATCACCATAAGGGGAGTACCTCCAACTTATTTAAATATCTTTCACTTCCAGTATGGCTCTCGCATAAGGATCGCCTTTTTAAAAATCTCAATAATCTCTCCCTCGCTAGCACCGTTTCTTATTGGGGTTATTACATCTATTAAATCATCTCTCTTTAGAAGGCATGTTTTTAAATGCCCGGTTGATGTTAGTCTTATCCTTGTACAGTTGGCACAAAAAATAGTATTATGCATTGACCTTACAACCTCAACTTCTGCTGTACCATATCTTGTTGGTATGAAGTATTTTTTCCTTCTATGCATCTTACGTTCTTTTATTTTTATAGCTATCTTTTCAAACTCTTCTTCCAGTGGTTTTAGGGAGTAAAAGTACTTCTTGAAAAACCAGGAATTTTCCATCTCTCTGGGGACTTCAATTTCAATAAGCTGAAGAATTGCTCCTTTTTTAGCTGTGTAGTCTATCATATCCCAGATTTCATTATCATTGAGGCCTTTCATAACCACCATGTTGAGCTTAACGGGATAGAAAAGTTCGACTGCAGTATTTATTCCATCCAGTACTTGTGATAGGGAGTCAAAACCGGTTATCTGTTTGTACTTTTCTTTGTCTAACGTATCTAAGCTAATATTGACCCTGTCAAGTCCTGCATCTTTTAAAGCCCTTCCTAGACTTTTTATGGTTGTCCCATTAGTGGTCATGGAGAGGTCAACTACATATGGTTTGATTCTCCTTACTATTTCCACCACATCATTCCTTATAGTAGGTTCTCCACCTGTTAACTTCACCTTTCTTATCCCTAACTTTGAAGCTATTTTGACGATTATTTCTATCTCTTCTGGACTCATTTCTTGAAAATCGAGTGTTTGTCCTTCTCTATGGCAGTAAAAACAGTTTAGGTTGCATTCATTGGTGAGTGAAATTCTTAAATTGGTGACTGGTCTTCCAAAGCGATCTACCAATGTCATAGTTTTCCCTCTGATAATTAAAGTTTTTTGATTTAAAAAAAGCTTTTGGGTAAACACTTATGTTAACTTAACATGGTGCGAAAAGTAAAAGAACAATAGGAATGTATATACTTACAGGGGGGATTATAATGGATATGGAAAAAATTCGTGAAGTTGTTAAAAAGGCGGAAACTCTTCATAAGGAATTTCAGAAATTCTTTCTGGAATTATATTCACTTTCATCAAATTGGAGCTTTGAGGAACTTAGAGATGTGCTCTCTTCTCTATATAGTGTAATTGAGAAAAAATTTGACACCGCATCCGAAATAGTTAGTATGGCTTCATTAGTGGGGGGACGTTTCGAGGTCTTTGCAAGAGAACTTCAAAAAAACGAACACCAAATGAAGTTTCGTGTAGAGGAGCTTTTCCCACTTGTTGAAAATCCCAAAATTAGCTTTAGTGAAAGGTCAAGGGTAAATGCTTCGCTTCAGAGACTTTTACAGTTTTATAGGATTTATGATTATTCTGTAACTCAATCAATCCAAAAATTGAATGGAGAGCTTGAAGGGCTTATATTTATAAGTGAAGAGAGGAAACTACCACCAACAAATATCTTAAACAAAATGCAAAAAATAGAAATATTGGAAAAAACTGTGACTAACTTGGTATCCTTCGTGTATTATCTTTATTATCATCCTTCATGGGTTCATAAAGTAGAAGAAGCTTTGAGAGACTGGCATTCGAAAGGTTTGCTGTGGGTTGAAGTTAGGAATATTGAGAAGAATAGTGGTGTAGAGAGAGAGCATGCTACAAGAATCCTTGAGGGTTTGATGCTCATTGGTGTTGTGGAAAAGCGGGAAAGAGGTGGTGAATATGTCTACAAACTCAGAGGTTTCGGTGAGGATTAGAGGGATATACAGTACAGCATTAACAAAGGTTCTACTTGAGGAAGGATTTAAGATAAGCCAGCCAAGCCAAAGGATTGTAGAAAGGTTCAACATTGAAAAGGTATATGATGAATTCGATGTAGATATCCAAGACAAAAGAGACTCCCACGGTATAGTTTTAGTTGGTACAAGGGTTGAGGAGGTAAAAAGAGTTTTTGAAGAAAAATTTTTGGATGTTTTCTTTAGAAAAATTCCGTACCAGCTTTATGGAGTATATAAAGGCATGGTTGTTAAAAGGGACGACAGATATGTGTATGTGGACATAGGGAGTGCTATTGGAACATTGCTAATTGAAGAATTTCCGGATGCGGTTGAAGGGGATGAAGTGCTCGTTCAGGTCAAAAAGAATAACTTGCTCCCCCATTTGAGTGTCTTAGTCACGATTCCTGGAGACTATGCAGTGCTTATTCCAAAACCAATTGGTACACAGAAACATGTAAAGATCTCAAGGAAAATTAGAGATCAAAATGAGAGAGAAAGACTCAGGATACTTGGCTTAAGTGTGGATCTGGGGGACTGGGGAGTTCTATGGAGGACAGCTGCAGCATATAAAGATTGGAATTTATTAAAGGATGAACTCATTAAACTCTCGAAAATTGCTCAGAAAATTAAGGATATAGATAAATACTCTGCTCCAGCACAGATTGTGGAAGGAAGGGATGTATATGAAGTGGAGTTTGGAGGAGCAACCAAATCAAAGCTTGATGATATTAGAAACAGTATGGTTCCAACAATAGAAGGTCATCATAAATTCAAAGCGTATGACCCAGAACTTGGATTTGCAGTTGAAATAGCAGAAGGTATTTTAAGTAAAATGCCATCCCAACGTAAAAAAGTTAGTGATGGATTTTTAGAGGCCCTAATCAATCATAAAGGCCCAAAAACGGGATGGATATTTAGGTTTGAGCATGTTAAACCCGATGGCCAAGTGATTAGAATAGGGCCAGCGGAGATTTTAGAAGTCTCATTAAACCCCATTAAACTTAAAGTCAAAAGACATTTAAAGCCAGGCAAGTTCTATGATGGCCTTGAAATTCCCATTGAAAACGGTGATTATGCAATAACCGAGATAGAAGAGGGTAAATGGTGGTTTAAGCACAGCTATTATGATAAAGAGGGGAATCTTAAGGGAGAGTACTACAATATTTGCACGCCAGTGGAGGTTTATCCAGACAAGGCCAGATATATTGATTTAGAGGTGGATATTGTAAAGTGGCCCGATGGAAATAAGGAGATAATTGACAAAGAAGAACTAAAAGTGCACTATGAAGATGAACTTATAAGTGAGAAGCTTTATAAGGCCATATTAAGGCTCACTAAAGAGTTGTTTGAGAAGATTTGATTTTTTCTATATCCTCTATTCCTTTATCCGTTATCTCAAAGTGTACAATTCCTCCTTCAGGCTTAAAGCGGTGTCTTTCTAATACTGCTATCCTTAAACCTGGCCGTAATTTTTCTAAGCGCAGGATGTCTTTGCATTTATACCCCATGATGTGTTCGGCCAGTGGTTTTAGAGCGTTCTGTTTTGAGTCAAAATATACTTGATTTGTGACAATGACGGCAAGATTATATTTTCTTGCAAGCCACAAAAGTACCTGAAGCTGTTTTCCGAGATCCGTTGTCATTGAGCTTTTCTTTTCCTCGACACGATAATGATTTGTTATTGAATCAACAACGATCATAGAAAACTTTTCATTGACGATTTTTTTAAGATTTGAGATTGTTTTTTTCTGTTCTTTAAAGTCAAAGGCTTCGAATATTAGAAACTTTTGGAGAGTGGAATTGGAATCCATGCCTCTTGACTCAACCATCTTGGCCAGTCTCTCTGGGGAAAATCCTCCTTCTGTATCTATGTAAGCGACTTTTCCTTCATTTAAAAGACCTATTTGCATAGCAAGAGTCGTCTTTCCAGTAGCAAATGGGCCGTATACTTGTGTTAGGATCCCTTTGTCTATCCCTCCACCTAATAGAGCATCTAAGTTCTTGCTGCCCGTGGTTAACATTGTTTACACCATTAAACTTCGAAAGGTTTTCCAATTTCCAAAATTTTTATTAGACTCCAAACTCGTTTTTCTCGGAGTTCATTAATAAGTTCATTCGGGTCGGCTTCACTGTATGTTCCATAATGCATAGGTATTGTTATTTTTGGGCGCATGGTTTCTATGATATTTGCAGCTTCTCTTATGTTTGCAGTTGACCTCCCACTTATTGGAACAAAGAAAATATCGATCTTTCCACGCAAGTTTTTAAAAATCGGGCTGTAATAGGTGTCCCCAGGATGGAAAATTCTTCTTTTTCCATCGGAGATAATGTATCCAAGGGGGTACTGGCTGGAAGGATGCTCTACGAAAATTGCTCTAACTTTCACGTTATTTTCTAACTCTATTTCTTCTCCTCCTTCTATCTCCTTGACCTTAGTCACACCATCGTTTATTGCCATTAAATAAACTGTTTTTGGCCCTATCACTGTGGCATCTCTAAGTCTAGCTAGAAGAGGAGTTTTTCCATAGTGGTCAGTGTGTTCATGGGTCACTAAGATGTAATCAATACCATCTATCGCGTCGTCGTTAACATATTCATAAGGATCTATGAGGATTTTCACATCATTTATTTCAATCCAAAAACACGCATGTCCATACCAAATGATCTTCATAGGCGTAGCCTCCACAGATAATAGATTAAAACTCCACTTAAATCTTTCCCACGTGACGTTGATTTTATAAAGGGATTATAGTTATTTCGATTTGAAGTCATATGAAAGAGGTAAAAACTAGAGAGTCATATGTATTCTTGATAGTTGAAGAAGAGAAGACCGGAGGGGAAATGACTAAGATTAATTGTAGATTTCCTGATATAAGTGGGACTTGTGAAATTGAAATTATTGGGGGGCCCAAAAAATGAAAAGGTACTTCTTCTTGCCTTTAACATTGCCATTTTTAATTCTATTCATCCTTTTATTGCCCCTGTTGTTCATCCTGTTTGCCAGCACGATAACCATTGCCTTCCAAAAGTTGGGACTTCCTTTGCCGGTGGCATTCACTTTATTCTGGGCCGCTCTAATAGGGAGTTTCATAAACATACCAATCAAAGAAATAAAGAGTTATGGCCCTGTTGTAAGAATGACAAAAGTTTCCTTCTTTGGGATAACATATCCTGTTCCATATGTGGACTGGGGAGAGCAAAAAACTGTAGTGAGCATAAACGTTGGTGGTGCTCTTGTACCGTTGAGTGTGGTTCTGTATGAAGTTGTGAGGCTTTTGGTTTTGGATGAAACATTCCTCTTTACTAGAATGGCTACGGCTATTTTAATATCTACTATAGTGAGCAAAGCATTTTCTAGACCTGTAAGGGGGTTGGGAATAGCTATTCCGACGTTTATTCCTCCTTTAGTAGCAGCAATCCTTGCCCTTTTACTTGGAGGAGATAACAGACCCCTTATTGCATATGCGAGTGGTACTATGGGAGTTTTAATAGGTGCAGATCTTTTAAATTGGAACAAGCTCAAAGAACTTGGAGCTCCGATGGTGAGCATTGGTGGAGCGGGAACTTTTGATGGCATTTTCCTCGCTGGAATTATAGCAGTTCTTCTTGTATGAGAAATGTTATTAAAGTAGGCGGGAACTCTTATTGGTGGTGAAAGTGAGGATAGTACTTGGAAGTGGAGCATCTCACATGGCTGAAGAAATCAAAAATAAAGTAGAAAAATTTGATAAATTGTTGATTGAGAGTGAGGTAAAGACCTTCCCGGATGGGGAAAAATACGTTAGGGTACTAGGGGATGGAAAAGAGGTTTTAGTGGTTCAATCCATGTTCCGGCCTCAAAATGAACATCTTGTCGAGCTTTTACTTTTAGGTGATGCACTTAGAGAGAAAGGCTTTAAGCATCTCAAAGCAGTTGTGCCTTATTTAGCATATTCTAGACAGGACAGAGTTACCAAAGAAGGTGAGCCTATAAGTGTTAGGGCTATCATGAAAGCTATATCTCTTTATTACGATGAGCTTTATGTGTTTGACCTCCATAATCCAAAAACCCTGGAATACTTCCCTGGCAAAGCCTTAAATGTCAGTCCTGCCAAGGCTATAGCTAATTATTTCAAAGATAAGCTTGGAGAAGGGTTAGTCCTTGCTCCAGACAGGGGGGCCTTGGAAAGAGCAAAAACTGTGGCCAATATTCTTGGCTTGGAATTTAGCTACTTTGAAAAGAAACGTATCTCACCGACTGAGATTCAGATGAGACCAGTGGAGGTTGACGTAGAAGAAAAAAATGTGCTGATAGTTGATGATATCATAAGCACTGGGGGAACAATGATAAAGGCAGCTAACATACTCAAAGGAATGGGTGCAAGTAAGGTATTTGTAGTGGCTACTCATGGAGTCTTTGCTGAGGGAGCTATTGAAAGAGTTAGCAAAGCAGTGGATGAACTTGCAGTTACAAATAGTATACCTACTCCAGTTTCAAAAATAAGCCTTGTAGAGGACATTTTGAGTCTCTAGTTTTTAATTTATACTTGTTAATTTTTGGAGATTTGATTTCCATTTTTGTGTCTTTTTTGGTAAAAGTCTCGCATTTCAAGACTTTGCAAAAATTTTTCATTGTGGGGATATCAACCTATAGGGTGGAGCGCCCGAATAAGGGTGCCCACAACCCAGGCATAAAACGGCGGCGTCGAGGGGAGTTGGTGCAAAGCACCCAACAATGAACCCCGCCCTCCAGCCTTGGGTACAGCAAAGTGCACTCCCAAGGAAACCCGAAAGGGGACCCCTTGGGGGTAAGGCAGGTCCAACATCCCGACCAAACCCCGAATGGGTTTTATGGTACTTCCCCTTGAGGGAAGTCCCACCGGCCGTACTCCTAATAGCAATTCCGGTTGATCCTGCCGGAGGCCACTGCTATCGGGGTCCGACTAAGCCATGCGAGTCACGGGGGTGTCCCTTTGGGGCACCACCGGCGGACGGCTCAGTAACACGTCGGTAACCTACCCTCGGGAGGGGGATAACCCCGGGAAACTGGGGCTAATTCCCCATAGGCCTGAGGTACTGGAAGGTCCTCAGGCCGAAAGGGACTTATGTCCGCCCGAGGATGGGCCGGCGGCCGATTAGGTAGTTGGTGGGGTAATGGCCCACCAAGCCGAAGATCGGTACGGGCTGTGAGAGCAGGAGCCCGGAGATGGACACTGAGACACGGGTCCAGGCCCTACGGGGCGCAGCAGGCGCGAAACCTCCGCAATGCGGGAAACCGCGACGGGGGGACCCCGAGTGCCGTGGCAACGCCACGGCTTTTCCGGAGTGTAAAAAGCTCCGGGAATAAGGGCTGGGCAAGGCCGGTGGCAGCCGCCGCGGTAATACCGGCGGCCCGAGTGGTGGCCGCTATTATTGGGCCTAAAGCGTCCGTAGCCGGGCCCGTAAGTCCCTGGCGAAATCCCACGGCTCAACCGTGGGGCTTGCTGGGGATACTGCGGGTCTTGGGACCGGGAGAGGCGGGGGGTACCCCTGGGGTAGGGGTGAAATCCTATAATCCCAGGGGGACCGCCAGTGGCGAAGGCGCCCCGCTGGAACGGGTCCGACGGTGAGGGACGAAGGCCAGGGGAGCAAACCGGATTAGATACCCGGGTAGTCCTGGCTGTAAAGGATGCGGGCTAGGTGTCGGGTGAGCCTCGAGCTCGCCCGGTGCCGTAGGGAAGCCGTTAAGCCCGCCGCCTGGGGAGTACGGCCGCAAGGCTGAAACTTAAAGGAATTGGCGGGGGAGCACTACAAGGGGTGGAGCGTGCGGTTTAATTGGATTCAACGCCGGGAACCTCACCGGGGGCGACGGCAGGATGAAGGCCAGGCTGAAGGTCTTGCCGGACACGCCGAGAGGAGGTGCATGGCCGCCGTCAGCTCGTACCGTGAGGCGTCCACTTAAGTGTGGTAACGAGCGAGACCCGTGCCCCCAGTTGCCAGCCCTTCCCGTTGGGAAGGGGGCACTCTGGGGGGACTGCCGGCGATAAGCCGGAGGAAGGAGCGGGCGACGGTAGGTCAGTATGCCCCGAAACCCCCGGGCTACACGCGCGCTACAATGGGTGGGACAATGGGATCCGACCCCGAAAGGGGAAGGGAATCCCCTAAACCCGCCCCCAGTTCGGATCGCGGGCTGCAACTCGCCCGCGTGAAGCTGGAATCCCTAGTACCCGCGTGTCATCATCGCGCGGCGAATACGTCCCTGCTCCTTGCACACACCGCCCGTCACTCCACCCGAGCGGGGTCTGGATGAGGCTCCGTCCTCTGGGCAGAGTCGAGTCCAGGCTCCGTGAGGGGGGAGAAGTCGTAACAAGGTAGCCGTAGGGGAACCTACGGCTCGATCACCTCCTATCGCCGGAAACCCATTCGGGGGGCTTAAGGGGTGTTGGACCTGCCTGATGTGGGCCGGTAGCTCAGCCTGGGAGAGCGCCGGCTTTGCAAGCCGGAGGCCCCGGGTTCAAATCCCGGCCGGTCCACCACGAACAAGTGCACATCCCGAGTAAGACTCGGGGTGGAAGGGTCCTAGGCCCCGAAGAAGGGGTCACAATGAGGACCGTGCATAGGTTGATTTGGCCCAAAAAATGTCCAGCCTCCAAGTAGGGGGTAAGAAACTTAAGCCACCTGGTGGATGGCTCGGCTCGGAGCGCCGACGAAGGGCGTGGCAAGCTGCGATAAGCCCCGGCGAGGCGCAGGCAGCCTTCGAGCCGGGGATTCCCGAATGGGACTTCCTGCGGCTTTGCCGCACTCCCACCAGGGAGAGGGAACGCGGGGAATTGAAACATCTTAGTACCCGCAGGAAAAGAAAGCAAAAGCGATGCCGTGAGTAGGGGCGACCGAAAACGGCCTAGGGCAAACTGAACTCTGAGTGGAAACACTCAGGGGATGTGGTGTAGTAGGGTCCTGCGCCTGGAGCCTCTTGGGTGAAGCCGAAGTCCGCTGGAACGCGGCGCCGAAGAGGGTGATAGCCCCGTAGGCGTAAGCCCAAAGGCTCCTGCAGGATTCCTGAGTACCGTCGGTCGGATATCCGGCGGGAAGCTAGGAGGCATCGGCTCCTAACCCTAAATACGTTCCGAGACCGATAGCGAACTAGTACCGTGAGGGAAAGCTGAAAAGCACCCCGGGAGGGGGGTGAAAAGAGCCTGAAACCAGGTGGCGATAGTTGGGTGCGGCCCGAAAGGAATGATTCTTCCCGAAGGAAATCCTGGCGACAGGAGAGTACGGGGGTAGAGGACCGGGGTTGCACCGTCCGTCTTGAAACACGGGGCAGGGAGTTCACGGCTGTGGCGAGGTTAAGGGGAGAAATCCCCGGAGCCGTAGGGAAACCGACAGGTCCGCAGGCGCTTTTGCCGAGGGACGGGGTGTGAAAGCGCCCGGAGTCACGGCCGTGAGACCCGAAGCCGGTCGATCTAGCCCGGGGCGGGGTGAAGTCCCTCAACAGAGGGATGGAGGCCCGTTAGGGATGCTGATGTGCAATTCGTTCCCGTGACCTCGGGCTAGGGGTGAAAGGCCAATCGAGACCGGAGATAGCTGGTTCCCGCCGAATTATCCCGTAGGATAGCCTCCCTGGAGGTAGGTAGTGGGGTAGAGCACTGATTGGGTGTGCAGGGGGCGAAAGCCTCCGGCACCCTGTCAAACTCCGAACCCACTACCGCCATAGAAAGGGAGAGTAGGGTGACGGTGTAAGCCGTCCACCGAGAGGGGAACAACCCAGACTGGGGTTAAGGCCCCAAAGTGCCGGCTAAGTATTACTCCAAAGGGTGTCCCTGGCCTTAGACAGCGGGGAGGTAGGCTTAGAAGCAGCCACCCTTTAAAGAGTGCGTAACAGCTCACCCGTCGAGGTCAGGGGCCCCGAAAATGGACGGGGTTCAAGCCGGCCGCCGAGACCCCAGCGCACGGACTGATTGGTCCGTGATCGGGTAGGCGGGCGTTCCGATGGGGTAGAAGTCGGGCCGTAAGGTCCGGTGGACCCGTCGGAATTGCGGATCCTGCCGGGAGTAGCAGCATAGCCGGGTGAGAATCCCGGCCGCCGGAGGGGCTAGGGTTCCACGGCAATGTTCGTCAGCCGTGGGTTAGTCGGTCCTAAGTCAGCCCGTAACTCGGTGCTGACGAAAGGGAAACGGGTTTATATTCCCGTACCACGGAGGTAGGTGCGGCAACGCAAGCTCCGAGGGTGACGCCTCGGGGTAGACAGACCGGTCCAAAAGATCGGCTAAGCGTATAAGCCCGGGGAGTGCCGTAATGGCGAGAACCGGGTGAAAGCGTGAATGGCCTCCCGTAAGGGAGGTTCTGTCGATCCCTGGGGCCCGTGAAAAGCCCTCGGAGAACGATCCTCCGTGACCGTACCGAGAACCGACACAGGTGCCCCTGGGTGAGAAGCCTAAGGCGTGTCGGGGTAAACCCAGCCGAGGGAACTCGGCAAATTGGCCCCGTAACTTTGGGAGAAGGGGTGCCTGCGGTTGAGTAAACCGCAGGTCGCAGTGACTAGGGGGGCCCGACTGTTTAGTAAAAACACAGGTCCCAGCTAGCCCGAAAGGGTTTGTACTGGGGCCGACGCCTGCCCAGTGCCGGTACGTGAAGCCCGGGTTCAACCGGGTGAAGCGCCGGTAAACGGCGGGGGTAACTATAACCCTCTTAAGGTAGCGAAATTCCTTGTCGGTTAAATGCCGACCTGCATGAATGGCGTAACGAGGTCCCCACTGTCCCCGGCTGGGGCCCGGCGAAACCACTGCCTGGCGCATATGCCAGGGACCCCCGGTGGGAAGCGAAGACCCCATGGAGCTTTACTGCAGCCTGTCGTTGCCATACGGCGGGGGGTGCGCAGCGTAGGCGGGAGGCGTCGAAGCCCGTCCTCCGGGGCGGGTGGAGCCGTCCATGAGACACCGCCCACCCTTTGCCGTATGGCTAACCTGCGAAAGCAGGGACAGCGATAGGTGGGCAGTTTGGCTGGGGCGGCACACCCTCGAAAAGGTATCGAGGGTGCCCTAAGGTCGGCTCAGGCGGGTCAGGAATCCGCCGTAGAGTGCAAGGGCAAAAGCCGGCCTGACTGGACCCGTAACAGAGGCGGGTCCAGCCGCGAAAGCGTGGCCTAGCGAACCCCAGAGCCTCCCCGGTGGGGGCCTGGGATGACAGAAAAGCTACCCTGGGGATAACAGAGTCGTCTCGGGCGAGAGCCCATATCGACCCCGAGGCTTGCTACCTCGCTGTCGGCTCTTCCCATCCTGGTCCTGCAGCAGGGGCCAAGGGTGGGGGTGTTCACCCATTAAAGGGGAACGTGAGCTGGGTTTAGACCGTCGTGAGACAGGTCGGATGCTATCTACCGGGGGTGCTGGCTGCCTGAGGGGAAGGCGCCCTTAGTACGAGAGGAACAGGGTGTCGCGGCCTCTGGTCTACCGGTTGTCCTACAGGGCATAGCCGGGCAGCTACGCCGTATCCGATAAGGCCTGACGGCATCTAAGGCCGAAGCGGTCCCCGAAAACAGGCAGCCACTCCCTGGCGCAAGGGGTCGGGTGACCGGTCCGTTGCCAGGGACGAGGGCACCCGCAGAAGACGGGTTTGATGGAGCGGGGATGTAAGCGGGAAGGGAAACCGACCCGTTTAGTCTGCCGCTTCCAATAGCCCGAGGTTCTTACCCCCGAAAGGAGGTTGGGCATTTGATAGGCCAAATCAACCTATGCACGGTCTAATAAATTTCTAAACTCTTCTAGAATTTTAGTTTAAACTTGCGATAAATACAAAAATCCTAAAATGTAGGTATTTTTGGTGATATAATGAGACTATTAATATTTGATCTTGATAAGACATTATGGGATCATTATGATGCTTCTCAGCTAGTCCCTCCCTTTAGAACACACGGTACTGAATTAATAGATGCCTTAGGAAATAAATTGAAACTCTTCGATGGAGTTGTGGAATTCCTAGATTGGGCAAAAGAAAGGTTTGTTCTTAGCATTGCGAGTTGGAATCTTGAAAAATTGGTGAGACCGATATTGGAAGAGTTTAATATCTGGCACTATTTTGTCTTTCCCAAAATAGAGAACCATCCAGATAAAGCGGACATGATAGTTAGAACGCTTCAAGAATTAAAGAATTCTGGATATGAAATAGAGGAAGTGATTTATATTGATGATAGAACTCTCCATTTAGATAAAATTAAAAAGAGAATTCCTGACATAAGATTTATTCAAATGTGGGTGGATGTAAAAAATTTTGAAGAACTTAGAGAGTATCTTATGAAGGAATTAGAGGTGAAAAAGGATGAAGCTCTTAGTGGTGAAAGATAAGAGAATTGATTACGATGGATCTGCAATAAAGAGTCACTGGGCATATAGAAACTTTGGGGTATTAGGAAACTCAATAGTGATATTCAGAGGACGTTGTGACATAAAAATCGAGGAAATGATTGATATTGAAGACCTTCGTCAGCAAAAGGAAATCAAAAGCGAGGATATGATACATTACATAATAGAAATATTTGAGGTACCAAATGTGTTTCTTGCGTCAGTGCTCCAGAAACTCTTTATTGCAAAGCTAGGTGAGATTTTGGGAGAATATGATATAAAGACCTCAAGATATGGTGATGACATTTACGTTGGTGACAAAAAGTTGAGTATTTCCATTGCTACAGTCTCACCAGTTAGCATTAAGATTCACATAGGAGTTAATGTTGAAGCAAAGGGAGTACCAATGGGAGTTAATGCCATTGGGTTAAAGGAACTTGGAATATTTGATATTGACCAATTTATGGAGCTAAGTGGGAAATTACTTGTGGAGGAATTTTTAAAGGCCAAAAAAGACAGTTTAAAAGTGAGATGGGTAGAATAATTAAATTAATGGTTTAATGAGTATGCCAACTAGAGGCACTGCAAGATTATCATCCAAAAATCTCTGATATTCTGCAAGGGTTAGGATAATACTCCAACTTATTTTTGAAAGCCATGAGATTTCAGGGAAAATTAGGGCTACTATTAATAATGCTGATAGGAAATACCCCAAGCTACCAGTCCAATGTTTTTTTTAATTTCACGTTATATCCATTTTTTCTGAAATAAACGAACCGGATTATACCTGTAACTCCATCACTTATTGCCATAACCAAAAGAATAGCTGTTGCATAGTTTTTAGAGAGAAAAAATACAACAAAAGCCGCTGAGAATGCAAAAAAGACTTCTCCATAGTTTGCATTGATCTGATACCACTTGAGACCGTCATTTTTGATGTGAAAAATTAGTTGCCCTAGGCCAAATAGAAACGCTGCTGGCGCGAATACCTCTCTGGGAATTTGACCAAGATAATATAGAAGGCCTGCAGGTACAATGCTGAAATGGATTATTTTTCTATTTATCCATACATAGTTCTCTCCTAAATATCTTGTAAAGTATATTGAGGCTAGGATCGGTGTAGTTGCTAAAAAAACTGCCATGGCTATATTCATAATTAGACCCCCCGTTTAATAGAAAAACTGAGATATTTAAACTTTGCTTATTTATGTTCAGCGGGCAAAACGTTTCTGGAATAATTAATGGAAAGCTCACAGGTTTGTTTTTTCTGTTTGCCTTCGGGTATAATTTTGTTAGAGTTCATGCTCTGTTAGGTGGGCCTCCAGGTGATGTTACTGAATGGCTTCGGGAGATGGGGACACAATTGTCCCACCAGCATCTTATGTTCTTAGGAGAACTTGAGGGCCAAAACTTAAAAATGATTTTTGTAAGTCTAGTTGGGGGATGAAAAATGGTTCATTGGGCTGATTATATGGCTGAGAAGATTATTAGAGAAAAAGGAGATAAGGAGTTCTATGTAGTCGAGAGTGGGATTACTCCTAGTGGTTATGTGCATATAGGGAATTTTAGAGAACTTTTTACTACATACATAGTGGGTCACGCATTAGAGGATAGAGGGAAAAAAGTTAGGCACATTCACATGTGGGATGATTATGATAGATTCAGGAAGGTTCCAAAGAATGTTCCCAAGGAATGGCAGGAGTATCTCACAATGCCAGTGAGTGAAGTGCCAGATCCTTGGGGATGTCATGACAGTTATGCTGATCATTTTAGGCTACTTTTTGAAGAAGAAGTTAAAAAACTTGGTATCAAGGTTGATTTTTTAAGGGCGAGTGAACTGTACAAAAGTGGGGAGTATGCTCATGATGTAAGAACTGCCCTTGAAAAGAGGGAGAAAATTGTAGAGATTCTGAATAGATTTAGAGATATGGCAAAACAACCACACTTGCCCAAGGACTGGCAACCGATTCAAATATATTGTCCCAAGTGTCGCAAAGAGGCCCAATTTGTTGAATGGGACGGAGAATGGAGAATAAAGTATAAATGCGCCCATTGTGAGAGTGAGGATGTTACTGATATCAGAGAAGGAAACGTTAAGCTTAGATGGAGGGTAGACTGGCCCATGAGATGGGCCCACTTTGATGTGGACTTTGAACCTGCGGGAAAGGATCACTTGGCGGCAGGTTCAGGTTATGAGACTGGGATGGAGATAATAAAGGCAGTTTATGGTAAAGAGCCTCCAATCCCCCTTATGTATGAATTTGTTGGTATAAAAGGACAAAAGGGCAAGATGAGTGGTTCTAAGGGAAATGTTATTCTCCTTAGTGATCTTTATGAAGTTCTTGAACCCGGAGTGATAAGATTTATTTATGCACGTCACAGACCGAACAAAGAAATAAAAATTGATCTTGGGTTAGGCCTTCTAAATCTTTATGATGAATTTGATAAAATTGAAAGGCTGTATTTTGGACTAGAAGAGCTTAGAAACCTTGAAGAAGCAGAAGAACTTAAAAGAACCTATGAACTTTCAATGCCTTCCATTCCCAAGAAAATGGTAGCTCAAGCCCCATTTAGGTTCCTTGTGGTACTCGTACAAATGCCTCATTTGAACGAGGACAGGATAGTAGAAGTCCTAAAAGAGCAAGGCCATGTTCCAACTAACTTAAGAGAAGAGGATTTGGAGAGAATAAAACTGAGAATAAAGCTTGCCAAGAATTGGGTTGAAAAATATGCACCCGATGATGTAAAATTTGAGATTCAAGATCAATTACCTGAGATAGAGATAGATGAAGAGATAAGAACGGCCTTATTGGAGGTTGCAGACTGGCTTGAAGAGAAAACCAGATTTACTATTGACGATCTAAATACAACGCTCTTTAATGCTGCTAAAAAGCGCAATATTCCCAGTAAGAAGTACTTTAAAGTGCTTTACAATTTATTCATTGGCAAAGATAGAGGACCAAGGTTAGCCCCGTTTTTAGCCTCTCTCGATAAAGAATTCGTTATTAAGAGACTTAGACTTGAAGCTTGATTTTTTCTTTTCTACAAATCATCCTCAGCTATATAGATCTTTCCAAGGCGCCAATTTTTTAACCCTTTGATCCTAATCTTCTTGGTGATGGGTATGGAATTTAATTTGATAATAACTGGTGTTGGAGGTCAGGGTGGACTCACGCTTTCAAGAATCATTGGCAATGCTGCAATGAAGGAAGGGTATAATGTTAGAATAGGGGAAACTCTTGGAATGAGTCAGAGATATGGTAGTGTACTTAGTTATCTGCGTTTTGGGGAGGAGGTTTATTCACCTTTAATTGAAGAGGGTGAGGCAGATCTAATGCTAGCTCTTGAGCCTGCAGAAGCTCTGAGGAATTCCCGTTTTTTAAGCGGAAAAAGTTATGCGATAGTTAATGCCTATCCAATCCATACGGCTACAACTCTAATAGGAAAAGAAGAATATCCTGCGATGGAAGAGATTCATAAAGCTCTGGTAAAGATATGTACTGTTGAAATTATGAATTTCCAGGAAGAAGCAGATAAGATCAATCCAAGAACCCTTGGAGTTCTTATGTTAGGCTATGCTCATGGCAGAGGTTTAATACCCTTAAAAAAGGAGAGTCTCGTTGAGGGAATCAAAGAGACGTTGAAATCAAAGTTATGGGAAATTAATATTCAAGCTTTGGAAAGAGGAATTCAACTTGCTAGGTAGCATTTTTTATCTTCCTTCCAAAAATCTCGCCCTTTAGGATCGGGTAGGTACCCCTTTCTCATGACCAAAAAACACTTAAATTATTTAGGTTACTCTAACATAGGTGAGGTCGTTGGAGATAAGTAAACGAGAAGAGGAGTATTTGGAGGTTATTTACCTCCTTCAAAAGAATAAGGGAGTAATTAGAGTTAAAGATATTTCGAAAAGACTGGGGATAAGGCCCCCTAGTGTTGTTGATGCTCTAAAAAAGCTCAGTGAAAAAGGATTTGTTGAATATGAGAAATATGATAGAATCTTGTTAACAAAAAAAGGTATTGAAGTAGCGGAGTCTACTTATCAAAAGCATATTCTTATAGCGAAATTTTTCACTGAAATACTTGGAATCCCTCCGGATATAGCTGAAGAGGATGCATGTCAGTTTGAGCATTATGTCCACGAGATAACGGCAGAAAAAATGAAGGAATTTGCTCAGTACATACAGGATCAATGCCCATATGTACTTAAACAATTTTTGAAAGAACAAAAAGAAAAAAGTTAGGATTGATGTTTTCTTTTCTTAAAATTTAGAGTCAAAAGACACCTCCGAGATAGGCAAAGTAACCAATGAAGATCAGAGCGAGTACATACATAAGCGGGTGTATATCTTTTCCTCTTCCACTGAGGAGCTTTATTATTGTGTAGCTTATGAAACCCATCCCTATTCCATCTGCTATTGAATATGTATAGGGAATTGTCATGAGCACTAGAAATGCAGGTATTGCCTCACTTGCATCGTCAAAGTCCACACCTCTTATTGCACTAAGCATATAGTACCCCACTATAACTAGGGCAGGGGCTGTTGCAAATGCCGGAATTGCTTGAGCCAAGGGGGCTATGAACAACCCTACTGCTAGGAATAAGAGACCTGTAACGAGAGCTGTCATTCCAGTTCTCCCGCCTTCTTCTATACCAGCTGCGCTTTCTATATAGGTGGTAACTGTCGAAGTACCAAGCAACGCTCCAAAACTTGTACCTATTGCATCAGTTAAAAGAACTTTCTCTGCATCAGGAACCTTGCCTTCTTTTGTTAAAAATCCGGCCTTTGCGCTCAATCCAGTGACTGTTCCAAGGGTGTCAAAGAAGTCTACCATGAAGAATGCAAAGACTACTCCAATGGCTCCTACATTGAGAAGGCCCTTAAGATCGAGTTTCAAGAATGTGTAGCTTATATTAGGTGTCGAAAAGATTTGGCTTGGCCATGGAGCAGCTCCAGTTATCCACCCCAAAATGCTCGTGACTAAGATTGATATCAATAAAGCACCTTTTATTCTAAGACTTATGAGGATCGCAGCTAGGAATAGTCCGAATAGGAACAAAAGTCCTTGTTTAGTGACGAGTGCAGATGCATTAAGCCCTGTTAACTGAAGTACCCCTGCCTCATTTACAACTGCTGTTAGGAAACCGACATCGTTGAGACCTATGAATGTTAAGAAAAGGCCTATTCCAGCTCCAACTGCATATTTTTGGCTTAGAGGGATCGCATGGATTATTGCGCTTCTTATTTTGGTCACGGAGAGTATTATGAATAGTATTCCCTCAACAAATACTGCTGCTAAGGCAACTCTCCAGTCATAACCCATCCCAATAACAACATTATAGGCAAAATAGGCGTTAAGACCCATTCCTGGAGCAAGTGCAAAAGGTTTTTTGGCGTATAATCCCATTATTATGGTGGAAATTCCTGAGGCTAGTGCAGTAACTGCTACAAGGGAGCTGAAAGCATCTTTACCCATTGCATCACTTAATATGGCTGGATTCACAAAGAGAATATATGCCATTGTCATGAAGGTTGTAACTCCAGCAAGCACTTCAGTTCTTATATCTGTTCTGTGCTTTTCAAACTCAAAATACCTCTCGAACCATGACATCTCGCTCACCTCTAATTGATACAAAAATGATAAAAAGCCCGAATATTTAAATATTTTTGAACATAAAAATGTCAAACAAAAGGCACAATGCGTTTAAGAAGGGTAATGGTCTGAAGAATGGAGGTGATCCTAATGATAAATGTGAAATTTAGAGAAAAGATCAGGGAATTTGCTCTTGAATATCATAAAAATAATCTTCCCGGAAACGGGAAAATAGAGATTATTCCGAAGGTGAAGGTAGAGGATCCTTATGACCTTAGTCTTGCATATACTCCCGGAGTCGCTGAACCATGCAAAGCCATTGCTAACGGAGAGAGCTATGAAAATTATACCATAATCCCAAACACAGTGGCAGTTATTTCTGATGGGTCTGCAGTTCTTGGTCTTGGTGATGTCGGAATTTTGGCAGGGATGCCAGTTTTAGAAGGGAAATGTGTTCTTTTTAAGGCATTAGCGGGAGTAGATGCTTTTCCAATACTAATTGATACTAAAGATATTGATGAGATTGTAAACACTGTGAAATTAATTTCAAAGGGATTTGGTGGGATAAACCTTGAAGATATATCTGCTCCAAGGTGTTTCGAAATTGAAGAAAAACTAAAGAAGGAATTGGATATCCCGGTTTTTCATGATGATCAACATGGGACTGCCGTTGTTACCCTCGCAGGCCTTATAAATGCATTAAAGATTGTTGGTAAGAAATTTGCAGATATAAAAGTGGTTATAAAAGGGGCAGGTGCAGCAGGGATTGCAATAGCCAAAATACTCCACCAGAGAGGGATTAGAGAAATATTAATAGTTGATAGAAAAGGGATAATACATGAGGGTAGAGAGGATCTGAATCCCTACAAAAGAGAGGTGGCTAAGTTTAACATAAATGGGATAGAAGGAGAATTAATTGATGCTATTAACGGGGCAGATGTTTTTATAGGTGTTAGTGTAGGAGAAAGCGTGAGTAAAGAGGTAATCAGAAGAATGAGTGATGATGCTATTGTTTTTGCTTTGGCAAATCCAATTCCAGAGATCATGCCTGAGAAAGCTAAGGAAGCTGGAGCGAGAATAATCGCTACTGGTAGAAGTGATTATCCAAATCAAATAAACAATGTTCTTGGATTTCCTGGGATATTTAGAGGGGCTTTAGATGTTAGGGCAAGAGAAATAACATTCAACATGAACATAGCAGCGGCCGAGGCAATAGCTAACACTATTTCAGAAGATGAGTTATTTGAGGACTACATAATCCCTACTCCCCTCCATCCGGAAGTTTATCCAAAAACGGCCAGAGCAGTTGCAGAACAAGCAATAAAAGATGGAGTAGCAAGAAAAAAAGTTAGTGGGGAATGGGTGGAAGAGCATATCAAAAAGTTGAGATCATTTTACTGGCATTATATAGCCCCAATAAATAGAAAAAGGAGGAAATTCAAAAAAGAAGTTGATTAAACCTCTTTTAATATTTCCTTTGGAGCATTGGCGAATTCCACTAAATACTCTGCTTCCACTATGTGGAGCTTTCCAGGCACTATCAAAATGTGGGGTTGCTTTCCAAAATCTTCTTTTATCATTTCTCTTACATATCCTGCTTTAAGTGTTGGAGTTAGTGATCCTGCCCGGGCAAGAATGACTACTAATGTATCCTCAGTAAAAATCTCTTCTTTTTTCATTTCTTCAACTTGTAGTAGAATATTCATGGCCTCATTGGCAGTCATATATTTTTTCTGTTCTGCCTTTATGTCAAGGAAGAGAAGTGTATGGAGGCCCCTTTCTTTATTTTCTTTTATTACCTCATAATGGCTTGTTGGAAACCAATTTTTCTCGGGATATGCGACAGTAGCACTCTTACCAAATTTATAAATCTGGAGGCCGGTTATTGAGATAGCGGAGTATATTGATGGAGCATGAATGACATAACTCCTTACCCCCATCTGTTTTGCTCTTATTCTAAGATCTGCATGAGTTGTGGCAACCATGGGATCCCCTGCGGTTAAAAAGGCCACATCCCTTTCTTTGGCGTTATTTAGAACTATCTTTTCAAAGTTCAACTCTACATCCTCCCTGCTTAGAAGCTTTATGGGTTTTCCTATCTGCTGTTCTATTTTTTCTATCGTGGTTCCTGCTAGGAGTGAAGTATAGAACTCCGCAAACACTAAGTCGCAGTTCTTTGCAATCTCTAAACCTTTTAGAGTAATATCCTTCTCATCGTAAAGTCCTAGACCGATGAAATAAATTGACATTTTAATCACCATTTTTCTTATGAAATTGAGGCTAAAAAAGTATTCCAAAAACTTTAAAATGGATGCATCTGAACTTTTTCCGGCAATTTTGATTAAGAATTTTGTTGGAGGGAGTGAAGATGAGGAAGATTGTGGAGAGAGTTAAAGAGAAGACTTCAATTCCAATTTATGAGAGAAAGGTCGAGAATGTATTAAGTGCCATTCTAGCGAGCAATGATCCATGGAAGATAGTTGATCTGAGTGAGGAGCCACTTCCCCTTGTAGTAGCAATTGTTGAGGCCCTTCATGATACAGGGTATGTGGAATTCAAAAATGGCATATTGCTTACTCAAAAAGGTAAAGAGCTTGTGGAAAAGTATGGAATCGGAAAGAGAGAAGATTACACCTGTAAAAATTGTAAAGGAAAGACTGTTGAAGTTGATGCATTTAGTGACCTTCTTGAGCAGTTCAGGGAAATCGTGAAGGAGAGACCTGAACCAAAGCACGAATTTGATCAGGCCTATGTGACCCCAGAGACAACAATCGCAAGAGTGGCTTTAATGCATACGAGAGGTGATTTGAAAAATAAAGAAGTCTTTGTTCTAGGGGATGATGATCTTACAAGCATTGCTCTAATGCTCTCCAGTCTTCCAAAGCGAATTGCTGTTCTTGATATTGATGATAGGCTCACAAACTTCATTAAAAAAACAGCAGAAGAGTTGGGTTATAATAATGTGGAAATATTCACTTTTGATCTTAGAAAGCCCTTACCTGAGTATGCTATTAGGAAATTCGATACCTTTATCACAGACCCTCCCGAGACAGTTGAGGCAATTAGGGCCTTCGTGGGAAGAGGCATAGCCACACTCAAAGGGCCTGGGTGCGCCGGTTACTTTGGAATCACGAGAAGGGAAAGCTCAGTTGATAAGTGGCACCAGATAGAGAAACTCCTTATAACTGAGTTCAATGTTGCTATCACAGATATAATAAGAAACTTCAATGAGTACGTCAACTGGGGATACGTTGAGGAAACAAGAGCCTGGAAGCTTTTACCGATAAAGACCATGCCCACGTACAACTGGTACACGAGCTACATGTTTAGAATTCAAACCATTGAAGGATCTAGGGGTTATGAAGAGGAAATTACTGTTGGCCAAGAACTTTATGACGACGAGGAAAGCTCAACAACTTGACCTTTTCCACATTTTTGTTCCATAAGGTTTAAATTTGTTGTTTAGGAACTTTTTCAGGTGAGAAAAATGAGTGAAAACACTAAGATCACAAAGGAAATGGTCCTTGAAAAGCTCAAGGAAGTAATTGATCCAGAAATTGGAATAGATGTTGTTAATCTGGGCCTTATATATGAACTCAAGATAAACCCAGACAACACGGTCTATGTTAAGATGACTATGACGACTCCAGGGTGTCCCCTCACTATGTGGCTTCTTCAAGCTGTAGAGCAGAAGATTCTGGAAATTCCTGGAGTTAAAGATGCGGAAATAGAGCTCACGTTTGATCCCCCATGGACTCCAGATAGAATAAGCGAAGAGGTCAAAAAAAAGCTGGGAATGCTTTGAGAAATTTTCTATTTTACCTAATGGTTCGAAACCTTTATATAAGAGACTTTGTTATATTAATACGGTGATTCACATGGCTCAGTGGAAGGTTAGGGTTGATCAAGACGTTTGTATAGGAGATGCTATCTGTGCAAGCCTCTGCCCGGATGTCTTCGAGATGAATGATGAGGGAAAAAGCCAAGTAATAGTTGAAATTATCGGAGAAGATCTAATTGATTGCGCCAGAGAGGCCGCTGAAGCCTGTCCTGTGAGCTGTATATACATTGAAGAGGCTTGATCTCTCTGTTGGTTTTTCTTTTGTTTTACTTTTACTTCTCCAAACCTTGCCCTTCGGGGCGGGGGAGGAGATCAGTCTTTATCTTCTTTCCCTCTAAAATATGAGGTATAACCTTTAGTTTGAAAAAAATTTTTAAACTTATGTTTTTCTCTATTTTTGAAGCTCTTTGGAGGTGTCAGAAATGAAGGTTAGTGTTGATAAGGACACATGCATTGGATGTGGAGTATGCGCAAGCATCTGCCCAGATGTTTTTGAGATGGACGACGAGGGAAAAGCCCAAGCACTAGTAACTGAGACCGACCTCGAGTGTGCAAAAGAGGCAGCAGAGAGCTGCCCAACCGGGTCAATCACAGTCGAGTGAATTCTTTTCCTTTTTTATTACTCTTCTCGACTTCGCGGTTTTTGCATGTGCAGTTTTCCATGCCTTTTTGGGAAGAAAAGTTGTCAAAAAGAAAGAACGTCAATCCAGTGTCAGTCCAAACTTTTTCGCCTGTTCGAGCACATATTCCCTAATTTCTTTGGCTTTTGGAAGTTCCGCGACTATTTCTCCGTTTTCGATAAGAGGCTTCAAGAGAGGTTCAACTTTTGCTCCACAAACCGGGCACTTTTCGAGTTTTTTCTCCGCTGGAACCCTGTGATAGTGCCCGTTCTCACAGCGGTACACCTGTTTTCTTCCGCTAAGCTTTCCTCTCTTTGTTAGAGGCTTTCCTTCCACCTCAACAATATCGAGGGAAAAATCCACTGGTTTTGCACTTGCTATACTCCCCCCAACACCAAAGGCATCGGCTACATCTGCAAGCTCTTTAAGACTCTCCTCGTCAAGGCCACCGCTTAAGAAGATTTTCACATGCTCATACCCTCTTAAATCAAGCTCCCATCTTACCTCTTCCACTATGCGCTTGAAGTTTCCTCTCCTTGAGCTTGGTGTGTCAAGTCTCACTGCGTTAAGTCTCTCTCCGAGGGTCTCAGCGGCCATAACTGCTTCGAATTTCTCATCGCAGAGAGTATCTACAAGGGCCGTCCTTGGTACTTCGGGGGGCATGATCTCATCGAAGTACTTCCAGGCCTTTACCTGATCTCCAACTGTTAGGATTAATGCATGGGGCATTGTTCCAACAGCTTTTTCTCCAATCATCTCTGCCCCCAGCACACCGCTTACACCATCGCATCCACCTATAAAAGCTGAACGATCTATCATTGGTGCTATAGCTGGATGCATGTGTCTTATTCCAAATGAATACACTGGTTTAAACTTTGCTGCGATTTTTGTTCTCAATGCTGCAGTTGCGATCCCACTTGCCTGACTTAACATTCCGAGTAAAGCAGTCTCAAAAATTCCAAATTCTTTGTAGTATCCTTCGATTTGCATTACCGACTCAAATGGGTGGAAGATCGTCCCCTCGGGCATAGAGTAAACGTTTACTGGATGTCCTTCTAGGAGCTTTGCGACTTCTTCAACTCCAGCCAAAACTCCCCAATTCCAGCCTTTTGGAAGGGAAGTTGTGGAAATATCGGCAAAAACTTTTTTGTGTATCCCTTTCTCTTCAAGTATCTTTTTAGTCCTGATAAAATAAACATCAGTAGTTTTACCGCTTTTTATCTCATCTTCATGTGCTATGTAAAAATCTTTCATTTTTCTCCACCTCTCATTACATTATTTCCATCAAATTTTAGCTTTTTGGTAGAGGCTAAAACTCAAATTCAACTCCATTTTCCTCTCCTTCCCACAGAACAATTTTATGCAACCTAATCCCTTGGGGTAAGTCCATCTTAACTTGTTCCGCGATCCAAAGAGCAATGTTCTCCGTTGTGGGATTTTCAAAGAGTCTGTTTAGATTTTTATGCCTCAACGGAGCAATAGCATCATTTAATATCTTTCTAAGCTCCAAGAAATCCATTATGTATCCTTCTCTTACTTCCCCTTCAATGAAAATTTCGCCTCTGAAAGTATGTCCGTGAATCTCTTCAAGTTCTCCATTTATCTTTATTGCATGGGCAGCATCAAACACAAACTTTTCCCTAATTCTGGATTTCATATTCCCACCGAAAGAGTTTTTGGGTTTGGTAGTTAAAACACTTTGGTGAGGGCCATGGGTTGCGGGATCGAGGTTCCAGCTCAGAGGGTCTTAGCTGGAGGGGTAATAGTTTATGTTGATAAGGAGAGCTTTTACAGACTTTTGGAGCTTAAAGAGAAGCCTTTTTGTATAGTTGGAGAATTATCTTCAGCTGGCTTTGGCCTAAAAAAGACTAAAGTTACAATTATACCTTTTGAAGGGGCATTGATCGTTTACAGAGGAGAAGTTGAGTTACCTGAAAAGTGCATACTCGTTAAAGCATCGGAGATAAGTATTAGCAAGTGATTATGCAATACCAGACATATTCTTGTATGTTTAAAATAACCCACCGTAATATTTAAAATTGGCAAGAACTTATAAAGGGCAACGAGTTAGTCTTTGGAGGTGATAAGGATGAGATTCACAGTGACATCTGCTTTGCCTTACGCTAATGGCCCTATTCATGCAGGACATTTGGCCGGAGCCTATCTGCCGGCGGATATATTCGTACGTTACTTGAGGTTAAAAGGAGAGGACGTTGTATTTATATGTGGAACAGATGAGCATGGTACACCAATAACTTTCAGAGCCCTTAAAGAAGGAAAGAGCCCAAGGGAAATAGTTGATTACTATCATGAACATATCAAGACAACTTTTGAAAGGGCTAAAATTAGCTTTGATTACTTTGGTAGAACTGAGCTCCCGGTTCATTATCGGATAAGTCAGGAATTCTTCCTTAAAGCTCTTGAAAATGAGTACTTGATTAAGAAAGTTGAAAAACAAGCTTATTGTGAGCATGATAAAATGTTCTTACCTGACAGGTATGTTATTGGGACATGCCCTTACTGCGGTGCTGAAGAACAAAGAGGAGATCAATGTGAAGTCTGTGGACATCCACTAACTCCGGAGAAACTTATAAATCCGAAATGTAATATCTGTGGAAACTCAATTACCTTTAGGGACTCAGCCCATTACTATATAAGAATGCAAGAATTTCAAGAAAAACTTAAGGATTGGGTTCTCAGGCAAGAACACTGGAAATCAAATGTTAGAAACACTGTGTTAGGATGGATTAATGAAGGTTTGGAAGAGAGAGCAATAACCCGGGATTTAGGTTGGGGGATTCCGGTTCCGCTGGAAGATGAAGATGTTAAAGGAAAAGTCCTCTACGTATGGTTTGAAGCCCCAATTGGTTATATCTCAATAACAATAGAACACTTCAAAAAACTTGGAAAAGAGGATGAGTGGAAAAAATACTGGTTTAACATTGATGGTGAAACAAGGGTAATCCATTTCATTGGAAAGGACAATGTTCCATTCCACGCCATATTCTGGCCAGCATTCTTAATGGCTTACGGTAAGTATAAAGACGAGAAAGGAGAATTTGAATGGAATCTTCCATATGACATCCCGGCAAACGAATACCTAAATCTTGAGGGAAGAAAGTTCTCAACAAGTAGAAATTGGGCGATATGGGTTCATGAGTTCCTTGATGCATTCCCTGCAGATTATTTAAGATACTACCTAACAGCTATAATGCCTGAAACAAGGGACAGTGACTTTAGCTTGGGAGACTTCAAAAAGAAAATAAACGAGGAACTTGTGAACAATCTTGGAAACTTTGTACACCGAGCACTGACCTTTGTGAACAGGTATTTTGATGGGAAGGTTCCAGAAACTGGAGAACTTGATGACCTTGACAGAAAAGCACTCAAAGAAATTGAAAAAACCTTTGAGGAAGTAAATAGGCTTATTTCGAGATATCAGTTTAAGGAAGCTCTCAAGAGGGTAATGGCCCTAGCAATATTTGGAAACCAGTACTTTGACTATCAGAGGCCATGGAAGACTGCTAAGACTGATAAAGTTAGAACAGGGACAACCATAAATGTATCTCTCCAAATCGTTAAGGCCCTTGGGATTCTCCTTGAGCCATTCCTTCCAGATGCTAGTGAGAAAATCTGGCACCTGCTTAACATTGAAGAAGTAAAAAGATGGGAATTCATCCCACTAGAGGCAGGCCAAAAAGTTAGAAAGGCCGAAATTCTCTTTAGAAAGGTCAGCGATGAGGACATTATAGCATATGTAGTTAGCTACATAGGCAAAGGAAATCCAGAAAGCGCAAGAATTCTCTTAGATAAGTACTACAAAATGGAGGATGTTATTAAGGTAGCTAAAGAGAGACTTGGGGATGAAAGTGAAATAATTCTTAGGAGGATTTATGGGGAGAAGATAGAAATCACACCTAAAAAAGAAAAAAAGGAGGGTAGTAAAGTGAGCTATGTGAAATTTGAGGAATTTGCAAAACTTGATATAAGAATTGGAAAGATAATTGGTGTTGAAGACCATCCAAATGCAGACAAGCTTTACTTGATTAAGGTGGATCTTGGAGATGAAGTCAGACAACTCGTAGCAGGCCTGAAAAAGTACTATAAAAAGGAAGAGTTGCTCAATAGGTACGTAGCTGTAATAACAAACCTTGAGCCTAAGAAACTCAGAGGAATCGAGAGTCAGGGAATGATCTTGGCTGCAGATGATGGCAAAGATGTTGCTTTGCTAACTCCAGAAAAAGAAGTTAAACTTGGAGCAAAGGTAAGGTGAGTTTTCTCCCCCATTTTTATGTTTGCTGGATAAATTGAGAAATAATGGCAGGTGAGTAACTCAAAGCTTGAGTTCCACCCAGTTTTCTTTTCTTCCTTTGATTATTTTCACTAGTCCTTGCTTTTCAAGGCGTTTGAACATTCTCCAAGCTGTAGTTTTTGGGATCTCCAGAGCAGTTCTTACTTCTGCTTGGCTAGCTCTTCCACCTTTCTCTAAGATATAAAGTAATGCTCTCCTTTCATCTTCATTTAGATTAAAGAATTCGAGCTTTTTCAAGAATTCTTCTTTATCTATGTGGATTTCTGTTCTTTTAGGTTCTTTTCTCCTATTTCTGGCAAGGACAATAGAAATCAAGAGTATAACCACCAGAATTCCTAATGGTAAAAGATATTTGCTATAACTTTGTCCTTCCTCTGTAGGAGTTTCTTTGAATTCCAAAGTGTATGAGATACTTTGATTCCCAGGGGGCATTGTTATTACATTGGAAGCTATTTTGAGGGGTACTTCTGATAGGTCTACAATAACAGCATTTTCCGGGAGGATCACATTAAAGGAAGAATCCATAGACATGTTAAGCGTCCACACTAAACCCTCTTTATATGTTAAGTCAGGGGTGTAATAAGAGACATCAATAATTTGGGCCTCACCAACATATATCACCATATATCTGTCGTAAATCTCAAAATTTAATGGGTTGTTATTCTCATCAACGACTGCCAGTCCTTCGTAATTTTCTCCTAAAAATGGTAGAATTATCTGGGAGGAGTATTCATCGGGAATTATTTGATAATGCACTTTTACATAACCATCAGTGTACACAGTTAATTCCATCTCAGAGACTGTAAATTGGGCACTGATAAGGGGTAAAATTGCAAGGATGCTGATTAGAGATAGGATTTTCTTCATCTCCCGACCTCCTTAGGAATTTGCATTTATGAATTCCTCTACCTCTGTGAGAAGCCTGTTTGCTCTTTGCAAGTGCAGAATTGCACTGTTTACATCGTTTTTCTTAATGAGGCTAATTGCTATAGAAAACTCATTAATTGCACCTCTTAGTTGAATTTCTGCTCTTGTAGTCTGTATTCCTTTCTTCCGTAAGGTGGCAAGAGCGGTAGCATCTTTTCTAATCCTTTCTCTTGTCATCATTAGAAACACTTCTGTATTCATTTTTTCGCTTTTTACCTTTTCAATTGTCATGAAAAAATTTTTCATATAATCTGCATTTTCCCCGATCACTCTAAGGGCATCTATCCATTTTCCTTCATTCGCTAAGTAGGTCACTTGTAGATATATTCCTTTTATTTTTTCCATGGCTTTTTCAGCTTCTCCAGTCTCTCGTCCTCTTGATTTTGCGTATTCAATTGCTTTTTCAGCTGTTGTAATACTTTGATTGGTCTTTATAAGGAAGGATTTTACAATCATCTCTGCGTTTTTTGAAGTCAGCTTGGTTGTAAGATCTCTAGTCTCTATATCGAGTTCCATTTTCTTTTGTTTCGCTTTTTCTAGGCTTATTTTGGCCTCTTCAAGGTTTCCATTCTCTATATATTCAAGAACTTCAACATAAGCAGTTTTAGCTTCAACATAAGCCTTGGTCAGGTTCTCTACGTCTATCCCTTTACTTTTTGCTACTTCTATAAGCTTTTCCACATATGTAAAGTATGCGAAGACCCTGGTGCTCTCTTCCTGAATTTGTGTTCTTAAAACTCCGGGAGTTTTTTCATCTTCTTCGAGGGCCTTGAGAATCCCTTTGTAATACCTCATTGCACCCAGAGAATACTGAATTGCTTGGAGATAGTTTCCATTTTGATATTCGGTAAGAGCCTTTTCTTTAAGTTCTTTGGCTTTATCGTAGTCCTTTAGGAGATTCTCAGGTAATCTACTCTCCACTGGTTTCACTCGTATATTCACTAAAGTGCTAAGTTTTGTCAGTTGATTTATAATCTCTCCAGCGATCTCTTCGTTATTTTGTTCACCCAAATATTCACTAGTTGATTGATTTTGGGCAAAAGTAGCCCCTATGGGAATTAAACCTCCAATTAAGATAAGCATCAACCAAAGGCCACTAAATTTCATAATCTCTCACCCAAATGTATGTTGAATTGTACATCACTTTAGGGACTCGATGAAACGAAAGTTTCATATCGTTTCGTTCTTTTATTTTAATTGTGATTAGAATCTTTAATAAGTTTGGGCTCGGAATTCTATCCAGTTGGGGGAATTTTGATAAGTTTAAAAAGAAGTGTAAAAGCAAAATCAAGGGATTGGATATCCAAGTCCTTTAAGAATCATCCTGATTGCTAGGAATGCCATTATCACTGCAAATGCTTTCGTTAGATTGCTGGCTTTGGTCCTTTTGGCTATCTTCGCCCCTAACTGAGCACCAACTATTAATCCTGGCACAAGTAGGATCAGCCACTCAACCTCAACGTTCCCGAGCATGTAGTGTTTCAAGGCTCCGCTTATGGCTGTAAATACAATGGCAAAGCTTGAAGTTGCTACTGCATAGTGGATTGGCAACCCCATATAAGTCAAAAATGGTACGTTTATTGCTCCACCACCTATTCCAAGCAATCCACTGGCTATTCCTGCTATAAACCCTCCTATTGGGACAATTTTGTAGTCTAGCTTTACCTGGTTTAAGTCAACTTCGTGGGGTTCTCTGCTCTTTTTACGATAGATTCTTATCGCAACCAGAAAGAGAACTACACCAAAGATCACTTTAAGCTGGCTTGCACTGATGTAACTCGTCATCCATGCTCCGATATAGGCTCCTATAACGGCAGTACTTGCCAAAAGTAGGCCTGCCTTGTAGTGTATTCTCCTTTGCCTGTGATAGGCTATAGCAGAGCTTAAGGATGTAAAAACGACGGCAGCACTTGAGGTTCCAACTGCATGGTGAATTTCAACTCCTAAGAGATTTAGAGTGGGGACTACTAAAAATCCTCCTCCAAGTCCGAATAATGCGGCCAATATACCTACGAAAATTCCAATGCTAAAGTACCCAAGGTATTTAAGCACTTAAACACCTCCATTATTCAAGCTCGAAGACTAAGGCCTCAATTAGTTTTATCAATGCTTTTAAGTCACTTATATGTAACATCTCTGCTTCACTGTGTAAATATCTTAAGGGGACGCTTAGAGCGAGGGTTTGACTTTTTGCTTCAAAGACGGAAGCATCGGTTCCGCCTCCAGTGACTCCAATTTGTATAGGAATATTGTTCTTTTGTGCTATCTCAAGAGTTTTTCTTGCTAAAGAAGGAGTATAGATTGCTGAATTATCAACAGCTCGTATTACGGCCCCATTTCCAGGCTTCACGTCTCCCGTGAGGAAGGAACAGCATGCAAATGAATCCACTGCTATTGCGTACTTTGGTGAATAAGTGTTTGCTAGGAATCTGGCGCCTTTAAGGCCTATTTCTTCTTGAACAGTAAATGCAAAAATGTATTTTCCGTCCAAGTCATGATCAACGAGATCTTTTATAGCCTCTACAAGAGCGACTACCCCAAAGCGATCGTCAAGAGATCTGGCAGCAATGTATCTGTTATTTAAAACACTAAAGTGCTTCTTGAAAACGGCAAAATCTAGAACTTTTACTCCCATTTTTTCAGCTTCCTCTTTTGATTCTGCCCCGATGTCGATTTCAAGAGCATTCCATGGAATAGTATCAAATTTCCTTTCAATATTTAAGTGTACTGGGGTTACCCCTATGACTCCATCAAGCGTACCTTCCTCAGTTATGACCTCTACGTGCCTCCCTAAAAGAAGTCTGTCGTCTATCCCACCAACTTTTCTGAATTTGAGTTTCCCATCGCTTGTTATTCCTGTTATTAGGAGTCCAATCTCATCCATATGTGCCATAAAAATTGCTTTTTCCTCACCTTCTCCCAGTTCTGTGATGAGATTTCCTATCGTGTCTACTTTGTAATTGGCATATGGTTCTATCCATTCAATTACCTTTGCTCTTGTCTTACTTTCATATCCGGATATGCCTGGGGTTTGAATTATTTCTCTGAGCATTTGCACAAGCATAATTTTCACCTAAATAATAACCTGAATCAAACTACTTAAAGTTTTTTGATAGCGTTAAGATTTGCATCTTAACAAGCTTTCAATTTTTTGTCAGCTAAACTTTAAAAACCCCGGTGGGGTTATTTATAAAAGGGTTTTTAAACCCACCTTAGGGAGGTGCAAAACTTGGTTGACATGAGCAATGTGGAACTTAGAATAGAGAATATTGTTGCTTCGGTGGATCTTTTTGCTTCATTGGATCTTGAGAAGGTTATAGAGATATGTCCACATTCTAAGTATAATCCGGAAGAATTTCCAGGGATAATATGTCGCTTTGATGAACCAAAAGTGGCGCTTCTTGTGTTCAGTTCTGGGAAGCTCGTTGTAACAGGAGCAAAAAGCGTTGATGACATTCAAGCAGCAGTTTCAAAACTTGTTGAAATGCTTTCAAAGATTGGAACTAAATTTGGCAGAGCTCCTGAAATAGATATTCAAAACATGGTTTTTAGTGGCGATCTTAAGATGGAGTTTAATCTCGATGCTGTTGCACTTGTGTTGCCCAATTGTGAATATGAGCCTGAGCAGTTCCCGGGTGTCATCTATCGTGTTAAAGACCCGAAGGCGGTCATACTTCTATTTAGTTCTGGAAAAATTGTTTGTAGCGGTGCAAAGAGTGAACATGATGCATGGGAAGCTGTCAAAAAGCTCCTTCACGAGCTCGATAAATATGGCCTTATTGAAGAAGAGGCTTAATTTTTCTTTAACTTTTCTAGGAGGAGGCTTAACAGCCTTGATTATCACCAGGAAGTCCAAGGCAGGGCCCTTTAATTACTCCCTTTGATACCAAACATTGGAGGAGGACTAAGTATATCTAGGAACAAAATTAGAAAATTGAGAAAAAAAGTATTAAAGCTCCCGTAGTTTCCTCCCAACTTCGTCCAGCGTTTTTCGTATTCCTTCCCAATAGATTAAATCCTCCTCATCTTGTATTCTCTGTTCATTCACCAAATAAGCTCCTTCTGAAACCTGAACAATCAATTTCTGTTCTAAAAGTTCCTTTAGAGTATCATCAAGAGACTTCCAAGGCTTTATTATGTTTGAAAACATCTCTCTGTCAACGTAGTACAACTCTCCTAGGAACATCTTGAGGTCTTCCTTACTGACCTCCTCCTTTCCCTGGACGTGTTGGATGTAGTAGATGATGTTTAGAAGCAGAAATCTTCTTCGTCCGGCTCTAAGCCAATCTTCCCAATGCTCCGGATGGTTCTCCGGATGTTCTACACAATCCCGTATGTAGTCAAAAACACGCTGTGTATCACGCTGTGGGGGATTTCTCATTTTTAAACCTCCCAGCTTTCTCCGTTTCTTAAAACAACGGCCTTTTCACCCCAGTTATTCCTAAACCACATTGGATTTTCAGTGTGGACGGGGATGATGTAGTCCGGGTTAACCTCGTCAATGATACCCCTCAGCTCCTCTCTCGAGATATGTCCAGAGGCATGCAAACCTTTCTCGAAGATCGGTTTTCCATATCCATTTATTCTGAATCCATGGACTTCAAAACCGAAGTATTGCAACCAGTTCCAGAGCCTCAAAAAGCTGAACTCCTGTTCTTCTCCAAAGGCCTCACTTGAAGAGTAGATGTAAGTTCCGCCATTGGGCATTACATCAAGCAAGTGTGGCATGTCATAGAATGAGAAGCAGAGGATGTAGTCCTCTTGGTTCTTCCTAATTTCAAAGGGAGAGATGTAGTACTCGGCATAATTGCTCCAGACTACAAGTTCCTCCCATTTTTGTTGACTAGCTTTGAAGTTTCCGTAGATCCTCAAGCCTTTAAGTCGATCAACACCCTCAACCATTTTCAAAGCGTGTAAAAAGTAAGCATCTTTCGCCGTGACTATTAACTCTCTTTCCGTTTTCTCTGCAATTTCTTTAAAGCTTTCAAGTCTCTCAAAATTCCTTGCCGAAAAGTCCCCTATTACAAGACCCTTGGCCTCTTCAACAATCTTTAAGGCATTTTCATAAACTTCTTGCTCGGAAACGTTTTCGTGTTCTTCTCTCCCAGTTCTTGTTCCTTCAGTAATTAGGATGCTTGCATTTTTTGCCTCCCTGATGAATTTCCTTGTTTCGTTGCCACTTTTTCCATGAAGTCTAAAATCACCCGTGTAGGCTAAACTGACGTCACCTTCAATTATGTAGGCTGTGGCACCATAGATTGAGTGATCCACACTGAAGGCTTTAATTTCAAAGCCCAAATCTTCATCATTGAGGGATTTCACGTCGCTTGGAATGATTTTCTTAGCTTTCGGGGACTCCTGCCCGGGCCTGTAAAAGAGGAAGTCATGGAAAGAGGATATTGCCTCAGAGAGAATAACTTTTCTTGAGGGATAATGGGATTTTTTATCTGCTTCGAGGATATATCCCTCCGAATCCTTGTTCTTTTTTACTTTGTAATAGGGAATCTCCATTCCAAAGTGACTGCCTCCGCCAGAGGTGTCGTTTAGGGCTTTGAGAATTGCAATTGTTGTTGGGGAGCCAACTATAGAGATGTTTTCGTCAAGAAGAGCAACATTCCCCACGTGATCTAGATGGGCATGGCTTATGAGGACTGCATTGGCCGGGACTTTTGGATATCGAGTAACTTCATTCACAAGGTCTCTGGGAATTAGATCCCTTCGATAAATGTTAAGTTTTGGTAATAGGTTGAGATGCCAGAGGTCGTAAATTCCTCTTGCAGTCCTTTCGCTCATGAATTCTTCATAGTATAGGGAATACTTTGCAAAATTCATCCCGAAATCAAGAAAGAGGCCGTTATTGCATTCTTCAACATGAATCTTGGAACCCCCAATAGTATTAGCACCATCATAAATAACTATCTTCATGAAGGCGCACCCAACATATAATTTAATGACCAGTAGTAATAATATTTTCGTTTATTTCACACCCATAGAATTTCCTTTGAAGTTTTGCAGAATCTCAAGAGAAATGGTCAAAATACCAATAACAAGGATTTTCTATTCTTAAAGATAATCTTTAAATATCTATTAGTTGTTGGATTATTGGGTGCATTGATGTCGGCTATTAAGATTAAAAATCTAACGAAAAGTTACGGGAATTTTTTAGCATTGAAAGGGATAAACCTAGAAATTGAAGAAGGTGAAATATTTGCCCTTCTTGGACCCAATGGTGCGGGTAAAACAACACTCATAAGGATTCTTGCGGAGGGCCTGAAGTTTGATAGTGGAGATATTGAAGTATTTGAAGAGAAGTTAAGTAAGAAAACAGCACGTTTAATAGGCTATGTTCCTCAGGAAAGTATTTCCTATGATTTGTTGACCGTTGAGGAAAACCTTGGCTTTTACGCGGATCTATACAATGCACCTATGGAGAAGGTCAAGGAGCTCATCAAACGTTTTGATCTGCCATCCAAAAAGAAAGCTAAGTAGTTGAGTGGAGGATTTAAGCGGCGTTTAAACATAGCTATCTCACTTTTATATGAGCCTAAAATCCTGATTTTGGATGAGCCCTCAACAGGTTTGGATGTTACATCAAGAAGACAGCTATGGGATCTTATAAAAGGCTTTAAGGTCGATGGCAAGACGATAATCCTTGCCACACATTATATGGAAGAGGTCGAGGCATTAGCTGATAGGATAGCGATAATAAACGAAGGAAGAGTCGTGGCTGTTGGTACAGCGGATGAACTGAAAGCCTTGATAGGAGAGGAAAGCATTATTCAAGTGGAGGGCATTCTAAAAGGAGTCGAAAGGATTAGAGAGGTATTCCCAAGGCTCATTGAGAAAAGCGGGACTCTTCGAATTCATGTGAGGAATTCAAAGGAAGTTTTATCAAAGATTCTTGAGCTTTTAATCTCGGTTGGAAGTGAAATAAAGGCTATTAAGGTGGAGGAGCCGACTCTGGAAGATGTATTTTTAAAATTAACGGGGAGGACTTTGGATGAAGCTTAGGATCATTAAAGGCATAATCCTGAAGGATTTAAAAGAGCTCCGCAGAGAAAAGATGGCTCTCTTTTGGATATTCATATTTCCGCTCATGTGGATTACTCTATTTGGAACAATTTGGGGTGGTGAAAGCCCACCGATTACTGTGGATATTGGAGTTTTTTACACAAACGAAAGTGCTCCATTTACAGCTTATGATATAGTTGAGATAATGAGAAACGTAACACTTGAGGAAACAAACCTCTTCAACGTGCTTGATTTTAAAGACGAGAACAGTGCTCTTGAAGTCCTCAAAAGCGGAAAGATAGATGCTGTTGTAGTCAGGCTAAAGTTTATTTATACTTTGATAAGAGTGATCCCCAAGACTATCAAATAGTAAGCGGTGTTGTTAAAGGCTTTTTTGGAGAGATGGAAAAAGAGATGAAGCGCAGAAACCTTGAGATGCAACTTGAATATATGGAGTCCTACCTTCCAAAAGAGATTATTGCAGAGTATAATCTCACCACAGAGATGATCAGGAAGTATATGCTCGCGAGTGCTGAGCCTATTGTGATAGAAGAGAAAGAGGTAGAAAGTAAAACAGCAACACCGATACAGTTCTATGTGACGAGTTTCATAGGGATTCAATTACTCTTTGCCACGATGCTAACTGTAGGTTCCGGAACACTGGAGGAGATTCAAAAGGGTACACTTAGGAGAATAGTTGCTTCACCTGCTACTGCATGGGACTTTCTGATGGGGAAGATGCTTTCCACGTTTTTGGTTATAATGTTCAGCATAGTTGTGGGACTGGGCTATGCTAAACTTTTGTTTGGTGAAACTATAATCCCGAGTCTCCTTGGATGGGTTATAATATTCATAGCTTCGCTTTTCTCTATGAGCCTTGGCTTAGCGATCGCAATGGGAACTAGGAGCATAAAATCTACAACAGCAGTGGTGAATTTTGTATCAATGCCGTTACTCTTTTTGGCTGGTATAGTTGTCCCAGAAAGTGTTCTTCCAAAGTGGGTGAGACCTATAGCAAATTATTTCCCACTTGGTAGAGCTTTAAAGGATTTCCGCCTCTTGGAAATCTACAAAAGGTCTGCAAGCGAGATAGCACCCGATATCTTGTGGCTAAGTTTAGCAACCCTTATTACTCTAATAATCGCAGTAGTGCTTTATAACTGGGCAGTCAAGAGGATAGAAGTCTAATTTGATCGTTCTGAGAGAATACGAATAAAATACAAATATAAAAAAGAGCCTAAAGTCCCAAAATTTCTTTTGTCGCTTTTATTCCAAGGTCAAAGGCCTTCATGTTCATGTCTACGGCTTTAGGTGGGACGCTGATCTTTATGACTTCTCTAACATGTTCTGCATCAAGTGGGAACTCTGGAATTTGAGTTAAAGCCCCTATTAATACTGTGTTTGTTGTAACAACATGCCCTGCTTGTTCTGCAAGCTCTTCTGCGTTAAATCCAATCCATTTTGCCTTGAACTCCTCCTCAAAAACTTTTCTTATCTCCTCAAGGCTTGGATACTTTGCCATCCCCATTGAGACTTGCACTGGAACAATTGGTTTTGTGTTTACGACAACCATTCCGCCTTCCTTAAGATAATTCACGTATCTAAGTGCTTCTACAGGCTCAAAAGATAGCATAACATTGGCTTTTCCTTCAGGCACCATGGAACCATAAACGTCTTCACCAAAGCGCACATAGCTTATGACGCTTCCAAATCTTTGGCTCATCCCGTGAACTTCACCAAGTCTCACTTTATAGCCTGCATGGAGTGCAGCCCATCCAAGAATATTGGCAGCCGTTAATACTCCTTGGCCACCAACTCCTGTGATGACGATGTTGTACTCCTTCATTGTTCTCCCTCCTTCATAGGCTCAAAAGCCCCAAACGGACACACTTGGGCACAACCTCCACATCCCCAGCACATTGTTGGTTCAACTCTTGCTTGTTTCTTCTCTTCGTCCCAGTAAATTGCCGGACACCCATAGGCATTGATACATATTCTACAGCCAGTACACTTGTCTTCGTTTACGTAATAAATTGGCCATTTCTCGCCCCTTCTTCTCATTTGGCCGATCCTGTGTAAGGCACAAACTTGTCTTGAAACTATAACACTAACTCCTTCAACTTCAAGGGCCTTCTTCACAGTCTCATAAGTTGTTTTGATGTCATATGGGTCAACGACAGCAACAAAGTCAGCGCCCATAGCCTTTGCGACATCCTCAATTGGTATCCTTTTACCCATACCATGTGGAGTTTGTCCAGTGCTTGGGTTGGGCTGGTCACCGGTCATTGCCGTGACGAGGTTGTCAAGGACTACGATAAGTACATTGGAGCGGTTGTATATGGCGTTTGCTAACGCTGGTAGTCCCGTGTGATAGAACGTTGAGTCTCCAATAGTGGCCACTACTACCTGCTTTTCTGGGCCTTGTTGTTCTTCGCTTAAGCTTCCATTTTGTGCTATGCTTAACCCGTGACCTATTCCAATTGAAGCACCCATTGCAACTGTGGTATCAACAGTCTTAAGAGGAGGCAGGAGACCAAGGGTATAACATCCAATATCGCTTGGATAGATTGCTTTTGCTCTTGTTGCTTTCTTTATTGCGTAGAAGCTGTTTCTGTGTGGGCAAGCGGGACAGAGTGAGGGGGGTCTTGGTGGGAGCAATGGCTTGACCTTTTCATATTTTTTGTCGAGTTCTTCAAAGTTTATTGGTGTTTCAAGGCCAAGGAATTTTGCTATAGCTGTTACAGCTCTTCTAGTGGTCATTTCATAAATTCTCGGGACAAGCTCTTTGCCCTTTATCTCAATATTGAGCTTTTTATCAAAGCCCCATGTTTTCACTTGTTCTTCTACAACTGGTTCGAGTTCTTCGACTATTAATACTCTCTCTAGTCCTTCAAAGAACTTCTCAAGAAGGCCGTAAGGGACGGGGAATGGTGTTCCTAGTTTTAGAATCTTTACATCTTCAATTCCCAACCACGCTAAGGCCTCTTTTACATAGGCATAGTTCAATCCTGGGGTTATTATACCGATCTTAGCATCTTCTTTACCCTCTATCCAGTTGAATGGGCAGTTGTTCAATTCTTCCCTAATCTTCTCGATCTTTTCAAGAATTGCTGGGTGGAACTTTATTGCATTGGCAGGAACATCCACGAATCTGCTTGGGTCTTTGTTGAACTTACCGAACTTTCTCTTTCTTTCTTTTATCTCCTCTGGAAGTTCTCCTAAAACTACATCTCCCCTTGCGTGTGATGTCCTTGTGGTAGTTCTTAAAATCACGAAGTGTTTGAACTTTTCACTAAGTTCGAAAGCATATTTTGTCATTTCCTTTGCTTCATGAGGGCTGGTGGGTTCTAAAACTGGAACATTTGCGAATTTGGCATAGACCCTAGTGTCCTGCTCGTTTTGAGAGGACCACATACTTGGATCGTCAGCAACCATTATAACGAATCCGCCCTCAACGCCCATTCCAACGGCACTCATGAAAGTATCGGCAGCAACGTTTAATCCAACGTGCTTCATCGCTGTCATGGCTCTAAGGCCGCTCCATGCTGCGGCTAGGGCCGTTTCGAAGGCCACTTTTTCGTTTGTGGAGTACTCCATGTAAACACCTGCCTTTTTGCTTACAATTGCCATGGTGTCTGTAAGTTCGGAACTTGGAGTTCCAGGATAAGCAGCATAGACTGCTATGTTAGCTTCCAAGGCACCCCTGGCTATTGCTTGGTTTCCTAAAAGGAGAACTCTTTCTCCGGGTTTATCCCATAAGACTATATCACTAACCTTAGCCATTAATCACACCTCCAAATTTCTCTCTGCAAAGGCAGCTAAGGCATATGCTGCGGAAGCAACATCTTCTGGTCTTTCATATGCTGGAATACCCTCCTTTTCTAGGAGCTCTCTGGCTTTCTCACTAACGTATCCGGCCATAAAGAGTGCTAAAACAGGTTTTCTATTGTTGACTTCCTTTACAGCTCTTGCTATGCCTTCTGCATGTTCTGTGGGAGTCATTCCAGCAAAAGTTGGAACAACACAAATTGTCACAAGCATATCAACATTCTCATCCTCTAAAAGAAGTTTGGCTGTTTTATAATAATCTTCTCCTCTTGCACTTGCTATCATGTCAACGGGATTTTTAACAGCTGCCATTGGGGGTAAAAATTCCCTAAGCCTTTCCATTGTTTCTTCTTTCAAATCGGCCAGTTTAAGTCCACGTTTATCGAGCTGATCAGCAGTTAGGACTCCAGGGCCACCAGCGTTGGTCATTATTGCTACTTTCTTACCCTTTGGTAGAGGCTGAGTAAAGGCCCTTGCCATACTTAATAAATCATCTATGGTTTCAGCTACGAGAACTCCGCTCTGTCTGAATGCTGCATCGTAGATTGCATAACTTCCCGCAAGTGAACCAGTATGAGAAGAAGCTGCTCTTGCTCCACTTTCACTTTTTCCAGCTTTTAAGGCTATTATTGGCTTCTTTTTGCTAACTTTTTTGGCTATTTCCATGAATTTTTTTCCATTCTTTATTCCTTCAATATATAGGGCAATGGACTTGCTATTATTATCTTCGGCTAAATATTCCATCAAATCTGCGAAATCAACGTCGGCCATATTTCCAACGCTTATAAACTTTGAGAACCCGATATCTTCTTTAATAGTCTTGTAGACTATTCCAGCTCCTAAAGCACCACTCTGGGAAACAAAGGCCACACTTCCTTTTTTTGCATTCATGATAAATGTGGCGTTCATGTTGCTGTGAGTGTCCATTACACCAACACAGTTGGGCCCAATTATTCTTATTCCGTATTTTTGTGCTATCTCTACAAGTTCTCTTTCTTCTCTTTTGCCCTCTTCACCCATTTCTCCAAAACCGGCCGTAATTATGATGGCTCCTTTAACGCCTTTCTCACCGCAATCCATGAGTGCTTGCTTGACGAATCTCTTTGGAACAACTATAACTGCTAAATCAACATCTTCTGGAATGTTTTTGACATTCTTGTAAGCTTTGACTCCCTGAACAGTTTCTTCTTTTATATTGATGGGATATACTTTCCCTTCATAGTCTTTAAGGTTTTTGAAGACTTCATATCCCAGTTTTAGTGGATCATTTGATGCTCCTAGCACTGCTATGCTTTTTGGAGTGAAAAAGTAATCAAGCATTTTTACAATCACCGAGTTCCCTATCGGTGAAAGTCTATATAAGTTTTCCGAGAAAGTACAACTAGGCAATTTTGACCATAAAAAGGCAAAATCCGTCTTTGATGAGCATAAAAGAACATGAATGTAACTTATGTTTTTCTTTTTTGAATCTTCTAAATCTCAGCCCCTCCTTTGGTCTTCTTTATAGAGGAATAGGATAAGAGTTCGAAAGCCTCAGGTAACCCTCTTTTCTTCATCTCATCAGAGTGGCTAACGCTCGTCATCGGCTAAGTGTTTTAAAGAAAAGGAAGTTAAAAGGGTTTGGGATTTATTCAATCTTCTGCTTTTTCAAAGAGTTCGTGCTCTATGAGAGCAGTAATGTCATTGTGAATGTCCTCCACAGGGGCAAGAGCATTAATTATTCTTATTTCATTAAACTTTTCCGCAAGTTTTAGATAGTTTTTCCTGACTTTTTTCTGAAGTTCTACGATTTTATCGAATTCAGATCTGATACTTCTTCCATTTATTCTGTTTATACTTTCTTTAACAGGTAAATCTAGCAATATAACCAAATCAGCTCTTGGAGCAAATGCATTCAAATTAATAAGCCAGTTTAGGTCAAGACCTCTTGCCCATTGATACGCGAGGGATGAGTAAAAATATCTATCAGATATAACTACCTTTCCAGCTTTTATAGAAGGTTCTATAAGTTTTTTAACATGTTCTGCTCTATCTGCAGCAAAAAGCAGTGCCTCGGCCTCTTTACTTATCCTAGCACCGTCGATTATACCCTCCTTTCCACCTATTAAAACTAAACGTCTGATTAATTTTCCAAAAGCGGTATCAGTTGGTTCTTTTGTTAACACAACCTCATACCCTCTATTTTCAAACCATTTTGCAAGCATTTTGGCTTGGGTTGATTTTCCAGCTCCATCTATGCCTTCTAAGACAATAAATATTCCCATAGTCGTACCTCCAGAGGACTTCTATTTTTCAAAGAACTTTTTTCATATGGTCTAACAATTTCCACATACTTCCGAATTCTTTTTCTTCTCCATCTTTGTAGAACTCCACATGTCCGTCTGGTCGGAAACGAAGTCCAAAGGTGTAATTTCCCTTTTTAAGCTTTTGTAAATAAACTTCTTGTGGTTTGGGAGGCAAATAACTGGTCATCATATCGTTAAGGAGTTCTGCCTCAAATCTCAAATGTTCACTTAATCTGGGGAATAAAAGTACTGCTGGAGTGTTCATGCAATCAACCAAAGCTTTGCCTTCAATTTCGAAGTTGTAGTGCTTGAACATATCTTGAAGGAAATCATCTAGTGCATTTGGATAATAAATAGTGGCCCCTATGTCGTTAGGATGAGCTTCTATAAACTTCTTTGTTTTCAGTAACGCATTTATCTCATCGGGGTCAAATCCGCTAACTTCTACATTCACTCCATTGTAATAATAAACATATACAAGAGGAAGGCCTCGTTTGTGAGCGAAATCCTTGAGGACTATGAGGGGAATCAACCTTACATCCATTGTGGAGGATCCGGTACTCACGATCCCAACTACTAGAGCTCTCTTTCCATATCTCGAAATTGCTCTTCCATCCCTTCCTACTATTATAGTCCCTTGGGCAACTGTTCCGATGGCCCTTCCAAGCAGAGCAAGCTCCTCTGGGTTAAATTCTTCAGATCTATAGATTTCCATCACAACCACCTCAATCAGGAAGTATTATACTTTCTCTACCAATTCTCGACTCGGTCCAGATTTTTACATTGGCCCCAATCTTTGTGAAGTCTTCAATCACCGAATTATCACCGATAACACTCCCACTTTCAATAATAACACCTTTTCCAATATAAACATTCTCTCCTATAATCGCTTCATAAATTTCTGTCCCTTCTTCTATAGTTACATTTGAGAATATCACTGAACGTTCTATTTTAACATTTCTGCTTATTTCAACATTATCCCCTAAAACCGCAAACCCTCTTATCTGCGGCTTTCTTATTTGACACCTTATCCCACTGTAAAGGGAGCCTCCATATTCTAGGTTCCCTTTAAGGGAATCAGTTCTTATTTGAGGTAGCTTAAGCTTCCCGAGAAACACATCTGCTGTTGCTTGAAGGTAACTTGAAGGCCTCCCTACGTCATTCCAGTATTCTTCAAAGGGGAACCCGTAAAGAGGGAGATTTTCCTCTAACATTTTTGGAAATAAGTTAAGGGAGAAATCAAAATTCTGTCCTCTAGGAACTAGGTCAAAGACCTCCGGCTCAAAAATGTAAACACCTGCATTCACTAGATTGCTAAAAGCTTCTTCAAGTCTGGGCTTTTCTTTGAACTTTAATATTCTGTTATTTGAATCTACAATTGCAATCCCATATTGGCTTGGATCTTCAACCCGAGATAAAGCTATAGTGGCTAGAGCTTTCTTTCTTTTATGGTAATCATAGAGTGTCTTGATATCAAGGTTTGTGAGTACGTCGCTTGAAGCCACAATGAAAGTATCATTTATTCTGTCCGCTACTTTTTTTGTAGCGCCGGCTGTTCCAAGTTTTATATTTTCTCCATTTGAATATTTTATTTCTACTCCAAAATCGCTTCCATCACCGAAATAATTTATGATCCTCTCTTTGAGGTACCCTACGAGGATAAATATTTCTTCTACACCGGCATTTACTAGTTCTCTTACCACATATTCCATCATGGGTTTATTGAAGAATGGGATCATTGGTTTGGGACGATAAACTGTTAAGGGAAGCAATCGTGTCCCTTTTCCGCCCGCTAAGATCACTGCATGCATATTTTTTGCACCATAAAAATTAGGAGGTCTCTGTTAATATAATTTTTGGTGATGTCTGGCGAGTATTGTAGAAACCTTTTTAATTTCTAAATGTAAAAGTTTTACGGTGGTGTAAATGACTCCAGAGGATTATCTAAAGAAAAGACTGGATCCGGAACAATTTGAAAAAATTAAAGGGATTGATAACCCAGAACTTAATGAATTCTTGGCAAAGTACATTGAACTTCTGAATCCTGCAAGAGTCTTTATTTGTACCGATTCAAAAGAAGATGAGAATTACATAAGAAGAAGGGCAATTGAGTATGGTGAGGAAAAATCTCTTGCAATGGAAGGTCATACCATCCATTATGATGGTTACTACGATCAGGCAAGAGATAAGGCAAGAACTAAAATATTAGTGCCTAAAGGTGTTGAAATACCTTTTATTAATACCATGGACAGAGAAAAAGGCCTTAAAGAGATACATGAGATTATGAAAGATATAGCTAAAGGGAAGGAGCTCTTTGTATGCTTCTTTGTGCTCGGCCCTAAAAATTCCGTTTTCACCATACCAGCAGTTCAGCTTACTGATTCTGCTTATGTTGCTCATAGTGAATTTATACTTTATAGAAAGGGATACGAAGAATTTAAACGCTTAGGTAGAGAGGCAAAGTTCTTAAAGTTCGTACATTCGGCAGGAGAACTCGATGAGAGGAAGACCAGCAAGAACATAGATAAGAGGAGAGTATACATTGATTTAGAAGGTGAAACCGTTTACTCTGCAAATACTCAGTATGGTGGAAACACTATAGGATTGAAGAAGCTTGCATTTAGACTAACTATAAAAAGAGCCGTTGAAGAAGGCTGGCTAAGTGAACACATGTTCTTAATGCGTATAAATGGGCCAAATGGAAGAAAGACATACTTCACTGGAGCGTACCCATCAATGTGTGGTAAGACCTCAACTGCCATGATTTCTTGGGAAAATATTGTGGGGGATGATCTAACATTCATAGTCGACATGAAAGGAGAAGCAAGAGGTGCAAACGTCGAGAAGGGCGTTTTTGGAATAATTCAAGGAGTTAATCAGGAAGATGACCCAATAATTTGGGAAGTTCTTCACTCACCGAACGAGATAATTTTCTCTAATGTACTCGTTAAAGATGGAAAACCTTACTGGAATGAGATGGGTATACCAATACCTGATGAGGGAGAAAACCACAGTGGCAAGTGGTGGAGAGGTAAAAAAGATTCAGAAGGCAATGAAATTTCACCAAGTCACAAAAATGCTCGTTTTACAGTTAGTTTAGATGCATTCCCAAACACTGACTTGGAAGCATTGGAGACCCCTTGTGGTGTTAGAGTAGGTGGCATGATTTTTGGAGGTAGAGATGCGGATACTTGGCCTCCAGTAAGGGAAGCCTTTGATTGGGCTCATGGTGTTATAACAATGGGTGCAGCTTTGGAAAGTGAAACTACAGCAGCTACTCTTGGAAAAGAGGGAGTCAGAGCATTTAATCCAATGGCAATCCTTGATTTCCTAAGTGTTCATATCGGGAAGTACTTAAAGAATTATCTTGAATTTGAGAAAAAGCTTAGAATAAAGCCTAAGATATTTGCAGTCAACTATTTCCTAAGAGAAAAAGATGGAAAATGGCTCAATCACAAGCTTGATAAATCTGTGTGGCTCAAGTGGATGGAACTGAGGGTTCATGGGGATGTGGATGCAATAAAAACTCCGGTTGGATATATTCCCAAATATGAAGATCTAAAGAGACTCTTTAAGGAAGTCCTTAACAAAGATTACAGCAGAGAAGATTATGAGAAGCAGTTTGTCATTAGGGTTCCGGAATTTTTAGCTAAGATAGAGAGGATTGAAAAGATTTACAGAGATGTTGGTAATATCCCTGAAGAGCTCTTTAAAGTTCTAGAAGAGGAAAGACATAGGTTAATTGAGGCTAAAGAAAAATATGGTGATTATATATCTCCTTTCAAGTTTTTATAATCCTTTTATCTTTTATTCCTTCATTTTCATTAGTTTTTTCTTGAGTTAGAGTTACCAAAACCTTTTTATAGGATTTTTTGAGAGTTATAATAAGAGAAAAGCAGCAGGAGGAACAAAAAGATGGAGAGTGAGATAAGTGGCAGTAGTTCGAGTAGGTTCGTCAGGGGGAATAGGAGGATTGTTAAGAGAAATTATCCTAGCTTCGTTTCCAGCATTATTCTTATGCTTACTCCTTGACTTTTTTGCTGGAGCGTTTCTTGGAAAATTCTTTGAGAAGATAATGGTTGAATATCCAATAATTCTTGTTATTCTCCCTGGCCTCATGGGGCTTAGAGGAAATATATATGGATCTTTAGCTTCCCGTTTTACAACTATGCTCCATTTAGGTGAAATGAATCCAGCTCTGAAGGACAAAAACGTTGTTAAGAATATTTTCATTTCTATACTTCTCTCATTACTTCCTGTTACTATACTTTGGCTTGTAGGCGTGATTAAAATTAGAGAAGTTGGAACTGCAGTTGCTGTCTTTTTGATAGTAATAACCTCCACTCTATTTACGAGTCTTTTGTTAGGATATTCAACTGCTTTAGCTACTATAATCCCGTTTAAAAAAGGTATAGACCCGGATGCAGTAGCTGCACCTATAGTGACTTCTATAGCTGATTTGATTACTATCCCACTTTTGGTTGGTTTCATGTTCCTATATGAGGGCAACCCTAAGACTTTTTACCTCCTTCTGGTTCTTGGTGTAATTCTCTCATTAATAGTGAGCAAGGGGTCTAAAATTGGAAAACGGGAGAGGAAGATCTTCGTTGAAGTATTAAGCATTGTGGGAGCATTGGCATTTATTTCAAGCATATCTGGAACACTTTTGGAGAGTTATAGTGAGATAATTCACGCTTCAATAATTTTCAGTGTTATGTATCCAGCGATACTTGATAGTACTGGAAATCTGGGGTCAGTAATAGGAGCAAAAACATCTACTAGGATACACCTCGGGGAAATAGAGAAACTTTTTAACAAAACAACGGCAATTGAAATTTCCCTTTATACTATTTTAGCTGCCATATTGGGAATATTAGCAAATTTGATTGCAATTGGCGTTGTTAAACTTACACTCAATACGCAGATTGGATTGGTAAAACCGTTCTTGCTACTCTATCCCCTTCTGACATTCGGGGTTATGTGGATGGCGTATTTTTTAGCAATAACCTTTGATAGGTTAGGTTTAGATCCTGATAATGCCACCGTTCCCACGATAACAACTTTGGCCGATATATTTTCAACACTCTTCACGGTAGTTGTTGCTCATCTGATTGTTTAAGAAAACCTTAAAAGAAAACAATGAATGAGATAAAAGTGGGAGGATAGGTAGATGGAGGAATTTGAGGAATTTGAATATCAACCTAAAAGCGTTAAAGAAATCTTCATAGAGATGAAAAACATTGTCGAACTCATGGTTGACCTTGCTTATACATCAATTCTCTTCGGAGATAAAGAGATAGCCGAAGAAGTGCTGGATCTCGAGGAAAGAATGGATCTCTTGAATTATCATTTAATGACTCATGCAGTTTTGGCAGCAAGAAACCCAAAAGAGGCCGAACAGATAACTTCCGTATTACAAATGGCCAATTCTATAGAAGACATATCGAATGCTGCTGGTGATTTGGCCAAAATGGTTTTAGAAGGTATTGCACTTCACCCCGTTATTACAGAAGCAATAATGGAAAGTGAGGAGGTTATAGCTAAAATAACAGTTACACAAGAGTCAATTCTAGTGGGGAAGACTCTGGGAGACTTAAAATTGGCAAGCAATACAGGTGTCTGGATAATCGCTGTTAGAAGGGGTAAGAGGTGGATATTCGCTCCGGATAAGGACTTTAAGATAAAACCTGGTGATGTACTTATTGGTAGGGGTACTCAAACATCTGTGGGACATCTTAAGGAAATTGCTAGAGGTATTATCAGGGTGATTGGCGATGAAAGAGCTTGAGGAGATTAAAGACTGCTTGATAGAAATGAAAAACCTCTCTTCCCTTATGGTAGACCTTGCATTTTCTTCAGTTATGTATGATAGTGAGGATATAGCTGATGAAGTTTATATTCTTGAGGAGAAGATGGATGAACTCACGCTTAAAGTTAAAAAACTGGCTTTAAGGGCTGCTAAATATGAAGAAGATCCCGAGAAGTTGTTAAGCATAATTGAGATGGCCAATATCAATGAGCAGATATCTGATTCTGCATATGAGATTTCAGATTTAGTTCTTAGGGATGTGGAACCTCATCCGGTGATAAGAAAGATAATGCATGATGTTGATGAGGAAATTGGCAGGGTTAAAGTTAACAAAGGCTCAATACTCATTGGAAATCCCTTAAAACAGCTTAAACTCCCTACAAAAGTTGGTATTAGGCTAATAGCAATAAAAAGAGGGTCTCGTTATATTTACAACCCTTCAAAAGACGAAATTATTGAAGAAGGGGATATACTCATAGCAGTTGGTTCTGGTATTGATCGTTTGAGAGAACTTTCCAATGAAAAGGGTGAAGAAGGCGAGTTTATAGAGGAGGAATAATTATAAATCTCTTCGCTTATTTCTTTTGGAAAGAAAAATGGAGGGATTGACATGAAAGTTGAAGGATTCGTTGCAAGTTTAAAGAATGCTGAGACAATTGAGGAACTTTTTCATATACTTGAGAATAAGGGTGCTCCGGTTATAGAATTTGATGGACAAAAAACCCTTGTAGTGGTGGAAGGTGACTTTGAGGGCATTCCTTTTTGGACTGAAATAAATGGTAAAAAAGCAAACTTTGCGCTTGGAGATGCTATGTTAAACTCTGCGAGTGTTCCCTTTAAGTGTAAGAAGCCTTACACTGGTGGCAATGCTATATTCGTAGACTTTGGAAACATAGAAACTGGAGAGTTTTTAGTTGCTTATAAAGCGGAGGGTATTCTGAAGGCATTTTATATAAAAAATGGGGCCTCAGAGAAGGTAAGCGAGGAGAGATATGCTGAGTTAATTGATAAAATGCCTGAATTTAAGGTTAAAGGATTTTCTGAAGAGCAGATGGACATGATGGGTGCCTTCTTTGGTTAATCCCATGGCATCTCTGTTTTAATTTTCCATATTCCTAGGAGCTTTCTAGATCCCCAAGTTGCTTGGATTTCAAAGGCTGCGATCATATCTTCGTAGATATCTATCAAATTAAATGAATTTCCAAAGGGATTTCTGTGGAGCTCCCAACTTATTGAACCAGCATTTACTATTGGTGTTTGTTCTATCTTCATTCCTAGACTATTTCCACCATGGCCTGTTAGAACTAAATTTGCTTTTTCATCGGTCAATATCTTCAAAACGTTTCCTCCGTCCTCTAAAAATCCTATTTCCCGGCTTTTGGGTATTGGGGTTATATTGTGATGCATAATTATAACTCTGAAGGTATCCTCGTATTTTTTCAAGTGCTCTCTAAGGATTTTTTGACCTATTCTTCCTACCACCCCTATTGGGGTTTCGTATTGGGCCGATATAATTGGTATGAAAGTGAAGTTCTCATTTTCTATAATTTCAGGTTCTCCAAAATATTCTCTAAACAGCTCGTAGCCCAAGTAAGTTATGTCATTATGTCCTGGAACAATAATTTTCTTACCCTTTATCTTTTCCCAAAGAGCATAGGCCTTTTTATAATATCTCTCAATCCCAACTTCCACTATATCCCCGCAGTGAACTACTAGATCTGGTTTATATCTCTCGTTGATAGCTTTTATGGCGTTTTTTAGCACCTTTTCTCTAAAGTATATCCTATCCGAGACATTACTTTCACTAATTTGGATAATCCTAAACAGCCTCTTCTTTCTGGGAATAAAAATCCTTTGTTTCTTAACTGTGAAGTCCCTTTTATGAATATCCTCTGTCACTCGTTTGATTGTCACTGATATTTTTCCATTGTCTTTAATTTTGATCATGTTATAACTGTTTACATCTCCTTTTCTTGTTTTTCGACATGAGGTGCATCCAGAGTTTGCTACTACAAGACCTTCCACACTGTAGATGTTAGGGACATGCTTGTGGCCACACAAATAAAGATTAACCTCATGTTTGAGGAGCAACTCCAATACATCGCCTGCATTAAAAAGGACGTTTCTTTCTCTTCCAGTGTCAGGTAAAGGCACTAAATGGTGATGTGAGGCGACGATCTTAAATTTCTTGTGGGAATATTCTTCGAGCTTCTCTTTGAGCCAGCGAAATTTGTATCCACCTATTCTTCCGTCATTCAAATCAGGGATTGTTGAATCTGTCCAGATTATCACTAGGTCTTTCCACTCATATATACCATTTAATGGTCCGATATACTTTTGAAAGAGTTCATATCCAACATTTCTGGCATCGTGGTTACCAGGAAGCACAATAAGAGGTTTTTGTATCTTTTTCAGTTCATAACTCGCTCTTTCATATTCTTCTCTTAACCCATCATTTGTAACGTCTCCTGTGTGGATAACTAAGTTGTAATCTAGAGTGTTTATCTCATTGGCTATTAGGTCGTAGGCATATCCTTTGTAAGCTTCTCCGCTTGTTATATGGGTGTCACTTATATGAGCTATCTTTATCATGATGATCACTCTGCCGAAATGGCTGTTTCAAGTTTTCTTCTGCTAGCTTCAAGGAGATCACTTAGAGTGAAGATTCCTACAACTTTTCCTTCCTCTTCAATGAGCATGTGCTTTATCCTTTTTGCTGCCATTATTTCTAAAACTTTTTTTAAAGGAACATTCGCATTCACAGTAATTAATTCCTTTGACATGATCTCCGCTACAGGAGTATTGTAAGCTAAGCCGGGAACAATCACCCTCCTTATAATGTCACTTTTTGTGAAGAAGCCCACAACATTGCCATTATCAACAACTACAAGAGAGCCGATGTCAAATTCCACCATAACTCTGCAGGCCTCTTGAATGGTGTCATCTGGTTTAACAGCAATGAGTTTCTTTGTCATGTAAACTTTAATTGGAGCATTTTCATCCATTGGGACCACCATAAAATGACTTCTAAATATTAATACTTTGTTAAAAGATAAAAGAGTTTTTGTTATTCTATTTTCAATTTAATCCCCCTTTCTTTAAGCCTTTTAGATATGTCTTCCATTAAATGGGCCATTATGTTATTTATGGATCTCTCAAGCTCAATGTTTTCTATTATCGGAATTTCATATTCTCTTGCTTTTTTGATTAAATACTCTTGAATGTGAATGATCTCTTCAATATTTTTTATGTAATACTCTGCTGGTCGAAGGCTATAATGGGCTCGTTCATAAAATCTCGCTTCAAGGGCATCTGGGCTCTTTAAACTGATCAAATACATAAAACTCCTATCATTGAGTGATACATAACCAGGGACGAGATGAATGCCCTCGATTATTGTATTAAATCCCTCTTTGTATGAACGTTCTATGACTGCATTGATTCCAACGCTAGTGTACCTCACCTGGGTTTCAAAACCATATATAAGAGGATCCACGTTTCTTGGTAAGTTTTTAAGTTCTTTCCAGGCTAAAAATGAGGAAGTATGTATTGATGGTAAAAGCTCTTTGTTTATCATTTTTCTCATGACCTCTCTAATGGTGTCTGTGCCAATAACTGTTCTTATTCCAAGTCTAAAGGCTAGTTCTGTAGCTAGGGTAGATTTTCCAACTCCTGTTGCTCCACCTATGAGTATTATCATTGGATATTTTAGTCTTCTAAGTTCATGCCAAAAGAGGTATTTTCTGGCAGCGTCTTTTAAACCGTGTCCTATGAGTTTTTCATACGTTATCTTTCTAATTTCCTCTTTTGTTATCAATTTTATCTTTTTTCTTTGAAGGTCTTTTACTATTTCAGTTGCTATAGAATAAGCTATACCCACATCAACCCCTGTGGTGGTTATAGATCTAGTTAGGATTCCTCTAGAGAAAGGTATTCTTGTATTTTTTTCAGGATCAATTACAATTATCATTTTCTCTCCCCCTTAAGTTCCCACCCAATTTCTAACACAGCTTCTCTCAAATTCTTGTTATCTATATTTACCGGTTCGTTGTCAATGTATATAACTTCTTTTCCATACTTTAGGGCTTCTTTTGTGGCAACATCTACGGCGGCGGCTTTCAACTCAACAAGAACTGTATCATAATACTTAAATCGACTTAAATCCTCAATTAACTTGGGGCGATTGGCAAGGTTGGCACTTTTGCCGACGATCTCCACATCATAACGATTTTCTAAGTGTCTAGCTGCTTTTTCTAACCCTTCTGGAGGGGCAGTCATTACAAGAATTGCCTTTTTACCTTTTATCTCACTTAAGGGCCTTGGTTTAAATGCAGTCAAGTGGATCTCCGCATCTGGATTTATACTCTCTATAATCTTTTGAATTTTTTCAATCTTTTCTTTGCTTACCATATCCGCGAGAGTTATAACAATTAAATCTGCAAGGCCAATTCTGAATGGCCCAAAATAGCTTTTTATAAACTCAATCCTTTGCGTGGCTCCCACCACAGTTATGTATTTATCTGCTTTAACAGCTGGAAACGTGGCTCCACTTCCCTCTAATATCACAATATCCCCTTCAAGCTTTTCTGCAAGTTTTATTCCTTTATTAACTATATCAAAGAAGCTAAATCCGACCATTCCGCCTCCACATCTTCTGCAACCTATAGTGATAACTCTTGAAGTTAGGGCATCTTCAAAATGGTCTGAGGCGGCGTGTTTGCCTGATTCTGCTACCCTAACTAGGAAATCGGGGGTGATCTCCAGTTTATTTCCTTCAATTATTTCTGGTTCTTCTGGGCCTCCTCGTCCCATTGTTACTATTATTGGCTTTGAGATCTCTTTTAGTGTTCTCGCAACGAATCCACTTATAGCTGTTTTTCCAACTCTCTTTCCTGTTCCAAGTATTGTAAGGCTTGGCTTGTTAATTTGGACCATTTCTTTTGGAGAAAACTCAAAATCAGCTCCTTTGTATTTTATACCATGTTTTAATAGTACTGCAGCTATTCTAAAGCGGTCTTCATAATTCAGCACCGGCTCATCACTCAGATCGATAACTTCCCCAATCTTATTTTCGTTAATGGCTTTTTTAATATTCGAAATATAGCTCTCGCCATAATACAATTTAACACCTATCTTTTCTTCTAGGGATTTCATATCCCCTATCTTTTCTGTGCCGCCTAGGAAAACTGCACATGAGACATCTCCAATCTTTTTTATGGCCCACGCAGTTACATCGGGATAGTGCTCTCCATCTATAAGCACCATTCTCATTCTCTCACCTTTAGAAGTTTAGGAATTCAAGTATAAAAATCCTTCTGGAGTAAATAATTTGACTTAACTTTAATATGGTTATTTACTCAAAATGTTTAAATATTCAAAGTTGACTATTTTTGTGGTGGTGTTATGAAGACTGTGTCTTTAATCATCTTAGGGGTTCTCTTTCTTGGGCTGATTGCAAGTGGTTGTATTGGGGGAGAAGTCAAAGATAAGCAAGACTCTTCTACAGCAGAAGGGGAACTTATAAGAGCAACTTTGAAAATTTTTCACGCTGGTTCTCTGAGCGAACCCTTAAACGATGTTAGTGAGGCTTTTAAAGAATACTCCAAGAGGAGTCTTGGTTATGATTTAGAGATTCAAGCAGAGGCAAGCGGGAGTGTGATGGCAGTTAGAAAAGTCACCGACTTGGGGAAAAAAGCTGATATAGTGGCTGTGGCCGATTATACTCTAATTCCCCAGCTGTTGCTGCCTAACTTCACAGATTTCTATGTCCTCTTTGCAACTAATGAAATTGTAATTGCCTTTACAGATAAGAGCAAATATGCTGATGAGATAACTTCTGAAAATTGGTATGAAATTTTAGCAAGAGAAGACGTTTCTTTTGGCTTCAGTGATCCGAATCAGGACCCCTGTGGCTACCGCAGCATTATGGTAATGAAACTTGCTGATCTTTATTATGGAAAACCCATCTTCAAAACTCTTGTAGAGAAGAACACGAATATCTACGCTGAAGGAAGCAACATAATCGCCCCGAAAGATATTCAAATTAAAACCGATAAAGTTGTTATAAGGCCAAAGGAAACGGATTTGACAGGTTTAGTAGAGAGCGGTAGTTTAGATTATTATTTCATTTACAAAAGCGTTGCAATGCAGCACAACCTGAGATTCATTGCACTGCCAAGAGAGATTAACCTAAAGGAATTTAGTTTAGCGGAGCATTATGAGCGGATTTCAATAACATTAGGCTCGACTGGAAATACTATTAAAGCAGAACCAATTGTTTATGGAATCACAGTGTTGAAAGATACTTCTGGTAGGGAACTTGCTCTCCAGTACCTTCGCTTCATGTTGAGTGAAAAAGGTAAGGAGATTTTTGAGAAGAACTATCACGATTTTATATGGCCACCTGTGGGGTTTGGAAACGTTCCAGAAGAAATTAAGGATGAGGTGAAAGTTGAAGGCTAAACTTTTTATCTCTCTTTTCAGAGGTGAATATATGAAGCGTGACTATGTAACGGGGTTCTTTGCTTTGATAGGCACTTTCATGATTTTGTATATTCTCTTGCCCTTAGTTGTTATTGTAAGTAAGCAGCTTTTTGACTGGGAAATGTTGATGAGAACCTTAAAAGATGAACTTGTTTTAATTGCTCTTAGAAACTCCCTTCTAACTTCAACAGCTACAATGTTAATTTCCCTGTTTTTTGGAGTACCTTTAGGTTATATTCTTGCAAGAAAAGAGTTTAAGGGTAAAAGCTTTGTTCAAGCCGTTGTTGATGTTCCGATTGTGATTCCTCATTCCGTCGTTGGTATTATGCTCCTTGTAACTTTCTCAAACAAGATTTTGGATAGTTATCTAGGGATAATTATGGCAATGCTTTTTGTTTCTGCACCCTTCACAATTAACGCTGCTAGGGATGGATTTTTAGCAGTGGATGAGAAACTTGAGCACGTCGCGAGAACTTTGGGAGCCAGTAAGCTCAGAGCATTTTTTACGATTTCTCTTCCTATGGCTATGTCTTCAATTTTAAGCGGTGCAATAATGACATGGGCAAGGGCAATAAGTGAAGTCGGTGCGATTCTTATCATATCATATTACCCAAAAACAGCTCAAATTCTGGTTATGGAGTACTTTAACAATTATGGGTTAAGGGCATCAAGGCCAATTTCAGTTATTCTCGTGCTGCTGAGCCTGAGCATATTTGTTATCTTAAGGTGGCTTGTGGGGAGGTCAAGAAATGCTTAGGGTTGAGAACATTAGCAAAAACTGGGGGGAATTTAAGCTCCACGATATTACCTTTGAAGTGAAAAACAGAGAGTATTTGATAATTTTAGGCCCAAGTGGTGCTGGAAAGACACTTCTACTTGAGCTCATTGCTGGAATTTTTGTTCCGGATTCTGGAAGAATTTTCATGAATGGCAATGATATAACATTTTTGCCGCCTGAAAAGAGAAAATTAGCTTATATCCCTCAGAACTATGCTCTCTTTCCGCACATGAAAGTCTACGATAATATAGCTTACGGATTAAAGCTGAAAAAAATTCCAAAGAATGAAATTGACAAAAAAGTTAAGGAAATTGGAGAAATCCTTGGAATTTCTCACCTCCTGCACAGAAAACCAAAAACATTGAGTGGTGGGGAGGCTCAAAGAGTTGCCATTGCAAGGGCCTTGGTTTTGGAGCCGAAACTTCTTCTTCTTGATGAACCATTTGCAAACCTGGATATTCAAACTAGATCTAAGCTTATTCAAGAAATGAAATACTGGCATAAGGAGCTAAATTTTACGGCTCTTCACGTGACCCATTCCTTTGAGGAGGCAGTAAGCTTGGGAGATAGAGTAGGGGTTATGTTGAATGGAAAATTAATTCAAACTGGAGAAGTTAGAGAAGTATTTGGAAGGCCGAAAAATGAAGAAGTGGCAAAATTCCTCGGCTTTGAGAATATAATTGAGGGAATTGGAGAGGGGAGAGTTTTGAAGACTAATGGCATTTTAATTGAACTTCCCATAGAGGTCAAAGGAAAAGTTAGAATTGGTATAAGGCCGGAAGACATCATAATATCAAGTGAACCTATAAAAAGTTCTGCAAGAAATGAATTCAAAGCTAAAGTTCTGGCGGTTGAGGATCTGGGATCCTTAGTAAGACTGACTCTTGATATTGGAGGAATCGAGCTCAGGGCATTTATAACCCGCTCATCCCTTCTTGAGATGGAAATTAAGGAGGATAAAGAGGTTTATCTAAGCTTTAAAGCAACGGCGATTCATGTCTTCTAATGGATACAAGCATACTTAGGTGCATTTATTTGTCTTTTAGGAATATTTTCTTTATATATAGCAAGTCTTTTATATGCTATGAATTTCTTTCACAATTGGTGGGAACATGAAGAGGTTAACATTGGCTGAAGCAAGTGCAATGCTCATAGGAACTCAAATTGGAGCGGGTGTTTTGGGATTGCCGTATGCATTGAGGGGAGCAGGTTTCTTGGAGTTTTTGTGGTTATTGAATCTGGGGTTGATGACACTTTTAACTGCTCTCTTTGTCCTTGAAGTTGCTTCCAAGAACCTAGGAAAGAGCCTTTCAAAGCTCACCGAGGAACATTTGGGAAAGATGGGTGGAGTTGTGATGTTCTTGAGCATTTCTGCTTTAGCCTATGGGGCTCTTATAGCGTATATAGCTGGAAGTGCTGATATTATATCATCCTTAGTTGGCATTAGGCCCGAGATTGCGGCCATTGTCTTTTGGAGTTTAATGAGCCTGATAGTTTTTATGGGACTTAAGGTTTCTGGAGAGGCAGAACTAACTCTTACGGGGGTCCTCCTTTTAGCCCTTGTACTTTCAATAAGTCTTGTTTTAGGTAAGATTAATGAGAAGAATTTAACCCATCGGGTGAGAAGTCCCCTTCCGAAAGGGCAGGGTAGTTCACTCTTCTCTGTGGTTTTTCTGTTAATATTTAATTTTGTATCGATAAATAATTTGGTTCGAAAATAGAATCAAAATTTTTAAAGTTCGCCTATGTAAGATAGATGAGGAGTCATGATAAGGTTTGCTACCAGGGAATACAGCGATGATGAAATTTATGCTATACTGGATGAACCTATTAGAGAATGGTTTAAACGGAAATTTGGAACATTTACACCCCCCCAGAGATATGCAGTTGTTGAGATTCACAAGGGGGAGAATGTTCTTATATCTTCACCAACGGGTAGTGGGAAAACTTTATCCGCTTTTCTCGCCGCCATAAATGAGCTTGTTCTTCTGGGAAAAGAAGGTAAGCTTGAAGACAAGATTTACGTTCTCTATGTATCTCCACTTAGGGCCTTGAACAATGATATAAGGAGGAACCTTGATGAGCCGTTGAGTGAGATAAGACAAATTTATAAGGAACTGGGCTATGAGCTTCCAGAAATAAGGGTTGCAGTGAGGACAAGTGACACATCAAGCTATAAAAAGCAGAAAATGGTAAAAAAGCCACCTCATATTTTGATAACAACTCCCGAAAGCTTGGCTATAGCTCTAAATGCTCCCAAGTTCAGTCAGAGGTTAAAAACAGTCAAATATGTTATCGTTGATGAGGTCCACGCTTTAGCTGAGAACAAGAGAGGGACTCATTTGGCTCTGAGTTTAGAACGGCTCCAAAATCTGGCTGGTGATTTTGTTAGAATTGGCTTAAGCGCAACGATACACCCTCTAGAAGAAGTTGCTAAATTTGTTTTTGGCTTTAATGATGATGGTACTCCTCGTTCCGGTTTAGTTGTAGATGTTAGCTTTGCAAAGCAGACTGAAATCAAAGTTGAGAGCGTGGTGGAAGACTTAATCTATGCCCCAGCTAATGAGCTGAGTGGGGCTCTATATAAACGCTTGGATGAACTTATAGAGCAGCATAGAACAACGTTAATATTTACAAACACGAGGAGCGGGGCTGAAAGGGTTGCATATCACCTTAAGAAAAAGTATCCTAAATATGCGGAATTAATTGAAACTCACCATTCGAGCCTTTCTAGGGACGTTAGGCTTGAAGTAGAGGAGAAATTGAAGAGAGGAGAGTTGAAATCAGTGATCAGCTCAACCAGTTTGGAGCTCGGGATTGACATAGGCACAATAGATTTGGTTGTCCTCATTGGCTCACCAAAGAGTGTTAATAGAGCACTTCAAAGAATCGGAAGGGCAGGTCATAGGTTGCATGAGGTAAGTAGGGGGATAATCCTCGTTTTGGATAGGGATGATTTGGTGGAATGTGCTGTTTTAGCACATAATGCAAGAAGTAGGAGGCTTGACAGGATTAAAATTCCCCAAAATCCACTGGATGTCCTTGTGCAACATGTGCTTGGGATAGCTCTGGAAAGGGTGTGGGATATAAATGAAGCATACAACCTTGTTAGAAGGGCATATCCATATCGTAATTTAAGCTTTGATGACTTTGTGAGTGTTTTACGTTACTTGGCTGGCGAATATGCAGGTTTGGAAGAGAAGAAAGTCTATGCAAAGGTCTGGTTTGATGAAGAAGAAGGGAAATTTGGTAGAAGGGGCAAAATGACACGGGCCATCTACTATATGAACACCGGGACAATCCCAGATGAGGCAAAAATCGAAGTTTTTACCCTTGATAAGCATTTTATTGGAACTGTTGAAGAAGAATTTGCAGAAAGATTAATGCCGGGGGATATTTTTGTTCTGTCTGGCAGAACCTACGAATTTAAAAAATCAAGAGCGAATAGAGTTTATGTTCAGCCAAAGGAAGGAGCAAAGCCAACAATTCCAGCATGGTTTTCTGAAATGCTGCCCTTAAGTTTTGACCTAGCTTTGGACGTGCAGCGTTTTAGAAGAGAGGTTAAGGCCCTTCTAAGCAGTAAAAGAGCAAAGTCGCTTCTCATAAGAAAGTACAAAATTGATGAAAAGGCCGCAAGGGCCATTTTGGGGTATTTTAGAGAACAGGAGAGGTATTCAACTATCCCAGATGACGAACTTCTTCTTGTTGAGGGGATCTTTGATGAAAGGAGAGTTAAATACTTCTTCCACACACTGATAGGGAGAAGGGCCAATGAAGCTTTGAGCAGGGCCTTTGCCTACATCATCAGCAAAAAGAAGAAAACGAATGTTGGAATAGCAATAAGTGATAACGGGTTCATGCTTATCCTTCCTAAGGAAAAGATCTTAAACGAGGAAGAAATTAGGGAGCTATTTCAGATTGAGAATGTGAGGGAAACCTTAAAGAGAGCATTGGACAATACAGAGCTTTTAAAGAGACGTTTCAGGCATGTAGCAAACAGAGGTTTGCTTATTCTTAGAAGATATATGGGGAGAAAGAAGAGCTTAAGCAGACAGCAGTTAAATGCACAAACTCTCTTGAGGCTTTTGAAGAAAAACTACCCAGATTTTCCACTTTTGAAAGAAGTTTACAGGGAGATAATGGAGGATAAGATGGATATAGAGAATGCAGAACTCTTCTTGAGCTGGGTTAAGGAAGGAAAGATAAAAGTGGTGGTAGAGCATAATGAATTGCCCTCGCCTTTTGCCTTTAATCTTGAAGTGATTGGAGCTAGTGATGTTGTGCTGATGGAGGACAGAAGGGAGCTTATCAAACAGCTGCACAGCAAAATCATGAAGCTAATAGGGGAAAAGGTTTAAATACAATGTTGAGAAGTAATAAAGGGAAGTAAGGTGAGTAAAAAGGTACGGATTTTGCTGAACATTCTGTTTATCTTTCTAATATTCTGGACATTGAACTACTGGGAGGAAACTTCCAAAAGAGATCCTCTGCTAGATAGAATATACAGACTTGATCTCGGCCTTGAATGGGATGTAGATGGAATAGGGTTTCAAAATGACACCCTCGTTGTTAAGGTGACGTATCAGGGAATATCAAAAACCCCGAAAATGGGAGCTTGCTTTTTATAAGGGATGGAAAGATAGTCAGAAACGTAACGTTACTACCTTATGGTGGTTTTGGGACATTTGATATCTCAAAAGATGTTATAGCCCTTGGGATCTATAATATTAAGTGGCTTGATGAGTCTACTTTTACTTTCTCTCCGTTTTATCTTATAGTATACTCTCCCACGGGTTCTGAGCTCTGGAGAAAGGAGTTCAATGTAACTTCTCTAAGTACAGCCGGCGATTTAATTGTGGCAAGAAGCTATGTAAGGAATGGTAGCGTCGTTAAGGTTTTTGACATAGGTGGAAATGAGCTTTGGGGATTGGATTTTGGCGAAAAAGTCGCTACAAACGGAAAAACTGTTGCTGTTGCTGAGAAAAGCAAAATCTATATCTTCTCCAGAGACGGAAATATCATAAGAACCATTGAACCGTGGAAAGGTGCTGTTGGTTCTGTAGAGCTTACGGATGATGAAAAACTCGTTGTAACTTTTTATTCGAAAGAAGCTTCTTACTTGAGAGTTTATAGTGAAAATGGAAGCTTACTCTGGACGAAGAATTTCTCTCGCATAATGGATTTTGCGATCTCTCAAAATTATATCCTAGTGTATGATGGCGCACTGCATATACTCGATTGGTCGGGAAAAGTGCTCTGAGATAACACTCGCTACTATCCTCGATATCCAGAAGTGGGAATTGTATTGGGTAGAATCGCGATTTCTGAGGACGAAAAGCTTATAGCCTACGGGAGTTCTGGAGTGAGCTTAGCAATAAATCCCCTCTTTGATCATGACAAAGACGGCATTATAGACGAAGATGATCCTATTCCCTTTAACAATGGTCTTTTCTATAGAGTTCTGCTGACAATTGCCGTGGGTATTGCTGCAATATGGGTAAACAAAAGAGAACAGCAAAGGAATAGGGAAGAAGCGAGAAAAAAGTATGAAGAGATTAAAAACGCCTTAGACTCTAAACTTTAACCTCCAGCGTCTTAACAACAAAAGAAAGCATATCTGCTAATTCTCTAATCCGGGTTTCAGGTGAAGCTCCCATGTGGCCGCTTTTTGTTTCCACCCTTAGGTAAACCGGTGCACCCATATCTCTGAGCCTCTTTGCGAACTTAAGTGCATGGCCCGGATGAACTCTATCGTCATGTAAACCTGTGTAAATCAGTGTTGGCGGGTATTTTTTGGTTGGATCGATGTTATGGTATGGAGAATATTTGAGCAAGAACTCCCTATCCCTTGGGTCATCTGGATTACCGTATTCTGGTACCCAAACGCTGCCAATGTAAAGCTTGTGGAAGCGCAGCATGTCTATGACGGGGTAGCCTATTAAAGCAGCATCCATTACATCAGGTCTTTGAACTAAGACAGTTGAAACTAAAAGCCCTCCGTTGCTCCTTCCCCATGCCGCGACTTTGTAATCCTCTTCTTTAAGCTTTTCAAGAACCGCTATGAAATCATCAAACACGTTCTGCTTATTTTCTCTCATTCCGGCTTTGTGCCATTCTTCGCCGTATTCACTTCCTCCTCTAAGGTTTGCCATTGCAAAGGTTCCACCCATTTCTATGAATGGGATTACATGCGGGAAGAATCTGGGTTTTAGAGAAATATTGAAGCCACCATATCCGAAGACCCACGCTTTCTTTTCTTCCTTTTCTCCTCTCACAATGAAGTAGTGGATTTTCGTTCCGTCTTTTGAGGTTGCGAAGTCTTCATTGACTGTAAAATGCCATTCAATTTTGACCTCGTCAATGAGTTCTAGATTGTCATCGAACTTATATAATCTGTAAGGGATCGTGAAGCTTTCATATCTTAGAATTGCCGTTTTTCCATTGTTGTCAAGGGGGTAAACCTGGCCCGGCATGTCGAATTTTATCTCTTCAATAAGTTCTCCGTCTAGGGTAAATACCTTTAACAATGAAGATGCATGAACTAAATAGGCAGCTAGGATCTTGTCTTTTACTATTATGACCCATTCTAATGGGAATTCTCCTTCCGGGATAATCTCTCTAGTCTCCCCATTTTCAAGAGCAATAACTTTTCCAAGCCCTCTGCCTTCTCTTGTATATATATAGAGTTTTTCGTTTACATACTCGATTGGATGGGCTGGAACTTCGCTTGAATATACTTTTTTCCATTTTTCAGGCTCTGAGAGTGGGCCAAAGTATATATCGTTTTTATTCCACCCGAAGGAGAGGGTAACCAATGCATGTTTTTTATCTTTGGTTTTTTGAATTGACATGAAATACCCTGAACCAAGGCCTTCTCCAAAAACCATTTTTTCTTCTTTGCCCTTTTTGAGGAAAATTCTCTCTGCAGGGGCATCAATGCCATCAGGAGTTTTTTCTTTTCTGTAAAAACGGGCGAAGTAGTAGCCATCTTCGAGGAAAGTTATATTCCAAAGTGAGGGCTTTATTTCTTCAACTATTTTTCCGTTCTCAAAATCAATTATCCTTGTTATTCCTTCATCAGAACCGCCTATTGAAAAGTTGTAAGCCAACCTCTTTCCGTCTTCATCTACAGTAAAACTTTGGAGAAGAATTTCATCTTTAAGCTCTTTTTCTAGGGTTTCTGAAGTAATTATAACTTCATTTGTTTCAAGCACCTTTATAATCTGCTTGCCACCTTCATTGACCTTTACAAATGTGCCCTTCTTTGTTATGCGCGCCTCTACAATGTTTGGGAGATAGTAGTATTTTTTGACTTTATCAATTAATCTGTCTGGAAGTTCTCCGATGAATTCTCTGAAACGAGTGTTCTCTTCATTGACAAATTTTAGCACTCTTTCATCAGTTAGATTTTCCATCCAGATGTAGGGGTCTTCCATAAGAATCACCATTAAGATAATGGACTTAACGTTAATAAGGGTGTCGCTCATTTGCTTTAACATTATATTATTGCAAGTTCTAAAAATGATAAAAGGTCTTGGGAAGGTCTCTTTTGAACCGCTTACTCCTGTTATTCTACCTTTACATCAAAAAGACAGATCTCATCGCCTTTTAATACATTTTTAGGCCGTTTGAAGTTTATATTCGGGTTGTAGGCCTTCATCAGAGCGATATCTTGTTCACAATATATGAGACCGATCTCTTCTGCACCTTTTTCTTTCCAAACTTTTGCAAAGGGGCAGAAGCTCACTTCACTGTAATATGTTACTTCATCTACTTTTGAGGTGCCTTTCCAGGCTTCTTTAAGTGGCATATCATAGTATTTTGAAAGATTTTCCATTGTTGGGGGTAGACCCCTGCTTAAAACCTCTTTCCTGATATTCTCTCCCCTTTCTGAGCCAAAGTTTTCGATAGCTTTTCTTAGAACTCTTTCGCCCTCATCTCCGAAAGTATCTATAACTTCTTTTGAGATATGATAAAAGAGAAGGGCCATAATTTCGGCCATTTTTTGAACACTACTCTTTTCTTCGTTCATTTTTAATCCCTCCTTAAAGTGTATTTATTCACAAACAGGTTTTATGTTGCAAATCTAAAAATCTTTGTGTGTCTAGGAAAGTTTATTATTTGTTGGCGATAATATTTGAAAATAGATCATGAGATGTGACTCAATATAATTGATCAATTTTGACCACATTTTTATTTTCCTTTGACCACACTATATATAATTGAGGTGGTGATTATGATTGAAGTTGTTGAGAGAGAATATAAAGTGGAAGAAAGTTTAAAGTTGAAACTTGGAAATGTGAACGGCCGCATAAGAATTGAAGGATATGATGGAGATACAATAAAACTCAAAGCAGAGAAAAAATGGGGCCTTTTAGGAACAGAGCCTAAAATAAAGGTAAAAAAAGAAGGAAATATATTAAAAATTGAAGCAAAACATGGAAAAAGTTTTGGAGTCAGTATGGGAGAAAGTGCAGTTAACTTTGATATTTTAGTTCCTAAAAGTGTAGAGGTTGGAAAAGTCGGAAATGTAAATGGCTCGATATCGTTGAAAAACATAGAAAAAGTCGGAAAAGTGGCAACAGTAAACGGGAGTATAACAGCAGAGAATGTATTTGCGGGGAAGATTTCAACTGTAAATGGCTCAATAAAGGCCATGCTTTCAAGTATAAATGGGGATTTAGTCATTTCAACAGTGAATGGAAGTATTGAAGTTTATCTCTCCAAGGATTCGGATATTGAAGTTAATGCACACTCTGTTAATGGGAAAATAGCCTCTGAAATTCCAGGAGAACTTTCAAAAGCGCCTTTCCATGGGCCAAAATCATTTAAGGGTGTTCTTGGAGAAGGAAAATATAACGTGAAGATCTCAACAGTAAATGGCAATATATCTATTAAAGCGCTGTAACACATAAAATATCAAATACAATTGCACCAATCCAGTGGAGAAGAAAGCTTGGTAGAAAGCTTTCACTTTTTAAATCTATTTTTGCAAAAACTATTCCAGCTATGAATGAGTAGGGTATTTCTAATGGAGGTTTTCCAATATGGACTAAGGTATAAGGAATATTCTGAACAATTATGCCCAGCCATTCATTTTTCTTGGCAAGAGGAAAGAGAAGAATTCCGCGGTAAAAAGCTTCATGTGCGAACATGATAACACCAATGAAAAGCTCTTTGAAGAGAAACTCTCTCCATGAATTATATGAAAATAGTGGGTAATAGCTCCTAAAACTTTCAAGCTGTGAGGCATAGAGACTTATGGGAAGTGTTAGTAGAAAAAGTGCAAGTGCCAACATATAACCATCCCTTTTGCCTATTTTGAATCCTAAGTCTTCATGTTTGAATCCTAAGGTTAAGCCCAGTGTGAAAGGTACTAATATGTAAAATAGAGTATTATAAAGGGCCCATTCATAGATATTGCCTCCTAAAGAGCGGTTTAATATTATAAGAAAAATTCCGAATAGATAAAGAAGCGGAAGTTTTCTCAAAAGAAATCACCAAATAAAGGATAAAGAGAGGTTACTCTTCTTTTTCTTCATTATCTTCCCCAGTTTTTTCGATGCTATTCTCAGTTTCCTTGTTCTCTTCTGGTTCTGATATAACTTCTTCTGCTATTTCTTCCACTTTCTCCCCTTCTTCGGGTTTGGGTTCTTCAGCTTTCTCTTCATCTTCTTCGACTTTTGCCTCTGGTGGCTTTAAGAGCTCTTCAACTGTGGGCTTGAATTCAATTTTTTCATAACCTAAGAATTTGAGATCGCTTTCTAGTAAGATTTCGCCTAGTACAAGGTTTCTTGGGTCGATTGTCTGGTCTTTAAACTCAACCTTGACGTCTTCCTCGCCCACTTCAATTTCTACCTTTTCAAAGTCTATTCTTGGAATTCTGAGTTCTATTAAAGCTTTTACTTTCTCTATTGGATCTTCGATTTTTTCAAGGATCTCCACTTCATAAACGGCAGTTTTTCCAGCGAATGGGTGGTTGAAATCCACTCTAACTCTGCCACTTGAAACGCTCATAACCCTACCTTTGAGTTTCTTACCGCTATCAGTCTCTATTTCAACATCAAGGCCAGGGAATGGGTAAATACCTTGCCTTCTAAACTGACCAATTGTGAAGGTCTTTATAAGCTTGGGGTCCCTTTTTCCAAAGGCTTTTTCTGGTGGGATTTCAATTGTGTATTTCTTTCCAACTTCCAATCCTTCAAGAGTCTCATCGAGACCTTTTATAACATGTCCGGCTCCAACTGCTATTGGGACAGGCCCGTAAATCCCTTTTTCATTGTAAATACCAGCCTCTTTTGCAACATCATCATAAGTTGTATCAAATATCTCTCCAGTCTCCTTGATCTTTCCGGTGTAGTGAAGCTTTATTACATCTTTCTTTGCCACTTTCATACCCATAACCTCCATCTTTCCTTTTTTCAAAAACTGGTTTAGATTATGGAGGGGGGTTTTTAAGCTTTGCACTTGCCGAAAGCGATAATCTAATAAAAACTTTGAAGAATTTTCTCTAGGTGGTGGAAAAGTGAGAGTTTATAACACTATGACAAAGCAGAAAGAAGAGTTTAAACCTTTGAGAGATGATGAGATTAGGATGTATGTCTGTGGGCCGACGGTTTATGATTACACTCATTTGGGCCATGCAAGAACTTACATAGCGTTTGACGTTATCAGGAGATATTTAGAGCATAAAGGTTACACTGTGTTGATGGTGATGAACTTTACCGATATAGACGATAAGATTATTAGAAGAGCAAACGAAACCGGCGAAGATCCAAAAGAACTCGCTGAAAAATTCTTGAAATATTTTCTTGAGGACATGAAAGCTTTAAAAGTAAAACCGGCCGATATTTACCCGAGAGTTACGGAGCATATTCAGGATATAATTGAATTTGTGAGAAAACTTGAGGAAAAAGGTTATGCGTATGGAAGTAGTGATGGAGTTTATTTTGAAGTTAGAAAATATGAGAAATATGGAAAATTAAGCAAAGTTAATCTTGAAGACCTCAGAAAAGGAGTACGTGTTGAGCCAGGAGAAGGGAAGAAAAATCCTGAGGATTTTGCACTCTGGAAGAAGGCCAAGCCAGGAGAGCCAAAATGGGAGAGCCCTTGGGGAGAAGGGAGGCCTGGATGGCACATTGAATGTTCCACAATGAGTACAAAGTACCTTGGAGAAAGCTTTGATATTCACGGCGGTGGAAATGATCTGATCTTTCCACATCACGAGAATGAAATAGCCCAAACAGAAGCATGCACGGGTAAAGAGTGGGTAAAATACTGGTTTCACACAGGTTTTGTGATGGTTAGTGGAGAAAAGATGAGCAAAAGCCTTGGAAACTTTGTTACTATAAGAGAGCTTCTTCAAAGATACTCTCCCGAGGTCATAAGGTTCTTTGTTCTCCAGAAGCACTATCGCTCACCTCTTGATTATACCGAAGAGGGGATACAGCATGCAAAGAATAACCTTGAGAGGTTATATAACACGATTGAGAATATAAGAATAGCAATGGAAAAAGTGGAGGTTCCATTTAAATGGGAGAAAGAGGAATTTGAACTCTATGAAACAATAAGGGATGCTAAGAAGAAGCTCTATGAGGCCATGGATGATGATTTTAACACTGCTGAGGCCATGAAACCCATCTTTGAAGTTGCAAATGCTGTAAACGCATATCTTACAAAGGTCGAAAAACCAAAGGAAAGTGTTCTTAGAAAAGCATTAGAATTCTTTAGAATAATAAGTGAGGTCTTTGGGATTTTTGAGGAATACTTCAAAGAGGCGAAAGAAACCAAAGAAGAGGAACTTATAGAGCTCCTAATTGAAGTGAGGAGTGCACTTAGGAAGCAAAAGAACTTTGAACTGGCGGATAAAATAAGGGCCCAGCTTAGGGAACTTGGTATTCAACTTGAGGACACTCCACAAGGGACAATCTGGAAGAGAATAAATGTTTAGCTCTTTTCTTAATTTCTTTTCAAGAGGGGTTGTAAAGAGGCTTTTACTTTAGCAATTTTTAAATATCATTTCGATGAAAATCTTAATGGTGAGGACTATGAAAATATTGGAACTTCTCTCAGACCTTGTGGAGTTTGAGACGGTAAACGACCCAGCAAAAGGGATTAAGCCCTCTAAAGACTGCCCCAAATTTGTAATGGACATCCTCTCTTCATGGGGCATTGAGACTGAGTTGATCGAGAAGGATGGATACTATGCCGTTTACGGTGAACTAGGGGAGGGAAAACCAAAAATCCTTTTTATGGCCCATTTTGACGTTGTACCCGTAAACAGGGAGGAATGGAATACAGAGCCATTTAAATTAGTGATAAAGGGCAATAAGGCATATGGGAGAGGAAGTGCCGATGATAAGGGAAATGTTGCCTCAGTAATGCTGGCTATTAAGGAATTATCGAAGATGGATCTTGAGGGAAAAGTTCTCTTTGCAGTTACGGGGGATGAAGAAATAGGTGGGGTCTTAGCCATGCACATTGCGGAGAAACTTAGAGATGAGGGTAAAATGCCCGAATATATGATAAACGCCGATGGGGTTGGCATGAAACCAATTATTCGAAGAAGAAAAGGCTTTGGAGTTACAATAAGGATGCCTTCAGAAAAAGTTAAACTTAAAGGGACTTTAAAGGAACAAAAGTTTAGAATAAACACTCCTATAGTTGAAACGAGGCATGCTGCTTATTTCCTTCCGGGGGTCGACACTCATCCAATGATAGCTGTTTCCCATTTCCTAAGGAATAGCAATGTTGCAGTTGTCTCTCTCGAAGGCAAATTCTTAAAGGGGAACATTGTACCGAGTGAAGTGACCCTTAAATATCTTGAAGTGGGTGATGGGGAAGAGATTGAGGTAGATCTTGGATTGACAAGGCTTTTGAAAGCTATAATACCTCTTGTGAGGGCCCCAATAAAGACTGAAAAGTACAGTGATTATGGTGTCTCCATAACGCCTAACTTATATTCTTATCAGGGGAATAAACACGTTCTAAGGTTGGATATAAGGGCGATGAGTTATTCTCAGGAGGCTATTGAAACGACTTTGAAAGAGATTATCAGATTCAACATTCCTAATGCAGAAATCACGATTAGAAGTAATGAAAAAGCTGGTTATCTTTTTACACCTCCAGATGAGGGAATAGTGACAACAATGCTAAAAATACTCGAGGGGTTTGACCAGAAAGCGGAGCCTGTAGAAGGGCCTGGAGCGGCTGATTCAAGATTTTTCACACCTTATGGAGTCAAGGCGATAGATTTTGGGCCCAAAGGCGGGAATATTCATGGGCCTAATGAATATGTGGACATTGAATCCCTTAAAGTGTTGCCTGATGTATACAAAGAGGTTGCATTGAGACTTATTAAGGGTTAATTTTAGTTTTCTTTTTCTTTTCTTCCCGTGAGAAAAGCTTAAATATTACTTCCCTACTAACGTCAGTAAGGGAAATCATGAAAAAGTTTCCAGCATACTTGGCTTCTTGGGACGATATAGAAAGGTGGGCAAAAGAAGGTTCAATAAAGATTCTTAAAGAGAACTGGATCCCAGATGTTGTTGTTGGGCTTGCAAGAGGAGGCTGGGTAGCAGCAAGGCTATACTGTGACTATCTTGGCATTAAAGAGCTTGTGAGTATTAAAGTGGAACACTGGGGAGTTACAGCAACTCCAGATGGGAAAGCAAGGTTGAAATATGGTACTCAATATGACTTTGAAGGCAAGAAAGTTTTAATAGTGGATGATATAGCCGACACTGGAGAGAGCCTTACTCTAGCAAAGAACTATATTGAGAGCAAAAATCCAGCTGAAATTAAAGTGGCTGCTCTGTTGGTAATAAAGACCTCAAAATTCAGGCCAGATTACTTTGGAGAGGAAATTGACTGGGCCTGGATAGTCTTCCCTTGGAACTTCGTTGAGGATATGATAAACCTTGTAAACAATCTCTTTGAAGAAAAAGAATCTCTTACTTCGGATGAAATAATAGAATTGTTTAAAGAGCTCCATGGGATGGAGGTTCCTAAAGATAAATTGGAGGAAGCATTAAAATTTGCCCAGATGAGAAAGATATTTAAATCGGATGGGCAATCTTGGCGCAAAGCCTAAGGTTGTGGTACCTTTGGATAAGGAGGATATGATAAAATCAATAAAGGGGCACAGCAACTATTCCAAGGAAATTTACGGTATGCATGAAGATGTAATAAATGAAACTCTAGAGAACTATGATAAACTGAAGGAAGACTACTTAAATGATCATTCAAGGGCTAGAATCGTGAGGATAGTGATAAATGAAGATAATAACCTGCCATTAGCCATAGAGTTCCATCGAAAGGATGATTCATTTAAAGGCTTCAGTATAGCAATAGGAAAGCCGTACATAAAGAATGGAAAGAGTAATGGCCACGATTGAATGTAAAATCCATCTTTGCTGATCCTTCTAGCATATTTGGTAGTTTATTTTTTCTTTTGAAGCTTGACTCTTTAGGAGTAATGTAAAGATTTTTAACTTTCAACTTTCACTTTTAAAAAGGTTTTAAAACCTATAATATCAACTTTATTAGGGTGACCTAATAATGAGAAAGATGGGATTAATCCTAATAATCTTTTTAATCTCGCCTTTATCTTTCACACTTGCTCAAGAGAAACCTCTAGTAATTACAAGTATAGCACCAATAGCAGAGATAGTTAGAGAAGCTTTTGGTGAAAGTGTTCAGGTGGAATATCTTGTTCCTCCAAGCGTGGATCCACACCAGTATCAGCTCACACCAGAGCAGATTGAAAAAATTCAAAAAGCAGATGTTATACTTACAATTGCTCACTTGCCCGTCGAAGAGAAAATAGAGGAGCTTGAAAAGGAGGGTGTATTAAAAGGGAAGATTCTTGAAATAGAGGATTATCAGAGGCATGGTTTCCGTTATCTGCCCGAGAGGTGGTACAATAACAAGTACAATCCTCATGGTATTTGGCTGGATCCCTATAATGCTCTTGCAATTGCTGAAACAACAAAAGAATCTCTAAAAACACGTTATTCTGGGAAAAATATCTTTGATGCCCAGTACTCGTTATTTAAGGCAAAAGTTGAGACAATTATTTTAGCGTATCAAAAAATGAATTTAAGTGAAAAACAAGCCATAATTGAACTCCCTTCTCAACAATATGCATTGGAATGGATGGGTATTGAGGTTATTGCTTCAATAAAGCCTGAGGAGGAGATTCCAGCTAAAAGTGTTGATGAACTTTTGGAAATGGCAAAAACTGTCGATGTGATAGTTTACTCTGTTGATTCACCAGAATCATTGAAAAATGCTGCGCTTGAACTTTCCAGAAAAACTGGAGTCCCAGCAATTGAGGTTTCCACAATATGGAGTGAAAAAGAATACACAGAAGTTCTTATCCAGAATTCAGCAAATATAGTTTCAGCTTTTAGGACTTATATTCCCCAGGAAGTTCCTTCACAACAAAGTTTAAACACAACTTACATCATATTGGTCTTTATAGTGGGGGTGACCCTTGGAACTGCATTTGGGGTAATAATAAAGAAATGAAAAAAGTTATTCCCTCTTGTATGGTTTTCCGTCGGCTTTTGGTGCTCTTACTCTGCCTATCATTCCTGCAACGATGATTAATGTCACCAAGTATGGAAGTGTGGCAACGAATTGCCATGGAACAATTTTCTGAATTGCCGGGGTTGTTCTTACCCATACCGAAAGATTATCAAAGAACCCAAATATAAATCCACCTAAAAGGGCCCTTAGAGGGTTCCATCCGCTGAATACCATGTTTGCCAGTGCTATGAAACCTCTACCTGCTGAGAGCTGTTTTGTAACGGTACCAAGCCAATCGACACTCATGAAGGCTCCACCAAGTCCTGCAAGAGTTGCTCCGTAAACCGTGGCTAAAAATCTATAGCGTTCTACGTTTATACCCAGTGCATCTGCGGCTTCTGGATTTTCACCTACTGACCTTATTCTGAGGCCCAAAGGTGTTCTAAAGAGTACCCAGTGAGTTAAAACTGCTATCACTATTGTTACAAAAACCATTGGGCTTAAGCTTCCATAAGCAGTTTTTATTATTGGGGTTATTCTGAAGTTTGAGGGGACTTGATGTTGTCCTGCAGTTCCCCAGTATGCTGGAATTCCAAAAGCCACAACACCCAAGGCCAGCAAGTTCACGCCTATACCAGGAATAACGTGATCACCCTTCAAATAAACGGTAATAAAACCGTGAAGCATTCCAAGTAGCATTCCAATAAATGCTCCTCCGATTAGGCCGATCCAAGGACTACCACTAATCTCCGCAAACATTGCTCCAAAGAATGCAGTCATGAGTAGTATCCCTTCATAGCCTATGTTAACTACACCCGCTCTCTCACTAACTGTAGCGCCAACGCTTGTAAGCACAAGTGGTACCATAGCGGTCAAGGCTCCTATAAGTATTGAAAGGGCTGTGTCCATCATTTTCTCACCACCCTTTTCAATAGATCTAGAAGTCCCGGGATAGCTACTGTAACAACTATAATTCCTTGGACTACTCTAACCATCTCTAAAGGTACTCCTGCTTCAATCTGCATAGCTGTAGCTCCAGCTTTAAGCATTCCAAAGAATATTCCACTGAATATTATCCCCAAGGGATGATTTCTACCTACTAATGAGACTCCAATTCCATCAAATCCATATCCATAGATATTTGCCATCCCTTGACTTATTGCATAACTTGGTGGTCTTCCCATCATCTCAATAGCACCGGCAAGTCCACTCATGATCCCTCCTAGGACGAAGGACCATATAACAGTTTTTTTGGGGTTTATACCAGCATAACGGGCTGCTCTTTCATTGTATCCGCTAACACGTAGTTCATATCCGATGGTGGTGTGCCAGAGAATATAGTAAGCAACTAGTGCTGCTATTACTGAAATTGCAAAGGCCCAAGATAATTCCGTTCCCTTTATTATTATGGGAAATCTAGCGCTTAAAGGAATTGCTATAGTTTTATTTGGATCTTTTGGATTGGGTATTTTCTGGATTATAATGTACAGAGCTAAGAAATATGCTACCCAGTTTAGCATAATTGTTGATACAACTTCATTAACCCCCCTGAATACTTTTAGAAGTGCAGGAATGGCCATCCAAGCAATTCCGGCAATTATTCCACCGAGAAGACCCATTAAAATGTTTCCCCAAATATTGGTCAAAATGAGTGCCGCTATAGCTCCGAAATACACTGTGCCTTCCCCACCTATGTTAAACAAGCCGGTTTTTGCACCAAGCCCAAATGTTAGCGCGGTTAGCATTATGGGAGTTGCAGCACTTAGAGTCATTGCCCATCCGTATTTGGAGCCTAATGCACCATCAAAGAGAGCGGAATATGCTTCAACCGGATTGTATCCTGAAAATGCTAATATGATGGCCCCTACTAATATTCCTATTATTACAGCAATTAAGCTTTCTATGAGAGGTTTGGCAAATCCTTTAATGTCAACTTTCATGTTTTATACCTCCCATCATCAGTCCTATTTGTTCTTCAGTAACCTCTTCGGGTTTAACGATGCCTACAAATTTCCCTTCATACATTATTGCCATTCTATCGCTAAGCTGAAGCACTTCATCTAGATCTGCAGAAACTAAAAGAACAGCTTTATTCTCATCCCTGAGTTTTATTAGGTAATTTCTTATATATTCTGTTGAGGCTACATCCACACCCCTTGTGGGTTGAGATGCAATTATGAATTCAGGTTGCTTGCTAGTTTCTCTTGCTACGATGAGCTTTTGTTGGTTCCCTCCACTTAAGCTTTTTACAGGAGCGTCTATACTTGGTACTAAGACTTCAAAATCCTTTACAATCTTTGCAGCGTGTTCTTTGGCTTTGTTCCACCTTAACATTCCAATAGGTCCCCTAAAAGTCTCTCTCCAGTGAAGGCCAAGTATGGAGTTTTCAGTAACACTCATTTCTGCTACTAAACCCATATGGATCCTATCCTCTGGTATGTGAGCCACTCCAAGGTCATAGAGTTCTTTTGGAGGTCTTCCAGTGATTTCTTTTCCATTGAGAATAACTTTGCCTTTTTCAATTTTTCTAAGTCCGCTTATTGCTTCTATAAGTTCGGTTTGCCCGTTACCTTCAACACCAGCTATTCCAAAGATCTCTCCGGCTTTCACGTTGAATGTTAATCCTTTTACAGCATCTTGGCCTCTATCTCCTTTAACCCATAAATCTTGGACTTGTAAAACAGGGTTTTCTGCTTCTTTTGGAGGTTTTTCTATCCTAAGAACTACCTCTCTTCCGACCATCATCTTAGCAAGCTCTTTTGGGGAAGTTTCATTTGTATTTACAGTTCCTATAAGCTCTCCTTTTCTAAGAACTGTTACCCTGTCTGTTATTTCCATGACTTCTTTGAGTTTATGACTGATAAAGATAATTGTTTTTCCTTGGGATTTTAGTTTTTTAAGAACATCGAAGAGTTCTTTAACCTCTATGGGGGTTAGTACAGCGGTTGGTTCGTCCAATATAAGTACATCAACGTCCCTATATAGTGTTTTTAATATCTCAATCCTTTGTTGGACACCAACAGGGAGGGTTTCTACAGGAACATCAAGAGGAACTTGGAAATTCAAATCATCCATAAGTTTTTGCAGTTTCTTCATCGCTTTCTCGACGTCTATCTTAGAAAAGAGACCATGCCCCTCCATCCCAAGTATGATATTGTGGAGGCCATCAAAAACATCTACCAGCGTGAAGTGCTGGTGAACCATACCAATTCCATTTGCAAGAGCATCAGCGGGAGTTTTAAATCTCACTTCTTTGTTATTAACAAAGATTTTACCATCTGTAGGATGGAGCATCCCAGAGAGGATCTTCATCAGGGTAGTTTTCCCAGCCCCATTCTCTCCTAATAAACCATGAATCTCACCTTGTTTTACGGAAAAATCAACACCTTTAAGTGCTTTAGTGCCATCGGGATAGATTTTTATGATTCCTTTCATTTCAATAATTGGAGCTTCTTCCATAAATGCACCCCCTAAAGATTATAAAGAGAAAATAGAAAGGAAATATCAGTTGTTTTACCATTGTTTTCCTAATTCTTCCATCTCTTGCCATGTTTCAGCGTTTCTTATGGCTTCGATTTGTTCTGAAGTTAGTGCTGATGGAATTTCTATCTCTCCACTCTTAATCTTAGACTCCAATTCACTTACGGCTTGCCAGATCCAGTCTGGAACTTGGCTCCTTGTTTCTTCAAGCTTGGTAAAGAGTTCTTCCTCGCTGTTAAGTCCAAGTTCTTCAAGTTTTTGTTGCTTTGTGTCTTCTGGTAGTGAGTTAAAGATTTCCCTAACGTCTTCAATGGTGCTTACGCCAACACCACCCTCGTTAAGACCAAGCTCCATTATTCCTCCTTGCCAGTTACCCTTGACGGCCATTTCAACAGTCCTGTAGACACCAACGTCAACTCTCTTCATCATTGAAGCTATTATTACACCTGGCTTGATCCAGTCTTGGGCTGAATCAACACCAACAGCAAATGGTGGCCCCATCTCTTTTCCTTGACTCTCAAGGTACTCGTCAACAGCATCAAAAACACCAAGGCCAACAGCACCTGCGACTTGGTAGATTATCCAGGCCCCTTGTCCAAGCTGAGCTTGAGCTGCGGTTTTACCTTTTGCAGGGTCTGTGAATGAACCGGTGTAAGTGTAGAGAACTTCAATATTAACGTCATTTCCAGTCTTTTGCTTGTAATAGTCTTCGGCCCAAACAACACCGAAGTGATAGCCACCTTCGAATTTATAAAGAACGGGAATCTCAATACCAAGAACGATTCCAACTTTGTCTTTACCATCATTTGCAGCTATTAATCCGGCTAAAGCTCCAATTAAAGCTGAGCCTTCGTTTTCTTTAAAGAGAATACTTACAACATTTGGTTTGTCGGGAATAAATCCATCAACAATGGCGAACTTTTGATCTGGGAATTCGTCTGCAACTTGGATCACTGCATCAGTCATCATAAATCCAACTGCTACTATAATGTCGTACTCTCCAGTCTGGGCGAGACTCCTAAGGTTGGGCAAGTAATCTGATTCTGTATTGCTTTGTACTTCCTTAATTTCAAGGTTAAAGTCTTTTGCAGCTTTTGAAGCTCCTAGATATGCCATATCGTTGAAGCTTAAGTCCCCTCTCCCACCGACATCATAGACAACTGCAACTTTTCCTGCGTATTCAGGAGTACTTGTTGTTTCTCCACCTGTACATCCACTTATGGCAACACTAAATACTAAAACTCCTATTAAAAAGACTGTCAATATTCTGTTCTTCATAGGTCGACCTCCATAATGGGGTTATCGTATGGGAGTGAGAATGATAGAATATATATTTTGTGGTGCTGGTGCATAGGAATCCGCATGTTTTTAAAAACATTGTGCCTATTAACAATGGGATGCTCATGCTTAAGGAGATAGTAAATCTTGAACGGGGCGTAATTCTAATCACAGGGGATGCAAAGAAACTTGCTAGGATATTTCTAAATGCATGGCTTTCTAAAGGGAAACTATTTCTGGCTGAATATTTGCCATTTGAAGTTGGATATCCTGAAAGTGTTTTCATTGGAAATATAGATGAAACCATAAAACTTGATGGGTATTTCCTCTATTCCCTCCTTTCTAGACCAAAAACAGAGCGAAAAAAGTATTACTCCTTCATATCCAATCATGATGATAGGGTCATATTAATATACGAGCCTAAGTACTTCAAAGACTCAGTTTTTAAGTATGCTATTAAGGATTTTATAGATTATCTTGTTGCTTACAAGCGAGAGACAATGGGTATGGAGAGAATTGATGTTTACAAGCTTGAAGAGGGCAGAGTTATTAAAAAGGAAACTTATATAAGGAGATTTTGAGGGAAACAGAATAAAAAATTTTTTAACTTAGCCTCGTATTTCTTAGTGTTAACAGTCATTGTTGGTGATTCTTATGGGCAAGTACTTTGGGACAAGTGGCATAAGGGAAGTCGTTAACGAAAGATTAACTCCAGATCTTGCTTTAAAAGTTGGAAAGGCTTTGGGCACTTATCTTGGTGAAGGGAAGGTTGTAGTTGGTAAAGACACTAGAACAAGTGGAGAGATGCTAAAGAATGCTCTTATTTCCGGTCTTTTAAGCACCGGCGTTGATGTTATTGATATCGACCTTTCTCCAACACCCTTAACTGGGTTTGCAATAAAACTCTACGAAGCAGATGCAGGTGTCACAATAACTGCTTCTCACAACCCTCCAGAGTACAACGGGATAAAGGTATGGCAGCCAAATGGAATGGCCTACACAAGCGAGATGGAAAATGAATTGGAAAGAATTCTTGAAAAAGGGAAGTTCCAGCAGGTATCTTGGAATGACATAGGAGAACTAACGAGGGCTGATCCAAAAAAGGAGTACATAAAGAAAGCCCTTGAGATGATAGAGCTTTCAAAAGGCTATAAGGTTGTAGTTGACTGTGGGAATGGTGCAGGTTCAATTCTATCCCCTTACCTCCAGAGAGAGCTTGGAAACAAAGTTGTTTCTCTAAACTCACATCCAAGCGGTTTTTTTGTTAGAGAGCTTGAGCCAAATGCCAAGAGTCTCTTAGCTCTTTCAAAGGCTGTAAAGTCTCTTGGGGCCGATGTTGGAATAGCACACGACGGAGATGCTGATAGAATCGGTGTTATTGACGATCAGGGCAACTTTGTTGAATACGAAGTCATGCTTTCCCTCATAAGCAGCTACATGCTCAGAAAGTTCGGGAAGGGGAAAATTATCACCACTGTGGATGCGGGGTTTGCCTTGGATGACTACATTAAACCTTTGGGAGGAGAAGTCGCTAGGGTAAAGGTTGGAGATGTTGCAGTTGCAGAGGGTATAGTAAGAGAAAACGCAGTCTTTGGGGGAGAGCCAAGCGGGACTTGGATAATACCCCAGTGGAACCTAACTCCGGATGGCATATTTGCCGGTGTACTTGTTCTTGAGATGATTGATAAACTCGGCCCATTAAGTGAAATTGCAAAGGGAGTGCCACGTTACGTTACTTTAAGGGCAAAAATCCCCTGTCCAAATGAGAAGAAAGCCAAAGCCATGGAATTCATAAAGAGAGAAGTCCTCGAGAACTTTGAGTACAAGAGGATTATTGACATTGATGGTATCAGGATTGAAAATGATGAGTGGTGGATTCTATTCAGGCCAAGTGGAACAGAGCCAATAATGCGCATTACTCTTGAGGCACACACAAAGAAGAAGGCGGAGGAGCTGATGGAAAAGGCTGAAGAAGTTGTAAAAAGAGCGATAAAAAGTGTATAATATGAACTAGCTTTCAAATCATGCTCTTTAATTTCTCTGCAAATCTTCTTGCATTCTCTAAATCCTTTTCATTTGGGTGCTCCTTGCTTATCCCCCCAATCTTCTCAAGCCAGCCGTTCGTGTCCCATCCTCTGCATGAGAACTCCCCAACTATCTCAAATCCCTTTTTCCTGAGAGCACTCCTAAGCTTTCGGTGATTGATAAAAGGAATATTTATCCCCGCTGTCGAGAAGATGAACGCCTTCTTTCCCTTCATCCTGGGAAGGCTCTCCACGAGTTTGAAAAGTGCCCTGTGGTGCTTCCAGTAGTAGATTCCTGAGCCGAAGCCTATGAGGTCATATTTCAAAAGCTCCTCGGGTTTAATTTCCCATGGCTTTGTGAGTTCTGCTTCAAGAGTTTTTGCCATTATTTTTGCCACTTTTTCAGTATTTCTGTGGTGAATGGAAACGTAAATAATCAAGGCATTCATACTCCACACCTATTATACCTCTTCATGGATTTTCTTATAATTTATTCTTGAAAGTGTATTTGTAGATTTTTCGTGTAGTTCGTTTTTAGCATCTTTAGATAATCCAAAAGTTTTTAACTGAGAAAACGAGTTTTGTATGTGATTACTATGAAAAAGCACGAATGGGAAGAGTTTTTTGACAGGGAGGCCGACTATTATTTACAGGAAGCCTTTACCAAGCATACGAAAAAAGAAATTGATTTCTTACTGGAAGAATTTAAACTTCCAGAAGGTGCAAAAATATTAGATGTAGGCTGTGGTGTTGGTAGACATTCTTTAGAGCTTGCAAAGAGGGGATACCGCGTCACGGGTGTTGATATTTCCCAAAAAATGCTCGAAAAGGCAGAAGAACGGGCCCAAAAAGAGGGTGTTGAAGTTGAATTTATAAAAGCAGATGCAACCAAGTTCGCGAGAAATGAAAAGTTTGACGCCGCGGTATGTCTATGTGAGGGTGCCTTTTCATTGCTTGGCTCGTCTGACGACCCAATAGAGCATGACTTGGCCATCTTAAGGAATGTATATAAGTCACTGAAACCTGGAGGCAAGTTCATCTTAACGGCCCTAAGCGCGCTCTCAAGGGTCAAGAAAGCGACGAACGAGGACATTGCCAAGGGGCTTTTTGACCCGAATACCATGACGTTCTATGAGGAGCTTGAGGCCCCGGACGGCACGAAAGTCGCTATACGGGAGCGGGTCTATGTCCCGACCGAGCTCTACCTGATGTTTAGAATGGTTGGGTTTGAAGTGAAGGCCATTTGGGGAGGAACCGCTGGAAGATGGGGGAAGCGAAAGGTAGATATGGACGACATTGAAATAATGGTGGTGGCCGAGAAACCTCGAGAATAGCCCCCTCTTTAGTGTTTAAAGTGTTTTTCAAGCTGTTTTAAGCTTTTTTCAATGTTATCTTTATCAAACTCTAGGTAAATAGCCTCTGGAAACCTCCTTTTAAGAATTTGGAAAAGAACACCCTCCCCTGGTATTACTTTGAAGTTTTGCTCTTCCATGAGTTCTTTTGACAGTTCTATCCGTTCTTTTTTGTTTAGACAAGAGAATTCTTCGATTATCCTATATGGGAACTTTTCTGGATCGCTTGAAGTTGTATAGAATATGCCACACGTTGGTGAACCTTTGACGCCAACAAAAATTACCTTCTCAGGTTTTTCTTCCGTTAGAACTCTTTCAATAAAATCCAAAATTTTTCTAGCAGTTTCGGATATTCCAAGTTTTTCTAAAGCTTCTCTGCTCATTGGGGGTCTTGGCCATCCTATAAGTTTATATTCAGGACAGGGGTAAGTTAAGACTCTTATTTCTCTTACATGTTTTGCAAGAAGATTTAATAATTCTCTACTGGTTGTATACTCCTTATCTTTTGGGCCTCGGTAGACATAGAAAGGGCTTAAGAGACAGGGAGCAAGGACAACTATTTTCATTGAAGTTCACCAATAAAAGGAAATCTTGAAGAACCTTTAAATTTTTCCAGACGTTAAGGAGGTTATAACAGTATTAACTCTCTTTTTTAGATCTTCAAGGCTGCCTTCATTCACAATCAAGAAATCAGCCAGATCTTTAAGCATTCTTGTGTGGTAGAGCTTTTCTTCGGCCTCATCGGCATTTAGAAAATCTTCAAAGCTTTTTATCGCCTTGTCCTTACCCGCGTTTCTCCTTTTTAAACGTTCATACCTTATCTTTGGCCTAGCCTCGACGTAAATTATAAATCCGCCCTGCTTTTTTATTGCTTCAATTTCTCCCTTAGAGCGGACTCCGTCAATAACCACATTTTTGCAGTTTCTTTTCTTGTCCAGCGCCAGCCTTATCAAAATATCTTCCCCAAAAGTTTTCTTAAGGTGCCTGCCGTACTCAATGAGTTTGTCTCTTGTTGGTTCGCTCTTTTCTGGAATTTCTGGAAGCCATGAGTACTTGCTTAGGTTGTGAGTTAGAAGGTCAATTAGTGGATCACTACACGAAACTCTGCAAAATCCTTTTTCCTCAAAGAACTTTGCAACCGTGGTTTTTCCTGCTGCAATTTTACCCACAACGCCGACTATCATTTTACCACCTTCTATCTTTTCCATGCCCACCATATTAAGTTTGCCCCATCTGTTGACTCCATAAGTCCTTCGGCTACCATGTCTACTACGAAGTCTATCATGGCATCTTTGTCAACTCTGACGGGCTTTTCAAATCCAAAGAAATATTTTGCTTCAAAGAATCCAATATGGAAGAACCTGAGGGGGTTCAGGAGTGCGATATCCTCGTTTATCTTTAGGTCAAATGGGAAATCTGCTATTATTATTTTGAGGTCTCTTTCCTTTGCTACATCTATGAGCTTCCTCTCATCTGGGAAAAAGAGCTCTCTAAGAGAGCCTTCCATTGCTTCGTACTCCATTTTTGGAAAGGTGTATTTGATTCCGATTCTCTCGGCTTCTAGACCAACTTTTTCAGCAAAACCTAACATGGCTTTTGCATTGAAGCTAAGGAACACGAGAGCCCTTCCATTGTTGTGAAGAGTGGGCCATTTCCGAGGAGGGAAGTTAAAATCTGCTTCTATTATGGGAATCAGAAAGTCGAGAAGGGTATCTTTGATTCTCTTCAAGTTCTCTTCTAGTTTTTTTCTTTTTATGATTAGGTCAAGTTTTGAGTAAACAGTAACTTGTTTTATTCCGAGTTCTTCTCTGAGTTTCCCAATTACGAAGCTGTTTCCAATGATTGCACTTTTATCACTTCTGTCTTTGGCGATTATAAATAATTTATCCCCTTCTTCATCATAGTTTACTTCCTCTATTACAAAGGGTACTATGGGAAAACCATTCTCTTTCCTTATTCTATTGATTCTTTCTGCTAGTTCCTCTTTGGCAAACATTAACTCACCCGATAAGCTTTTGCACACTCGTAAATTTCTTGAGCGATTTTTAAGGCCTCTTCTTTATTGTCTGTTTCTTTTACTATTATTTTTCCACTTGGGAATATGCTGATATCATATGCTTTTCTCACAAGAGCTAGAAACCTTGTTACTCTTTTTATTTGATACCCTCTCTCAGCTAGGCATTCACACACTTCTTCTAGATCAAGATCAAATTTCTCTTGAGGGGTGATGTTTATGGCCTTCATGCTTGTGCATGGTTTTGCAACTAACATAGAACCACCAGTAGGAATTTTATGAGCGTGGGTTCATAAATTTAATTGAAGAAAAGACAAATCCAAAAAAACTCATCTTTTCCATAATGCGATCCCTAAAACTAGGAGTGCCAAAAGACCTCCTAGAGGGAGAATAATTTTTGTTAAATCTTTATCTGTGTTTGTGGCAATATCTTGAACAGTTTTTTGGTCTTCGAGGTCTTGAAGGATAAAGCTTATTTGCACTTCACCTGCGGGCATTGTTATCTTGTTTCCGTGTATTTCAAGGGGTGAGTCACTCATATCCACCAAATCTGCTTCTTCAGGTAAGATTACGTCTACTGGAGCTTCTGATTTTAATGAAAGAGTCCAAATAAGGCCTTCTTTGTTCATTAGATCTGGAGTGGAGTATATTATTTTTACTATTTGAGAGTTTTGAACAGTTATTGTGATCTCGTTTCCGTTTATGGAATATTCTAGAGGGTTACCATTTTCATCTATAACAAAGATGTCCTCGTAATGATCCCCGAGCAGGGATGATGTAACTTGAGTTGTATAGTCGTCCACAGGCATTTCAATTTCCACAGTTGCATAGCCATCTCCATAGGGTGTAATGGTTATGCTCTGGGCATTCACAAGAGGGATGAAAAGTAAAAGGGCAAGTAGAGTTCTCTTCATTCATTTCACCTCCGCAAAAATTTAGAGAAATCAAGCATGCCGTAGGATAAACTCGTCGACCTTGTGGAGCATGTCTAAGGCTATTGCAAAATGCATCTTAGCTTCAGCGGGTTTTCTGTTTTTAAGGAGTTCGATTCCAAGTCTTATTTCTTGTATGGATGTTTTGAGCTGAAGTTCTGCTCTCCTGGTGTCTACTCCCCTTCTTCCAAGTTCTCTTAACTCCCTTGAATCTTTCTGGATTCTTATTGTCATCTCTCTGAGGAATCCTTTTAAGTCTCCCAATCTCTCTTGGACTTCTCTTTCATGGAACTTCTTCTGAAGGAAGGCCATTGCCCGATGGAATTCTTTTATTGTCTCTGTATTCTCTCTCATAACTTGAAGAGCCTCATCGTATTTCCCTTCATCTGCAAGGGCCTTAACTTCACTATAAATCTCCTTAAATGCTTCGAGTCTTTCCTGGAGCTCATGAGCGTCGTAACCCTTTTCTTCTGCCATTTCAACGACTTTCTCTGCTGTTTCTATCCCTCTTGCACCTTTCTCTAGGAATTCATTTACTATTTTGTCTGCATTTGCTTCTACAAGCTCCTTTCTGATTCTTCTAAGTTCTTCATCTAAGGCAGCTTTCTTTTCTCTGGCGATTTCAAGATCTTCCCTAGCTTTTTCAAGATCTTTAGCTTTTATGTCTTCCAGCACAGCCTTATATGCATCTTTAGTCTCTTGTAAGAGCGTCGTTGTATTTCCCACGTCAATTCCCTGTCTCTGGGCAATTTCTATTGTCTTTTCGGCCATTCTGAAGTAGCCTTCCATTCTCTTTATCTCTTCCGGAAGCCTTTCCTTAAGCTCTTCCTTCCCTCTCTCGAAGCTCTTTAGCACTTCTCTGTAGTGGTGCATTGCAGTGAGGCCGTTTATTATTGTGTTGTAATAGTCGTCGCTTTCATATGCATTCGTGGCAACTTCTTTATATTGTTCCGCTAACTGGTAGTGTCTCATGATACTTGAGTTCTCAGGAAGATTTACATTATTGATTAACTTTGTTGTTATGTTGCTCAATCTTTCAAGGGCAACGACAATTTGATTGGCTATCTTTTCCTCTTGAGTTATATTTTGTATCTCTGGTGGCAGGTATTCTGTTTCATTTTCTATAGTGGCATTTTCATCTGCTAGGCTCAAACCTGCAGGGATTATGCTCCCCACCAAGAGAGCCATTAACAACCAAACCTTCAACCACTTCATGTCCATCACCATTCTTAACTAGGCTTTTTAGTTATTTTAGGAACTCGGTGAAAAGAACGTTTCGGAACGTTTCATTTTTATTTTAAGCTCTTTTTAGTAGGTTTTATGGGATTAAATTCTACATGATAGGGCAAAATGTCGCTATGAACGATGAGAAACGGTTTATACAAAATAACTTTTTCAGGGCTTTTTAGAATAAGTATAAATTTTCGAAATTAAAGACAATAAGAAAAGAAGGACTCATCTCAAACTCTTCACAAGCTCTTCCATAACCCCAAGGAATGTCTCAACTTCTTCAAGACTGTTGTATACGTGGAACGATGCTCTCACAGTTCCATTTATACCCAGTTTTTTCATTACTGGCAATGCACAGTGGTGACCGCTTCTCACCATAATTTTATGCTCGTCCAATACAGCAGCAACATCGTGTGGATGCAGTGGTGGAACGTTAAAGCTCACAACTCCAGCATGTTTCTTTAAGTCTCTTGGCCCATACCACGGCACCTCAAGCTCCGTTAGTCCCTCAGTTGTTCTCTTTACAAGCTTATGTTCTTGCTTTTCGATTTTGTCTATGCCTATTTTTTCAATATATTTTATTCCCGCCGCAAGGCCTATTGTTCCGCCGATGTTTGGTGTTCCAGCTTCAAACCGCTCTGGTGGCTCTGTGAGCTTGTAGTCGTATAAGTCAACGTCTTCAATGGTTCCTCCGCCGATTAATGGGGGCTCAAACACATCGAAGAACTCCTCCCTTATATAAAGCACGCCTATTCCCGTTGGTCCCATTGGGCCTTTGTGACCTGAGAATGCCAAGAAGTCTGCATGAAGTTTGTTCACGTCTACTTCCATATGTCCAACACTTTGAGCTGCATCCACCACAAATATTGCCCCTTCATCTTTTGCCATCTTTCCAAGTTCTTCAACTTCATGAATAACTCCGAGAGCATTAGAAACGTGTTGAACCGCCACAATTTTTGCCCTTTTGGTCTTCTTTTCTGCATCTGCTAAATCCAAATTACCTTCGTTGTCTCCTTCAATTATCTCCAGTTTGAGGTCTAGTTTTTTGGCCAATCTCTGCCATGGGAGCAAATCGGAGTGGTGCTCGTAAGGAGTTGTGACTATCTTATCACCCTTTTTTAACACTCCTTCAAGTCCTAAAGCAGCCAAGTTAAGACTCTCACTCGTATTTTTTGTAAAAATTATCTCTTCAAATTTTGCTCCAATAAACTTGGCTGTGATTTCTCTTGATTTTTCGTATTCATGAGTTGCCTTTTGAGAAAGTCTATGCACTCCACGATGGACATTGGCTCTGTATTTTAAATAGTACTCATCCATAGCTTCAACAACTGGCTTAGGAGTTAGAGAAGTCGCAGTGTTGTCAAAATATATAACCTCCTGGGTTAAAGGGATATCTTTTCGGACGTCCTCTGGTATCTTCATATGAACCACCATGAGAATTAACTTCGTAGAACATATAAAGGCTTTGCTTCCCATCTTTGTCCTTTCAAATATTCCAATTATGGAACAAAATTTTATAAATATTGGAACAAAAAATCCTGTGGTGGTAAAATGAAAGCAAGAGAGATAGCTCTGATAGGGTTGCTGTTAAGTTTATCACTTGTTCTTGAAGTCTCTCCACTTAAAGTTCCAACCCAGTGGGGAATGAGCATTGACTTGGTGGCTGTTCCGATGGTAATTATTTACGTTATCATGGGATTCTGGAGCAGTGTAACAGCTTTAATTTTGCTCTTTGTGGGGTTAAGTTTGGTATCGTCTGCTTCTTGGCTTGGGGCTAGTATGAAATTCTTTGCAACTTTGAGTTTAGTGTTAGGTCTTGAACTAGCTAAGAGGATAACAAAATTCGATTTTAAGAATTTCAATGAGAAAAAGTTTGTGATCTTTGTAGTGCTCGCATATAGTATGGGCATTGCAATCAGAATTCCAGTCATGGTTATTATGAACTACTACTATGCTATACCTCTCTGGCTTGGTATTCCAAAAGAGCAGGTGATTCCAACTATTGAAGAGTGGTTCCATATTCCATTCTGGCTGGTAATAGGCATTCCAAATGCTATTCAAAGTGCTGTGGATGTTTTAGTGGGAGTTTTAGTCTCTTTACCGGTTATTAGGGCACTACCGCACATCCTTGAGTGACTTTTTCCATCTTTCTGCATATCCTTTAAAAATTTCATTTTTTGTTTTCTCATAGAGCCATTCTAGGAGCTGAATGTGGAGTTCATGGTATTTTCTCATTGCCTTTCCGTGGATATTTGAATACAAACTCCATCCCTCTTTATCAAAATCTGGAAGAGCTTTTGCGACGGAGATTGTTCCGTTATCAAATAATTCTTTGGCATAGGGATCCTTTGTGACTTCCCAGTAGTAGTAGAGGCCCTGTAATGCTATTATATGACCGTTCAGGACCAGCTCATTTGAGTTGTAACCATATTCTAGTATCCAAAGTCCATAGGGAGATTCTACAACAAATCCTCCCTCTTTGTATGGGATTTGGAAAGAGTTTAGGAGTAGTTTTGCGGTTTTTAAGTACGTTTCGTTTTTTGTTATTTGATATGCTTTTGCGTATAATCCCGCACCCATTCCTTGAGCATAACCTGAAACCCAAGGGATGGAAGAATTCTCGAAATGGAAATAATTAAGGAACAGAGCATATTCGACCTCATTTTTCTTCTTGACAACTATGACCTCTTTCAGTTCGTCTAAGATCCTAAGGACCTCCTTTGTATCTCCGTTTTTAAAGTATATATCGGCCCAGTGAAGGGCACTCACTGGATAAAGCACAAGACCCCTAAAATTGTAATGAACAAAGGGAATAGAGGTGTTAAGATCTCCTTTAGCAAAGAAGACCTTCTCATAGGGGCTTTTATTCCCAAATGTCATGGGATAAAAGCTCTTTAAAGGAGAGATGTACTTGGAGTAGTATTCATCATTGGCCCTTAAAGTTAAGTAGAGTATTTTTATCTGTTCTCTACTTATGCTCTCTTCTCCTTTCCAAACCTTTGCAAAGATTTTTGTGGGATAAGATGATTCTATACTTGAAAATAGGAAAAGGACATTCGTGGTGCTTAGGAATTTAAGAAAATTATTTAAAACAACTCTTTCGTTCTCATTCAGAATGTCTTCTACATCTTTCGATTTTTCTAGTATGGTTCTCTTTGAAAGTTCAAAGCTTCCAAAATATGAAGTCATTAAAAGAAGGAAGATCAAGAGCAGAGAGTAGATTTTCTTCATTGGATTCACCCGAGATCTTCGGGTGGTAATCCCCTGTAGATAAGGTAGTTGTTCCATTTTCTTGCATAATTGAAGAAATATTCATCGCCAGTAACATCATATAGCCATTTTAAGAGCTGGATATGGAGTCTATGGTAGAATTCACTTGCATCCCCGTGAATGTTTGAATACTTGCTCCATGAGTTGGTGTCAAAAATTGGGAGTGTTTTTTTCGTGCTCTCAACACCAGCTTGAAAGAGTTGCCATGCTTTTTCATCTTTTGTGACTTCCCAGTAGTAGTAGAGGCCCTGTAATGCTATTATATGACCGTTCAGGACCAGCTCATTTGAGTTGTAGTTGTATTCAAGATACCATGGGCCGTATTTTGTATTTGAAACAAATCCATTCTCTTTCAAAGATAAATCAAAGGAATTTAGGAGTAGTTTTGCGGTTTTTAAGTACGTTTCGTTTTTTGTTATTTGATATGCTTTTGCGTATAATCCCGCACCCATTCCTTGAGCATAACCTGAAACCCAAGGGATGGAAGAATTCTCGAAATGGAAATAATTAAGGAACAGAGCATATTCCTCGCTGTTGTAGTTTCCGAAATACATGAATTCTTGGAGATTATTTAGAAATTGTAATGCTATTTCATAATTTCCTCGTTTGAAGTATATATCGGCCCAGTGAAGGGCACTCACAGGATAATAACTTAAACCCCTACCTCTATAATATAAGAAAGGCAGTGAGGTATTAAGATCACCCTTAATTTTTATGGGGGAATAATAGGGGGTATTTTCAGAAAATATCACTACGGAAAAGTCTTTCTGAGGGGATGGATATTTGGAATAATATTCGTTATTGGCTTTTAAAGTTAAATTAAATGCCTTTATATCAAGCATGCTGAGACCTTTCCACTTTGCGAGTTCTCCAAAGGCCCTTATCGCATAGAAAGAATCTCTATATGAACGAAGATATGTGATGTTGCCTGTTTTGGAATATTTGCTTAGGAATTCTTCTCTAATTTTTTTATTTATTTTGAGTTCTTCTTTGATTTTGTTTGGTACCTCTCCGTATACTTTTCGGATTTCTTTTACTAGGACCTCTTCGGAGACCATAAATACTTCATCCGGAATTTTTTCCCCTATTATACCGGACTTCTCAGTTTCAGGTTTAATTCTAAGAGTTTCATCTTCGTAGTACAGTTCTAGTGTTATCAGTATTCTCTCTCCATATGGAAATTTAAGGTTAATCAGGTCTCTAGCACTCACTTTCTTTCCATACCAGTCCTTACCATTGGCATTTACAACAAATGTTACTTCTACTTCTCCATTATTCTCACTAACATATCCAACAAAATTTGGTTTGTTGAAGTCGTTTATAGTCTTGTTTCCAATTTTTACCTGAATCTCTGAAAGTTCAAAAGCAGCGCTTTTTTCATCTATTTGGACATAGATCTCGACTTTGGAGCCTGTAGGGGAGGATGAAATAGAATCTTCAACTGTGATACATCCAAGTGAAAGACTCACCAAAATAAGAACTCCTATTGTTTTAATTAACTTCATATCTCCTCACAATAGTTTAAAAGAAGAGGAGAATATAAATTTTTCCGGCAAAAATTTATAACTGAGTTTTAAAAATAAATATTTGGTGATTAATGTGAAAACCCCCTGTGAGTTTTGGGCGGAAGAAGTGATGCCAAATTTAAGGGCCGATATAGCCCGTATTTTGTATTCTAAAGGATTAACTCAGGCAAAAATAGCAGAACATTTGGGTATCACACAAGCGATGGTTAGCAAATATCTAACTGGAAAATATAAACGGCTTGGGGGAGATCTTAGTAAGGAAATTCAAATAGTTGCCCAAGAGGTGGCCAGCCTTATTCTTTATGGTGCAAAAAAAGAGGATATAATACGGTTTTTGAACAAGAGGTTCTTTGAAATGCTCAGAAGTGGGATTTTATGTAAGGGTTATTTAGAGTATATTGAAAGTGATGATGAATCGCTTTGCAGTGACCTCTTTAGTGGAGAACCATCTCGTACACAAATTCTGGAAGAGTTGAATTTAGCTTTAGGAGGACTCCTTAGAAATAAAGGGTTTCTAAAGCTTATCCCGGAGATTAGAAGTAACTTTGCCTATTCTCTTCCGGATCCAAAAGAAAAGGAGGACGTAGCAGCTGTTCCAGGGAGAATAACTCATGTAAAAGATAAAGCTTATGCATTACCTCCAGAATTTGGGGCTAGCGAACACATGGCAGGAGTTTTAATAGCACTCTCTAATGTATTTCCCGGTATCAGGAGCGTCTTGAATATAAAATACGACGAGAATATATTTAGAGCCCTGAAAAAAGCCGGTTTCAAATTCGGAGTTATAGAAAAAAGTGAAAGAAGTGAAGATGAAACTGTCAGGCTTATTGTAGAGGAATTTAAAAAGAAAGGCTCATTAGATGCCGTTGTTGACAGAGGAGGTTTTGGAATAGAGCCTTGTGTATATATATTCGGAAAAAACCCAATAGAGGTCGTTGAAAAAGTCAAAAGGTTGGAGAGCTTTCTATGAGGAAGATAACTCTTTTATATCTCATGCTCTTGACTTATGCGAATCTTTCTCCAAAGGTGCCCTCTGCAGGAGTGGCCGGAGGAGACAAAATTGTTCATTTTTTGGAATTCCTCATTCTTGGCCTTGTAAGTAGAGATAAATCATACATGATTTTTCCTGTAATCTTTGAGAGCTTACAACTTTTTGTTCCAGGAAGAAGTTTCTCATTTCTTGATATGGGCGCAAATCTAATAGGGTTTGGTGTTGGATACCTTCTCTGGAGGTGGTGGAATGAAAGTGCTGACAGAAGAGCTTAGGTTTTCTACAAGGGGAGAAATTGACTTAGTTGATATAACGAGGGATATAGAAGAGATCGTGGAAAAAAGTGAAATAAAAAATGGGCAGGTTTTGGTATTTGTACCTGGTGCCACTGGAGCAATAGTCACAATAGAACATGAGAATGACCTTTTAGAAGATTTTAAAAGAGTTCTAAGGGAACTCGTGCCGAAAGGGGCAGGATACAAACATGATATTATTGATAACAATGCTCATTCTCATCTCAGGGCTAGCCTTTTGGGCTCTTCGCTTGTACTCCCAATTGTTGATGGGAAAGTTGTTAGAGGCTTATGGCAGCAGATATTCTTTGTGGAACTTGATGTAAGGCCGAGGAGGAGAAGATTAGTAGTGCAAATAATGGGTGATTAGATTCTCAGGACCATAAAGTCTCTCCCAACCATCCCGTTTTCTCCAACTTTCTCTTCTAATTCCTCTTGAGTGTAGTTTGAGTGACTTATGTGGACAAAAAGGGTTTTATTTGCTTCCACCTTCTGGGCAAATTTGATGGCATCTTCGACTCCGAGATGGGTTTTGGGAATTGAGTACTTATGGGTCATTTCAGAAACCAGAAGGTCCGCTCCTCGGATTTCCTCTAATAGTTCATGATTTCTTAAGATTTCCGGCCCAGTGTCCCCTGTTATAACAATTCTCTTTCCTTTTACTTCTAAAATAAATCCTCCTGCTACATCACCTGGCTGATGAACTACGGGAAATTGTTTTACTTTAAATTTTCCGAAATCATACCACCTATTGAACTCAAGTGAGACATACTCCCATTCCCTGATCCCTAGGAACGTCTCCTGTAAATGTTTTGCAAGGTCAAGGATCTTCTTATGAGAATAGAAGCGCACCTTTTTGAATACCTGCAACTCGGGAAGCCCGCCTATATGGTCAAAGTGAGGATGAGTTATAAAAACATTCTCGATTCGTTCGTTTAGATAACTCATGTGATAATATAAATCCGGAGAAGGATCTATTAAGGCATTTATCTGAGGGATATACATAGAGAATCGTGTTCTTCTGTATTGAGGAAACCTTCTTGCTCTTGAACAGTTTTCACACTCACACAATGCTTTAGGTGTTCCACTGTAGGACCCGGAACCGAGTAGAATGACTCTCATTTTCTTCCCTCCAGAATTTCCTTCCATATGGGATTATTGTGAACTATTATCCACCATTCTTTAAGCTCTCTTCTTTTTCTCTTCCAGTCTGGATGGAATTTCTCAACTAACTTCCAGAATCTTTTAGAGTGATTCATTTCTACGAGGTGGGCAACTTCATGGCTCACCAGGTAATCTATGAGTTGCGGTGGTAAAGCAAGCATTGCTAAATTGAAATTCAAGTTTCCTTTTGGGGAGCAGCTTCCCCATCGTGTTTTTTGCTTTCTAATAAAGACTTTATTGACATTTACATTCAACTTTTTCGTTTTTTCTTGGATTAAGGGGGTTATTATCTCTCTAAGTCTTACTCTAAGTGTTGATTCTAATTTTTTGTTGTGAGGGAGTTTTATCATGTTATCATTAACCTTAAACTTCTCTCCAGACCCAGTATTGTAGAATCTCCCAAGATAAGGGAATCCTGAAAGCTGCTTGGCCTTTTCAATAGCTTCAATTTTAGTTATAATCCATTTCTCTTTTGCCCGTAAAAAAGGCTCAACTCTTCTTGTTGGAGAAACAATCTCCAGTTTTCCACTAGGGGTCACGTAAATTCTCATGTACCTTACCTTTCTTACACTGACCTCATACTGTATTCTTCTTCCACTGAGTTCTATCTCTGGCATATCAAATATTTAGCATTGAATGTTTAAGTGCTTTTTTAAGAAAATGATTTAATATTTGAATCAATGAAACTTATTGGGAAATAACATGAGAAAGATGCTCTATGTGATCCTGCTGGTTGGATTTTTTGCAGTTCTTGCATTGAGTATTTTCTCCTAAATTTTGAGTTAAGAAAGAAGAGGTAGATATTATGGCACTTTCATTTAGACCGATCTGGTTTGATTCAATGGGAGCTAAGAGCTCTTGCGTATTAGTTAAAACTCCTGATATTTCTGTAATAATAGATCCGGGAATTGCAATTATGCAGCCAAGCTTTCCAGCATCAGAGGAGAAAAAGATTGAATGGTTAATTGAGGGAGAAAAAGCAATAAAAAATGCCAGTAAGGAAGCTGATGTCCTTGTGATATCTCATTATCACTATGATCATTACTTCCCCGGTGACTTGGAAGTTTACAGGGGAAAGAGGCTTTTAGCCAAAAACCCGAATGAATACATAAACGATTCTCAGAGGAAGCGAGCAGATTATTTCTATTCAAACCTCTGCAGATACTTTGGAGGCTTAAAGCTGGAAGACCTCTGGAGAGAGAGGGAAGCAAAGAAATACTCAAACCTCATGGATAAATTACCAATAGCCGTTTCAAAGGACTTTGGAGAGTACAATACACGGAGGAAGCAGCTCCTTGAGAAAGGGTTAAAATGGTTTGAAAACAGGGCAGATATGTGGAACCGAAGTCCTAAAATTCCAGAGGTGAAGTTTGAGGATGTTGAAGTTCATTTTGCTGACGGAAGGGAATTCCAGTTTGGAGATACAAAGATAAGATTTACAGGCCCCATGTTCCATGGAATTGAGTTTTCAAGGGTGGGATGGGTTATTTCAACTGTGATTGAATATGAAGATGAGAAGCTCATCCATTCAAGTGATTTAAACGGCCCCATAATAGAGGACTATGCAGAGTGGATAATCAAAGAAAATCCCAACATTCTCATTTTGGATGGCCCTATGACCTATATGCTCGGCTACCTTCTTAACAAGATCAATTTAAGAAGAGCTGTTGAGAACGCAGTGAAAATTGTAAGGAAAATTGATGCAGAAATTATTATCTATGATCACCATTTGCCAAGAGAGCGTCACTTCAAAGAACACACGAAGAAAGTTTGGGAAACTGCAGAAAGACTTGATAAAAACCTTCTAACTGCTGCTGAATTTTTGGGAATGAAACCAAAAGTTTTGGAGATTTGACATTTAGGATATAGTTTTAACTCTTTAATTAAATTTTATTGGTGGTGGTGATGGTGAACATTGGGGAAGCTGATAAGCTGAGAATCTATACTCTAGCTGAGGACTATGCTGGGTATAATAGCCCATTTTTGGCTCAACATGGAGTTTCCTTTTTGATTGAAGTAGGATTTGATGGAAATAAACGAAGAATACTCTTTGATACAGCATCCTACGCTGAGCCCATTCTTTTCAACATGGAAATTTTGGGAATTGACCCAAAAACAGTGGACATGATAATACTTTCACACAGTCACTTTGACCATACAGGCGGTTTACTGGGCATCATGAAGAAAATAAATAAAGAAATTCCTATACTCGCTCATCCCAATATTTTTAAAGTAAGTTTTGCCATGGAACCGGAGTTCATGTACGCAGGAATACCCCCATTAAGAGGAGGCTCAAAAGAGGAAATTGAAAAACTTGGTGGTGTTTGGATTCTGAGCAGAGATATTATAAAGTTAATGCCGGGTGTTTTTACACTTGGAGAAATAACAAAAGAAGAGAAAGTCGAGTTTGAGAGAAGTACTACAATAAGCCTTTATAAGCTTGAAAATGGGAAAATACGGTCGGATGATATCGAGGATGAAATAGGGCTTGCAATAAACACTAAGAAAGGTTTAGTGGTCATTGGAGGATGTGCCCATCCCGGCATTATCAGCATGGTAAAAAAAAGCTGTAGAACTGAGTGAAATTACCAAGGTGCATGCTGTTATAGGTGGATTCCATTTAATAGAGGCAGATAATGAAAGAATTCAGAAAACTGTAGAAGCACTTAAAGAATTAGGGGTTAAGAGGGTTTTCGTCGGACATTGTACAGGGCTTGAAGCCGAGGCACTGTTTGCAAGGGAATTCGGGAAGAACTTTGAAAAACTCCACTCTGGAAAAGTCATAGAAATCTAGAAGTCTTAAAACTTCAGCTTTTCTCTTTTAAGAATGCTATAATATGTAGTCTCTTAAATTTCAAGATCACAAAAAATTGAAAAGGAAATTAACAGGGGAGTATTCTCACTTTGCAGGAAATGCACCGAGTTGTTGAAGCATACTAAGTAGATCATAACCCCACCACATTTCTGCAATTTTGTCTCCTTCAAAGCGATAAATAGAGGTTCCTTCAATAGTTACCTGCTTTCCAGTTGGAGGGATCTTACCACCCATCATCTCGCCTTTTTGAGTTCCAGTAACTTTCCATCGTTTTACAATTTCGTCGCCTTCAGTAATAGTATCTTCAATAGTTACATGAAAATCAGGGAACGTCTTGTGGTTGAAGAGTACCCATTCTTTAAATTTCTCAAGATTTGTAACATCTGGATTAGCAGGGTCATGATTTACGAAGTTTTGGGCATAAAACTCATCTAATGTATTTACATTTCCCTTGTTCCAGACTTCATCCACTATCTGCTGTATAATCCTTTCTTTCTCTGTCATTCTTCTATACCTCCTTTTTATTCTATTTATGCATTTTATAGTTTAAACTATATAAGAATTGGTATTATGTAAAAATAACGTAACATCTAAGTTTACAAAAGAAAAATAAAAGCTTTAAAATAGAATTTCATTTCAAAATTATTCTTGCGTCAACTATGACTGCGCCCTCGCCTTCGGGGTAAACGAAGATTGGGTTCAAGTCCATTTCTTTAATGTAATCTTTTAGATCATCAATTAATTGTGAAACTTTCAGCATCATGTCTACAATTGCCTTCATGTCCGCTGGTGCCTCCCCTCTTGCTCCGGCTAAAATTGGGTAACCTTTAATGCTTTTTATCATTGCCCAAGCGTCTTTCTCTTCAATCGGGATTATTCTGAATGTAACGTCCTTGAGAATTTCAACAAAAATTCCACCGAGACCAAACATGAGTGCGTGCCCGAATTGTGGGTCTTCGGTAACACCAATGATTATTTCCCTTCCGGGTTTGAGCATTGGGGCTATTAAGACACCGAGAATTTCTGCATCTGGCTTGTATTTTCTTGCGTTCTCGTGGATTTCTTCCCACTTTTGTTTAAGTTCTTCGTCGTTCTTTATTTTCAGCATGACGACTTTCGCGTCACTCTTGTGAAGGATTTGGGGTGACATTAGCTTCATAACCACTGGATAACCTATTTCGTTAGCGTACTTTATGGCTTCGTCCAAATTTTTTGCTAGTTTCTCCTCTGGAAGGGGCAAGTCATAAGCTTTTAAAACCTGTTTTGCCTCGTATTCAACTAAAGCCTTCCTACCTTGAGTCAAAACCTCTTTAATTATCTTTAATGCTTCTTCCTTCATACTATTCCCCCCATAATAAGGAAATAAGGAGTCAGATTACTCCTTATTTAATTTTTCCAAATACTTTGCATATTGGACAAGTCCAGCCATTGCCCTGACTCCTCTCTCGGGCGTGGAGTATACTGGAACTCCCTTATTTTCAAGCATTTTTGCATAATATTCGGTCTTTTTACCACCCATTGCAACTGCTACTATTGGTTTCTCACTCTTCTTTGCGTATTCTGCTAGGATTTCTATGATCTCCTCTTCGTTTAACAATGGTACTTGGAAGAGGACTATTATAACTATTGCGTCTACGTTGGGATCGTTCACAAAGGCCTCAATAGCGTATTTGTATCTCTGAGCGTCTGTATCTCCAACTACATCAGTTGGATTGCCAGCTACGGCGTGTGGTGGGAAGTGTTCCTTTAAATATTTAATTATCTCCTCACTAAGTTCGGCCATTTTGAGTCCAAATTTTGCCACAGCATCACTTGCCATAACTCCAGCTCCGCCACCATCAGTAATGATTCCAATTCTGTCTCCTTTTGGAAGTTTGCACTTTGCGAAGGCCTTTGCGACGTCGAACATATGCTCAAAGTCCTCTGCCCTTAATATTCCAGTTTGTTTGAAAACAGCATCGTATATTATATCGGCACCGGCCAATGATCCAGTGTGGGAGGACGCTGCTTTAGCTCCATACTCAGTTTTTCCACTTTTTAGAGCTATGACGGGTTTTACTTTTGTTATTCTCTTTGCAGCCTCAATGAATTTTCTCCCCTCTTTCACTCCTTCTATGTAAAGAGTAACGGCCTTTATACTCTCATCGTAGATGAAGTAATCCATTAAATCTGCATCGTCAACATCAAGTTTGTTACCATAACTTACCATCTTTCCAATCCCTATGCCTGCTCCTGCTGCCCAGTCAAGCATTGCTGCAGCAAAGGCTCCGCTTTGAGTGACAAATGCTATTGAACCACTTTTTGGTCTGTCCATTTTTTCGTCTGGGAGAAACACCGTATCTACTCCAGTGTCTGGAACGTATACTCCAACACAGTTTGGTCCTATGATCCTTATTCCATTTTCTTTTGCTATTTTGAGGATTTCTTCTTCCATTTTCCTTCCTTCTTCTCCAAGTTCCCCAAAACCGCCTGTAATGATTATCACAGACTTTATTCCCTTTTCGGCAATTTCTTTCATGGTTTGTGGGACAAATGGAGCTGGTATGGAGATTACTGCCAAATCTGTATCTTCTGGGAGCTCTTTCACACCTTTGTAAACCTTATATCCCTCTATCTCGTCTAGTTTGGGGTTCACTGGATAGATGCTTCCCTTAAAAATTCCTTGCTCCTTATTTTTCTTGAAATTCTCAAAAATCACGTTTCCAACTTTTCCTTTTTTGTTCGTTGCACCAATAATGGCAACAGCCTTGGGTTCGAAAAAAGGCCTGAGTTCATCGATAATTTTTGGACGGTTCATGGTACCACCTCAAAATTTTATGAATAAATTTCCAGTTGAACTTTATCTTTTTCTGTATAAAAGTTTTATGTGAGTAAAATAAGCTCTTTGATGAATAAATAGGAACATTACTGCGCTAGAATTGGAAAAATATCAAACGCCTCTTGTCATTTTGTTTAAGAATTCAAGGCTTTTTAAAATGTCTTCAAAGGTTTTCACTTCTAATGACATAGGAATATTCCTAAGTTGATTTATTAGGGTTTTCCAAGGTATGTTACCCTCCCCAAGGGCTAGATGGGAGTCATTTGCGCCATGATTATCACTTAGGTGTGCATAAATAATTCTATCTTCTAAAAGCTCAATAAACCTATCAAACTGAGCATTAACGGTATTTAAATGCCCGATATCAAAAGTAACCAATATCTCCGTTCCATCTACCAATTCTTTAATACGTTCCGGTGTTTGGCCATCGAGAATAGGGTATGATGGCATATTCTCCAGAGCCACTGTTATTCCAATTTTTTGGGAAATTTTACTAATTTCTTCTAATGATCGTTTTTGAACTTTTTCGTAGGCCTTTGGAAAACGGCTACTTAAAGGCGAATAATGACCAGGATGGATAACTACAAGTGCAGAACCCATCTCATGTGCAATTTCAAAGGTTTCAAAGAGGAGTTCTAGTGAGATCCTCCTAATTTTCTCGTTTAGGGAGCCCATGTTTACATCACTGAAGGGAGCATGGATAATATTCTTTAACTTGGCCTCTTCCAGAAAATCCATTTGTATTTTGTAATTATGCCGGTTTAGTGTGTGATATCCTTCGTTCACTATTTCTATAAAATCGATTTTAAGTTGGCTTATTTTATGAAGGGCAAGAGTGAGGCTTTTGTTGTATAATGCTTGTGTTGAGACTCCTATCACTTTTTTCACCTGGAAGAATAAAAAGAGAGAGTATAAAAAGATATCAGTCTCCAGATTTAGGCAAAAATGGAATTAGCCAGTCTAAAAAGCTGTCTATGCTTCTTGTTTGTATATATAAGGTGCCGCTTCCATAAAATTCAGCAACAAGACCTTCTCCACCGAATATTGTGCTCTTAAGTCCACCTACTCTTTTTACTCTAAAATCAAGTCCTTCTGTGAAGGCTACTAAGTGGCCCGTATCTATGATAAATCTTTCGTTCCTCAGTTCTTTTTTATAAATTCCTCCAAAACTTGAAAGAAACACTGTACCTTCTCCACTTAATTTTAAAAGGAATAGGCCTTCTCTTGAGAAGAATGTCTTTGCACCACCAAATTTTGTGTTTATTTCAATAGTTTCTGAGCTTGCCAAAAATGCACCACTTTGAGCATACAATGTTCCCCTAATCTCTAATGCCTCTATATCTCCCATGTAAGCAGGTGCAAGGCCAATATTTCCTTTTCCTTCTTCGGCTCTAAAAGTATTTATGAAAATGCTCTCTCCACCAAGCATCGAACGTTTTAGGGCTTTAAAGACCCCTCCGGTTTTTGTTTCTATTTTTATGGTAGGGCTCATATGTACCATTGCACCGGGTTCAGCTTTAATGGCCTCTCCTTCTTCAAGCTCCACTTCAACCAAGCTAAAACTAGGTCGTTGAATAATTTCGTATCTCATTCATAACACCAAGAATAGGTGTGATTTGAAGTATATAAACTTTATTTGCTTTATTTTATATCTTCTTTTTTTATAAGGTTGTTATTGTATGGACAAAGATCCTGAAAGAAGCATTCGTGACATTTTGGTCCTATTGGCTTGCAAATACGTTTTCCATGATCTACCATTGCGTGATTTATATATATCCACAAGTCCTCCGGGATCAACTTTTTTAAATACTCCTCAACTTTCTCTGGTGCAACCGTTGGGGGAGCTAAGCCTAAGCGTTTGCTTATTCTGTTTACGTGGGTATCAACAGGGATAGTTTGTTTTCCAAATCCGTAAGCTAAGACAATGTTTGCACACTTTCTTCCGATTCCTGGAAGTTTCATAAGTTCCTCAATTTTATTCGGAACTCTCCCACGATATTCTCTCAAAATTATCTGGGAAGTTCGGACTATCCATTCCCCTTTGGTTTTCCATAGGCCAACACCATTGTTTCTTAAAAACTCTTGCATTTCTTCTACAGGTGCATTGGCAATGTTTTCAATATTCTTGTATTTTTTGAAGAGCATCTTCCCTACCTTGTTTGTAACCTCATCTCTCATTCTTTGCGAGATTATACAGTAAATGAGTGTTTTATAGGGATCTCCAGTTAGGAGTTTTTCTCTTTGATAGTGGTTTATCAGGCGTTTCACTATCTCTTTGGCTCTCCTTTTCTTCTCTTCCCAGTTTTCTTCAAAGGTGAATGAGTGTGAGTTTTTTGCCGCCATTATGGATCACCGCTATAATTCCATTTGAGGCCTTGGCCTTTTTGAGATTGTCGAACTTTTGGTTAAAAATCTTGTGCCCTTTTTGGTTTAAAATCAGAACTTCATTTTCAAGAAGTATCACGATCCATTTTTCAGAGAAAAGCACGTCTCTAATCTCTTTTTCAAAATCCAATGTTAGACTAAATATCTCCTCCTCAGTAAGCTCTATTTTCGTGTCCTTGTTTACCCTTATGAGTTTTGGTTCACTGTATATTACCTTAAATTGAAGGGCTTTTCCTAAAAGGTCTATCTCTACAGTATCTCCTTCTTTAACTTCTTTTCCTATAAGTTTTGCTCTTATGACCTCTATAAAATCAGGTGTTAAAGGAGCATCAAAAATCGGCTTTAATACAACTTTCATGAATTTCCACCCACTCAATATACTCACTGAATTATAATAAGGGTTTTGAACCACAAACTTTATAATCGAATATATCTTTTGATATATCTGGTGAGATATATGGAAAGACCAAAGTATAAAGGCCATCTTAAGCTCCTTATCCTTTATCTGCTAAAGGAAAAGCCACAACATGGGTATGGAATAATGTATGAGCTTGAAACTAGATATGGCATCCCAACTCCAAGTCCGGGGGCCATATATCCTATTTTATCAGGTTTAAAAAGAAATGGCCTGATTAGAGTAGCTGGGAAAGGTAAAAGAGAGAAGAAACTCTATCAAATAACAGATAGAGGGAAGGAATATCTTGATGAACATAAAAATGAGCTTTTTGAAGTTATCAGGATGATAGAATCCTTTAAGGAATTTAGAAGTCTTGGAGGGAATGAGCTCAAAGAAGCAATTAAGGAAGTTTTTATGGCCATTCCATCACTTACAGAGGAACAAAAAAAAGCACTTTCAGATGAGATTGAAGAATTTACGAGGAAAATTAGACTAATAATCTTAGGGGGGAAGTGAAATGTATGCTATTGAAGTTGAAAATTTGGTAAAGAAATATGGAGATTTTGAAGCTGTTAAAGGTATCTCATTCAAAGTAAATAAGGGAGAGATATTTGCATTTTTGGGTCCCAATGGGGCGGGTAAGACTACTACTGTTCATGTACTTACCACTCTCCTTAGATTAACCTCTGGAAAAGCCATTGTAGCAGGACACGATGTTGTAAAGGAACCAATGGAGGTTAGGAAAAAGATTGGCATTGTATTTCAGGATCCTAGCTTGGATAGAGAGTTGACGGCTTATGAGAACATGTATATTCATGGAAGAATTTACGGTTTAACTGGAAATAAATTGGAAGAAAAGATAGAAAGGCTCCTTAAATTTGTTGAATTGTGGGAGTTCAAAGATAAACCTGTAAAGATGTTCAGTGGAGGCATGCAGAGGAGACTCGAAATAGCACGTTCACTTCTTCATGAGCCAGAAATTCTTTTCTTGGATGAACCTACAATAGGTCTTGATCCTCAAACAAGAGCTCACATCTGGGATTACATTAAAGCAATGAAAGAAGAACACAATATGACGATTTTCTTGACAACACATTATATGGATGAGGCCGAACAGCTAGCAGACAGAATTGCTATAATTGATCATGGTAAGATAATTGCAGAAGGAACGGCCAATGAGTTGAAAAAATTGGTTGGTAATGATGTAGTTTATCTTAAACTTGAAGCTCTGGAAGAAGTTAAATGCTTAAAAGCGGAGTTTATTAAGGGTTGTAAAATTTTATCTGACGGAAAGGTGCAATTAGAAGTGGAAAATGCTGCAGAAGCTCTCCCAAAGCTCTTTACTTTGGTCCAGCACTTAGGAGTTAAAATTCTTGAGGTTACCTATCACAGGCCTACGCTTAATGATGTTTTCCTACACTTAACTGGGAGAGAGATAAGAGAAGAAAGTGGAGAAAATGCATTCAAGAGAATGGCTCGTATGAGGATGAGAAGGTGATGAAAATGAGGGCGTTTATCACTATGATTTACAGGCAGACAAAGCGTTTTTTTAGAGCACGGTCGAGGGTAGTAGGAATGATAATAAATCCTCTGATCTGGTTAGTGTTTTTTGGTCTTGGGTGGAGTAAAGTTTTCAACAATCCTATGGCTAGAACTATATTTGGAGGGGTTGATTATCTCACTTTCCTAGCACCGGGTATATTTGCTATGACCATATTCAATCAGAGTTTCGTGAGTGGTGTAAGCGTTATATGGGACAAGCAATTTGGCTTTTTAAAGGAGGTTCTGGTAGCACCAGCTTCAAGGAAAGAAACTATTCTAGGGAGATTAGCGGGAGATTCACTCCTCACAACAGTCCAAGGCCTTATAATACTCCTATTGACGTTCCTATTGGCAGAAAATCTTAAAATTTCCGGAATAATCCCTGCCCTTTTAATAGGCTTTCTGTTAGCTATAGCATTCTCTGGATTTGGAACAAGTCTGGCCCTTAAAATGGAAAGTATGGAAGGATTTCAGATGATAATGATGGTCCTAATGTTGCCACTCACGTTCCTCAGCGGGGCCATATATCCAATAGAAGCTATGCCAAGCTGGATGAAGGCTTTGGCTTATATAAACCCGCTAACCTATGCGGTGGACGGAGCTCGCTATTATCTCGTAGGAGCAAATGTTACCAAGTTTTCCATAACAATCGATTGGGCAGTGTTGAGTCTCCTTGCAGTTGTATTAGTCAGTCTTGCCATGGTGGAATTTGAAAAAGCAACTATTGATTGAGCTCTTTTTTATTTTTGAATTTTTCGTAACTTATTTTCAAGGCCTGTAATACTGGAAGCGATTGTCCAGCAAAAAATGTCAACATAGCTCCTCCGCCCGTGCTTATATGAGAAATTCCTTTTATATTGTATTGATATATGCTGGCTATACTATGCCCTCCTCCAACTATAGAAAATGCTTTGCTCTCTCCTATTGCTTTAAATACTTCTACTGTACCTTTAGCAAATTCTTCAATCTCAAAAACTCCCATTGGACCGTTGGCTACTATTATACTTGCTTCTTTTAGGATCTCGCTATACTTTTCTATTGTTCTGCTCCCAATGTCCAAAATTGGCCTTTCATCAAATATCCATTGTTTGTCACTTAGCAGGTCTATTTCTACTCTCTCTCCTTTGTATTCAACAGCAAAATCTACGGGGGTTCTTATATACGGATAAAATTCATTTAAAATAATTTCTGCTCGATCTACAAGTTTTATTAATCCCTTTTCATCTAGAAAACTGATATTGGCATCTCCTAGGTCAAAACCTTTAGCGAGGGTGAATACGTGTCCAACTAAACCTCCAGTTAAAATTAAATCTGCCTTCTCATTTCTTAAAACATTCTCTGCAACGTTTAAGGAATCTTCTACCTTGGCACCTCCAAGTACGTAGATTTTAGGTCTTTCTAAGCTTTCATAGGCCCTTGTTAAGGCTTTTATTTCTTTTTCCATTAGAAAACCGGGGATCATGGGCCTTATTCTTGCAAATCCAACTAATGAAGGTTGAGAGCGGTGAGCAGCAGCGAACGCCTCGTTTACAACATAGTCAATTAAGGGAGATAATTTTCTAACAAAATGGGTTCTCTCGCAATATTCCAGCGGATTTTGTTTTGTTTCTTCTGCTGCAAACCTAAGGTTTTCGAGCATTAAAACTTCACTGGGCTTTAGGGCCTTTATGGCGTCTCTTGCACATTTTCCAAAAATGTCATCCACGTATTTTACTTTCACACCCAGGAGAGAACTCAAAATTTCAGCATGTTGCTCTGTGGTCAAATAATCCTCCTCATAGGGTTTGCTTTGGTGAGTACCAATTACCACTTTTGCTTTATGCTCTAGCAGATATCGTATGGTATGCAGCACGGCTCTAAATCTGGCATCACTGATGATCTTCCCATCTTTTACAGGGGAATTAAGGTCTGCTCTGAGAAAAATGACCTTATCATGGTAATTGAAGTCTGATAGCCTGAACATGATCTCACCTGATTTTTGTAAATTTTGAGAAGTTAAAAGGTTATTCTAAACACTTATGGTGGTAATTGTTATATAAAGGCTTTGTGCTTCAGATGGGGGAAGGTGATTAGCTAAGATATGAGCGAATTGCATGCCAAAAGGAATTTATATTATAACTACCTAACTTTTGTTAACTGTGGAGAATAATCGGATGTGGTATCATGAAGTGGAGTTTAGAAATTTTACAAGAGGCCTCTCGGGAAATTCTAGTTGAAGCTTTGATAAATTTACTTGATAAAATGGGATTTAACAATGTAGAAAAAATTGAGAACCCAAAAGAGTGGGGTGTAGAAATCTTGGCCCTCAGGGATGATCCCATTGCAGGGTTTGAGAAATATGTAGTGAAGATCAAGCATGAAGCTTTAGCCTCTTCTCAGGATATTGAATCATTTGGCGAGGCAATAATGAGATCTAAGGCGGATAAAGGGATTTTTCTGGCAATACACGGGTTCACTAAAGATGCAAAACTGCTTGTGGGGAAAGAGTACAAGGGGAGGATGATTACGTGGGATGGTGAAAAGTTTATTGAAGAATTAAATGCGAGGGAAGTGCCAGTAAGTAAAGAGTTACTCGAAAAAATTGAGAGAAAAAGAGAGCAGGAAAAACTAGAAGAGAGACGTAAAGGAGCTTTGAAGGTAATCAAATTAGATGTTCCTCTTTTGTATCCTTTTTCTGCTGACAAAATCTTTGATCAAATAGTCTCTTTACTCGAAAGGGAGTATAAGATAAAAAAAGAGGACATTTTTTTGAAGAAGTTAACTTTAGAGGTTTTGGCAGCATATATCTTTTCTTGGTCCTCTCAGATGGATGAGAACATGAAAGATAAGGCTTTAGTCCCATCTAGAGATGAGATATTCCCCTTTGTGAGTAAGAATGGTGAATTGGAGAAAAGACTCTCTAAAGCACTTCTGGAGAGTGGTTCTGCCATTAAGGCAAGTGAGGTAAGGGTTGTTGAATCACTAACACCAAGTGAGGCAGTCTTACTTGTTAAATCAAAACTTGCAGAGGATCTAAAAGTCTCTCAAAGTAGCATCATACTGCATTCCCGGAAAAAGGTATATATCCCTCAAAAAGCGATGCTGGATTTGCAAGTTGGAGCAAATTTCGCAAAGGGAAGAGTGGATCTCAAGAGCAAAGAAGCTACTCTTAAAATAGAGCCTCTTCCCAAAGAGAAACTAATTGAGATTGCCAGAGAAGAATGTAGAAACTTACTTGGTGAGGATCTTGAGGATATCTCACTTAACATAAAGGATAATATTGCTATAATAAATGGTCAGGTTAGCAGGTTCCTTTTTGGGGCAGCTGTTCATATATACAGCGGGAGAGTTTTAAAGAGAAAATCAAAGATGAGGAAAGAAGCAATCCTTTCTGAGGTTTCTGATAGATATCCTGGAGGAAAAGTCATTTCTTTCACTGAAAAAGAGGATAAAGCAATAATTGACGTATTAACTCCAGAAGGTATTGTGGTTTTGGAATTTAATTTAGAAAATGGAGAGTATAATATTAAGGTCGAACTCTTACATCCGTACAATCTTGCAAAAACTGGAAAAGACCTTATTGAAAGCAATTTTGATATAAAACATCTTAAGCTTGGTGACTTTAAGGTTATTAACCACAGGAATATAGAGTTACTTCTAGAAAGCGAGGATGGGAAAGTTCTGTTAAAAGCCGATGGTAAAAGTGGGGATATCATGGATTATTTTGTCGAGATTAGTCCAAAAAAAGCCAGAAAAATAATCTTGGAAAAATACTCTGGATGGCGAATAAAGAAAATAGAAGAGTTAAAAGATAATTATAAAGCAGAATTAGAGAATGACAGACTCCTATTGAGAATTTCTCTTAGTAAAGATGGAAAGATACTAGAAGAGACTGATAAGCATCTAAAAGAGGAAGTTGCAAGAGAAATTGCAGAAAAATTCTTGGATGGGAAGGGCATAAGTGCGGAAATTAAAGAAATAAAGCTTGATGCCAACTGGCAGGTTAGGTTTGCAGGTGAGGAAAGAGTTGGGGAGATTCTCATAGAAAAGATCTCTGGAAAAGTTTTAAAGAGTGAAATTTTCCTGACGGAAACTGTGATTGAGGAGATGTATCAAAAACACGTACTGGAGAAGTTTAATGATAAAAATCTGAAAACAGAAACTATAATAGTTCACAAAGAAAAGGGATATGCAACTATAAAACTCTCTGGGGATGAGGCTTTTTATTATGCAAAACTTGATCTAAGAACAGGAAAATTACTGGAGGAAGATACAGTACCCAACAAGGGTTTAATAGCAAAAATAAAGAAATTGCAATTGGATGCAAAATATAAATAGGTGATCAAGTCATTAAAAGGCTCTCAATGAGCTTTATGGCCTCTACTATTTTTGTTTCTGGAACTTCTTCCTCCGGTAATTCTAGATTAATCACGAGTCTCTCCTCTTGTTCTCCCTCATCTAGGCCGTATACTTCAAGTTCTTCGATATCCACATCTTCGAAAAAATTCTCTATTTCTGGCCCTATGACTTTTTTGTCATTCCCGTAAACTTCCACTCTTATTAGGTCATCTTTGGATGAGGTCATAACTGCTATTTCATAATCTCCAATTTTCTTTGTGAATTTTATTATATTTCCATACCCTAAAACTTCTTCATTAAAACCAAGTTTTTTCATAACACTTCTCATTCTCTCAATCTTAGCTTTTATCCTGTTTAACAGTCTATCTCTCAATTTATAACTCTCTTCCAAGGCTCTTTTTATGCCTTCACTCGCCTTTTCAACCTCTCCTTCCCATATTCCAATCAGTTTTATACCAGAAGAAGTTGGCCGGAGTTCGATCTTCAAATTTTCTATATCAAAATCCTTTAAATCTTCGATTTTAAGCTCGCTAATACTGAGGATATCAAATTCAATTCGAACTAGATTCCCAAAGGCTTTTCCTCTAAATTTCAAAGGGCATCACCCTAAGAAGGGGAGGGGGAGGGGGTTTAAAAACCCTTCTATAATAGAAGAAAAAGAGTACAAAAATAAAGAATTCATTTCTTCTTCCTGTGGGCTATTAGGGGCAATAATGCAAGACTTATAATTGCTGCAGGCCCACATGTACCTCCAGACGTTGTTGTGGAGGATGAAGTAGGAGTTTCTGTTGTTGGAGAAGTTGTTTCCGGTGAGGTTGTTGAAGGGCTGGAAGTAGTTGATGAGGATGTTGGACTTTCAGTTGTACTTGGAGTTGTGGAAGTTTCTATTTCTCCAACGGTCATTTCGGAAGTCGCTTTGTTTCCATAGAAGTCTATTGCCACAGCTCTTATTACATATCCATCTGCATCTACTCCTGGAATCTCAGCCATAAAGTACTCTGCCTGTCCTCCACTGGTTTGAACTGCTGGATATTTCGTAACAACCCCATTTGCTTCAATTTCTACATAAATATCTTTGACTCCTAAGTTGTCTTTTAGGCTGATAAAGACTTTAAATGGTTTTCCTTTTGTGGGCTTGGATGGTGTAATGTAGGGGATATCTATTTGGGGCTTCTCTGTGTCTTTCCCTTTGCTTATAACGAGTTGGGATATTCCTTTGGGCACAGTGATTTCAAAGAGTTCATATGTTTTGTCTCCTATTTTTCTCTCTCCAAGAAGTTTGTATGTCACGTTTGTTACACTTGCGTCAACTTGAGCCCCATCTGGGATTTCAATGGCAAATTTTCCACTTTCTTCTCCCAACAAGTTAATGAATTTTACCGCACTGCCGAAATCAGTTGCCCATCTAGTGATAATAAACTCCTGCGGGACTGGTAAGGAGATAAAGTCGTTGAAGAGACTTCCAAACATCTTTTCCACTTCGGGGAGTTTAACATTTCCGTTCTCGTCTATCTCTACTACATTGGATCCGTACCATGTTGGACTGTAGTTTGGTTTTGATGGTGGATTGGGTTCTTTGTCTGGGGCTCCTGTTGTGGTTAAGGTAACGAACCAATGCTCATTTCCGTTTTTATCAACATAAACATGGAGCTTGTCGTGGTGTATATGTCCACTCATGATTAGTTTGATGTTGTACTTCTCCACATCCTGAAGGAACCTTCTTGCTATATCTAAGAATTCCTGGTTTCTTCCGAACCAGTAAAAGCTACCGTATTGTATCATCTCTTCCCAAGATTTGTCGTCAAAGGCCGTTCCCTCGATGTATCCTCCAATCCATCCTTCTGATCCAGAATACCAATATGGATGGTGAACAAGTACTATTGGGATTTTATCAGGGTGTTCCTCAAGAATGTTTTCCATCCATTCGAGCTGTTGCATAGAGGGGTGGGCTTCATCTCCATGAGAATCGAGAGCTATAATGAGGAACTTCCCTATGGTAATGTAATAGTCAGTTGGTCCTATTAGTTTGGGATAGTAGTTTGGCGGATCATCGTGGTTTCCTTTCACAATTATCGTTGGCCTTCCTGCTGCGGTTGTAGTGGAGATTATATCGAATAACATTTTATACGCCTTGCTGTCTCCAGCGGTATCAACAACGTCTCCAGTGGTTATTATGACATTAACTCTGTCATCCATACTCCAGTAAGTATAAGCACTATCTGTGGCAACATAGCTGTGAAGCGGAATTATCATGCCTCCGTCACATAGTTTTTGTATTTTCTGTATGCTTCCTTGGAAATATTCTCTGCATACGTAACCAAATTTGGCTCCACTTATGACGTGAGTATCACTTAAATGTGCAATCCTAAGTACCTGGGGGTATTCTTTGAGAACCCACACACCGTTGGGGATGATAATCTCTCCTTTACTTGACTTAACTTGAAGGAAATAGACATCTGGAACAACATTTTCTGGAATTTTTACCTTTAATGTAGCACCCTTCTCGATGATATCTAGCTCATATGGGCCATTCAAAACAGAGACTATTGAGAGAGAGGCTATGTCTACCTCATCCTGTGGTTGTATCTCCACAATCTCTCCTGGAAGTGCTACCACAGGAGCTCCGGGCATTGGATACTTCAAAACGTCTCCTGGAAGGGCTTCTGCACTTACTTGGTCTACATTAATTAAAGACAGGGTTAGAAGAATTAACAAGGAAGCAACTATTCTTCTCATGACATCACCAAAATAATAGCGATATTAAACATTAAAAAATTGTTGTTTGAAATAATTCAAGGATTCCATCTTAAAGCTGCTGTAGCAAACCCCATAATCTTTTCTGCAAGCTCATTTTTGCCTCCAAGTCGTTTGTAGGTTCTATATCCAACCCATATCTTTGAATATATATTTTGAGCTTCCTTCACGTGTAGTTTTCTTGTTGCCACATACAGTCTAGTGAGGTTTATTGCCATCTCAAGAAGGTAAAAATCTGCTCTACTGAGAGGGGGATTAGATATTGGGAACACCTCGATTCTTGAAGGGGTTAATGAGCATCTTAGGATTCGAGCTTCTCCAAGACTGTCTTTTATCAAGTCCTCTTGGAATTCTATTTTTCCCTCTATGTTAGGCAAGTTCTTTATTTTCTTTAAAGGAATTGTTTTGGAATCTTCCCACTCTAATTCACAGGGCAAGTTAAGAGCAGTTCTTACTAATATATCCACATCCCAAGTTATATGCAGCACGCCATAAGGGTGTTCTTTTATATCTTTGGCACTTTTTCCTTCAAATAGCTTAAAATAGAACTTGCTTCCTTTTTTAACGACACCTACTGGGGTGACATTGGATTTTGTGAGTAAAAGAAGTTCATACACTTTGCCTTCTTCAAACATTTCCATTCTAAAACCTCCAATAAAAAGAGGAAACTAGAGAGTCTTGGGAAGTACGAGGATGTCTTCTCTCTCTATGTAGAAAGTGACATCTCCCTGGGGTCTTAGGCCGATGACGTCCCTATCGTTTATTGTCCTAGATATTATTCTCATCTCTCCAAATAGTCCAACGACCTCTATGAAAAAGCCATAGTACTCTATTAAGTCCACTTTTCCAGTTATTGAAACAGCGTTTTCAATGGGGTGCAAGCTGATACGTTCAGGCCTTATGACCACCACAACTTTATCGTTCTCTCCGGTATAAGTTAGGCCATCGAGCTTGAATCCTTCAAACCGCACTGTTACTTTGTCCCCATCTCTTTCCACAACTTCCGCTGGGATTACGTTGGTCTTACCCATAAAAGAAGCAACAAATTCTGTTTTTGGCTGTTCATATATCTCTTTTGGAGTTCCTACCTGCTCTATTTGACCTATATTCATTACTGCGATTCTATCACTTATTGCCATAGCCTCTTCTTGATCGTGGGTAACATAGATAACCGTGATTCCGAGTTCTCGTTGTATCCTTCTTATTTCGGACCTCATTTCAAGTCTAAGTTTTGCATCCAAATTTGAGAGAGGCTCATCTAAGAGTAAAAGTTTAGGTTCAACTACGAGGGCCCTTGCTATTGCTACTCTTTGCTGTTGGCCTCCACTCAGCTGGGTTGGATATCTATCCTCATAACCTTGGAGCTTAACCAGTTCAAGTGCCCATTTTACTTTTCTGTCAATCTCTTGCTTTGGAAGTTTTTTTACTTTTAGACCATAAGCCACGTTGTCATAAACGGTCATATGGGGCCATAGAGCATAGTTTTGGAAAACTAGCACTGCTCCTCTTTCACTTGAACTTTTATACGTCACATCGTCGTCATCGAAATATAAATGTCCACTATCAGCAAAGTCTAGGCCAGCTATGATTCTTAAGGTGGTTGATTTCCCACACCCACTTGGACCAAGGAGAGTGAAAAGTTCTCCATCTTTTACGTGTAGATTAATGCCTTTTAACGCTACAGTCTCCCCAAATGTTTTTACTATATTCTCAAGTTTAACCTCGACCATTTTCTCACCTCATGTTAATCCAATGAATGAATATCTTTGTTTTGTGATAACATTAACAACCACGATTGCAGTTATCTGCACAACTATTAATAAAACTCCCAATGCTGCCGCAAGGTTTATACTACCTGCCGCTGACATTAGGACTTCTTTCATAAATGCTGTTATTGGGGCCTGTTCCATGTTTATTGAACCCAATGTTATCCCTACGCTTGTTTCACTCATGGAATAAACAAAACTAAGCATGCTCCCACCAAAGACGTTTAGGGAAATTAGAGGCATTAGTATTCCAGTGATAGTTCTCCATCTTGAAGCACCTAGGTTTATCGATGATTCTTCAAGGGATATATGAACCTGTTGCAAGCCGGCATAGACGGATCTAGCCGCAAATGGTAACCTTCTTATGGAATAAGCAAGTATCAAGACCAAAGCAGGATTAAACCCGTAGAGGGATGTTGGGTTTAGCGGCGAGTTCTCTGGAGTAATTACCGAGAAGAAGTAGAAGTATCCCATTGCCACAACTATTCCTGGTACTGCAATTGGGAGTATCACGATACTTTCTAGTACTGGACTTAAGGCTCCTTTGAATCTACTACTGGCATAAGAGGAGGTTATTGACAAGATAACTATTAGAATCACTGCAGCTCCTGAATAGGTTAAGCTGTTCACGATGAATCTTCTCACATCGGGATTTAGGATCATCTCTTTTATGTAATCTATGGTGAATCCTTGGGGCAGCACTGTAGTAGTCCATCTTTCTGAGAAGGCAAGCATAATAACGCCTAGCTGTGGAAAAATTGTGATTAGTAAAGCAGGTAGGAGAACTAAGTAAATTAAAAGAGCTTGCCATGTTTTTGGATCACTTACTCTTGGTTTCCACCTTCCACCCTTGCTAAGCATTGCATATTGCCTTAGGCTTACGTATTTTCTAATCCCGAGGAATGCTATTATGGCCAGTGTGAGCATTATTATTGAAAGGGCAGCTATTTCTGGACTTCTCTCTCCTAGGCCGTAGATGAATTTGCTAAATATCTGGTATGACATAAGTTTTTTAGCTAATGGATCAGCGTGGAAGACTACTGGAGCCGCTAGATCCTCAAGACTGAATATGAATACCAAAGTAGCACCTGCGGCGATTCCTGGCAGGGCCAGTGGGAAAGTGACGGTTCTGAAGAGTCGGAAACTCTTGCTTCCTAAGTTTTCTGCTTGTTCTTCTAAAGTTGGATCGATATTGATGAAGCTTGCATAGGCATTTAAATAAACTATTGGGTAATATGCCATTGATTGGGCCAGTACAACTCCGGCTAATCCATCTATTTTAATTCTAAAGGGAAGTAAGTGAAGAACTTCATGGAAGATATAGTTTATTAGCCCAAACTCACTGAACATTTGTTTTATAACATATGCGTTCACAAAGGGGGTTACTAAAAGGGGAATAAAAAGGGCAATCCTGAACAGGTTTTTCCCTTTAAAATTATATCTTGCCATTACAAAGGCAAATACAGTTCCTAAGATTGCAGTAAAGAGTGTTACTAATGCCGCAACAACAAGGGAATTAAGAACAACCCCAAAATCTACACCCCTGATTAAATACAAACTCTCACCAGTTGAAGTTGTTAATTTTTGAGCAAAATCCCCATGTGGGGGGAATTGGATATAATAAGAATCCATCAATATGCTTTTGAACCAATGAAAAGAGATGTTTCCATCATATGTAAATGCAATTAACAACATGGAAATCACAGGCACTATCAAAAACATCACTAAGTATAGTAATGGAAAAAGATAAGAAAAGGCGATAAGGGGCTCAAAAAGAGGAGTCCCAAAGACTCTTTCCCACCATTTGCTAACCTTCATCCTTGCACCTCCGCGAGGACACTTTGGTATTTTTGTCTTGCAGCATCTCTCCATATCTGCATTAAGGTATCTCTAAATGCAGGATCTTCAAGTTTGTCATTTATCTTCTTTGCATACTCTATTGTTAATGTAACCGTATTTCCAGTATCTGGATCTTTAAACCTGACTGGTTCTAAAAGTTTTGCTTTGAGTTCATTGTACTTGCTTTCGCTTATTTTTCCTTCTTTGTATGCTTTTACAAGGGCTGTCCAAGCCCTGTGGAGCTCTTGATTTGCATCCACAAGTGTCGCTTTGAAGTAAAACTGCATAGCGTTTGCAGTCACTAAGGCTTCATTGTCATCGAAGTCTATACCTTGTGTCTTAAGTGCACTCTCATAGGCCTTCTTTAAATCAGGTCTATTCTGGCCTTCGGGGGTATTAAAGACATCGGGATTAACAGGGAGTCTATTTATTTGTTCATCTAACCATATCCTTTGCCCTTCAGTAAGGACCCAGTAAATAAATGCTTGAGCAGCTTCTTTGTGTTGTGACTTGACGAGAACGGCTATGGGGTCACCATTTATTATACTCTGTCCTTTTGGAATGATATATTCACAGGAGGGATTGCTTTTCATTGCAATGTATCCGTAAAAGTCGATTGTGTTTCCAACACCTATGTCCCCGCCAATTACGGCCTCTCTAACAGCATCACTAGCATCATAGATTTTTGAGTTAGCGGCAATTAGGGTGAGTATCTTCCATCCTTCGTCCCATCCAAAAGCTTGAAGGATTATCTGATAAATCCTCGTGTTTGAAGTGCTTCTCGTTGGGTCAGCAATTCCCACTTGAGGCGGATCCATTGCGAAGGTCTCGCTAGCAAGGTCCTCCCATCTCTGAGGAACTGGGAGATTCCATCTTTTGAGAACATCATGATTTACAGTGAACCCAAAGGATGACAATGCAGCAGCTATCCAGTAAATCTTTCCATCGTCACCTTTCCTTATCATTGGCATTCCAGCAATTGTTTCTTGGATTTGGTTCCCAATTAGGCCCAGAACTTTTTGGTCTTCTATGGGTACTAGGTAATTGTTCCTGAAGAGACTATCAAATAGTGTTGGACCTCCCCCCCATCCCACATCGGCTCCTTTTTCTATGTAAGATGGCCAAAGGGATTCTGGGATTGGTATAAACCTTATATCTTTGATATTGTATTGTTTTGCTATATCACTTTGAAGAAATGCCTTTTTTGCTATTGTTTGGATTGTAACATCATGTCGTGTAAGAACAACTAAAGTTATTGGGCCTGTAGGAGTTGGGGAGGATGTAGAAGAGGTAGTTTGAGTGGAGGACTGTGTAGAAGTCGTTGTAGGCTCTGTTTCACTGGAAGTGGTAGATGGTGTGGAAGTAGATTCTCCACCAATGCATCCGGTGGCTAACACGCTTCCAATTAAAAGGAAAAGGATTATGAAACCATTTATTTTTTTCATATCTTCTCACCTGTCTAATGCTTCTTAGTCGGTTTTTTAAATTTTACCAAAAAATAATAAAACTAGACAAAACTAGAAAATTTTTTCATCATTTCTTTCTCTTTAGAAGTAATGGTATTAAAGCCAAGCCTATCAAGGCTGCTGGACCACAAATTCCTCCTTGGACGGTTTCTGTAGTTGTTTCAGTTTTAGTTTCGGTTACAGTTTCGGTTTTGGTTTCAGTCTTTGTAATCGTCTCAGTAACTGTAACAGTGATCGTTTCCTTGGACACCTGTTTTAATGCCCAATTAATCATATTTGTTACGAAGGTAGGTCCGTCAAGGTCGATACCATAGTATTTGGGTGACCAGGTGGGCTCATAGTCTCCATATGGGCTCTCAGCGCTGACAATTAGAACACTTTGTTTTCCATTATCAAATTTGATAATCTTTGCTGCTAAAAATGTGAATACTCCAGTATCTCCTGCCATATAAGCATTTGCGGGAGGCTCATTTGCTTCAGATATTTGAGCGTCTGGAGAGGTTTTTACTATCCTATAAACATTTTCTGGAACGTTTCCGTCAATTAGTGGTTGCCACTCACCGTTCTCATTAACCCATGCTACTACACCTGGTCCGTGATATAAAACTTTTCCTCCATACTTGAAACCGTTAGTTATCATTTCTTTATCAGGAGTCTCGTCGTCTGGCTGTACAAGTCCAATAACTCTATAAGGTTGGCCAGCGTTGCTAACAGGGTCTTGAATCTGACATTGATCAAGCCTAAGTTCTGAACCAAGCTGCTCAAGAACAGAGTTAACGATATCTATAGCGTTGACTCCACTGGATCCATAGTCACTATCTCCAGCAATCCAGAGAACTTTTCCCCCTTGGTTGAACCAGTTTACTATAGCTTGAATTTCATCTGGCTGGAATGGACTTGTGGGTTGTCCTAGGATTAACATATCAACGTTTGCAAGGGCATCGGAAGTTATTTTCTCTCCAAGGTGGGTTATCCCAAGAATATCTGCTGCTAAGGGGTCTCCAAAGTATCCCCATTGGACGTTTGTGATGGTTTTAACAATTCCGTGTGCGAGGGTTTTATTAGTCCCATATTCGAGAACGTCTTCTGCCAAGTATTTCTCGTTTTCTCCATGTCCTAAATCAACTGCAACTGTCGTTGCGCTGGCGAAAGCCGCCCCAAAAAGACCAAATAAAACAAAAACCGAAATTAATATTGAAAGCTTTTTCATGGTGTTCACCAGAGAATTCTATAGAACTTGAAAGTTATAAAATTTTTGACTTGCAGACACTTTTGTTCATTAATGTTCTTCATTGAGAAAAATACTTAAAAGACTCATGGTATAGTGGAATAAAGGTGGTGCATAATGGATATTGAGAAAAAAATAGAGCTTGTCTCTAGAAAACCAACTGAAGAAGTGCTTACTGTGGACAATTTGAAGGATCTTTTAGAAATGGGAATGCCCTTACAGCATTATATAGGGTTTGAGATAAGCGGTTACATTCATCTTGGCACCGGTTTGATGGCGGGAGCTAAAATAGCTGATTTTCAAAAAGCAGGAATTAAGACAAGGGTGTTTCTAGCTGATTGGCATTCATGGATAAATGACAAGCTTGGTGGAGATTTGGAGGTTATCCAGAAAGTAGCTTTAGGTTACTTCAAAGAGGGTATGAAACAGAGCATTAAAGTCATGGGAGGAGACCCGGAAAAAGTGGAATTTGTTCTAGCTAGTGAGATTTTAGAGAGAGGAGATTATTGGAGGACTATTATTGATATTTCAAAGAACGTTACTCTTGCAAGGATGATGCGGTCTATAACGATCATGGGAAGACAAATGGGAGAAGCGATAGACTTTGCAAAGCTTATATATCCAGCCATGCAGGTTGCTGATATTTTCTATCAGGGAGTTAACATTGCACATGCCGGAATGGATCAAAGAAAAGCCCATGTTATTGCCAGAGAAGTTGCGGAGAAGTTGAAATACCATCCACTTGTGTGGGATGGAAAAAAAGTTAAACCTATTGCTGTGCATCACCATCTCCTTTTGGGCCTTCAAGAGCCCCCAAAGTGGCCGATTGAGGGTGAAGAGGAGTTTAAGGAAATAAAGGCCCAAATGAAGATGAGTAAAAGTAAGCCTTATTCGGCAGTATTTATCCACGACACCCCAGAGGAAATAAAGCAAAAGCTTAGGAAAGCCTTCTGTCCGGCAGGAGAAGTTAACTACAACCCGGTACTTGATTGGGCTGAACATATAATCTTTAGGGAAGAACCAACAGAGTTTACAATTCACAGGCCAGCCAAGTTCGGAGGAGATGTAACCTACACCACTTTTGAAGAGCTCAAAAGAGACTTTGCAGAAGGGAAGCTTCATCCACTTGATCTAAAGAATGCAGTTGCAGAATACTTGGTAGAACTCCTCAAACCCGTTAGGGAGTACTTCGAAAAGCACCCAGAGCCTTTGGAGCTCATGAAAAGCGTGCAGATAACGAGATGACTCTTTTTCTCATTTTAAATTTTGAGAAAATTTCTTGGTGCGGGGGGCGGGATTTGAACCCGCGAACCCCTACGGGACGGGACCCTGAATCCCGCGCCTTTGACCAGGCTCGGCAACCCCCGCGTGTTAGTAAATGAGTCTTGTTGGGCTTTTAAATCTTTCTCATATGAAGAAGAGAAAGATTATTCGAGCCATATCTCTATTCTCTGAGCTCCTTTGCCTATACTTGAGCGTTTGAGTTTCTTTAAATGGCCAATCTCTTTAATGTCCTTTACGTGAGTTCCTCCACAGGGTAGGATTTCAAAGTCTCTAATCTGAGTGAGTCTTTTCTTTCCTTCCCACCAAACTTTAACCTCTCCACCCTCATCCACATATCTGTTAAATAACTCGATTATCTTCTCTTTGTGCTGGTTAATGTTCTCAGGGTACCTTATGTCATAACGTCCCTTTTCTGGATTCATGCCGCTCCCATGTGGTTCCCATGTTCCTTTTCCAAGAACTTCATATAGGATGTGATCTAAGAGATGCATTGCAGTGTGAATTCTCATTAACTTGTATCTTCTATCCCAGTCGAGTTTGAGCTCCACCTCATCCCCTACCCTAAACATTTCTGGGTTTTCTACAACATGCCAGATGTTTTCTTCCTCGTCTTTGTAAACATCTAAAACCTTAACTCCATTTATAGTGCCAGTGTCGTGGGGTTGGCCTCCTCCAGTTGGGTAGAAGATTGTCTGGTTTAAAAGGAGGGCGTTTTCTTTAATTTGGAGGACTTTTGCAGTCGCTTCTTTTAAATAGGGGTCTTCATAGTAAAGTTCCTTCGTCATAAGTACCACCTAAAAGAAATTAGAAAAAGAGGTTAAAAAATTGTCTATCTACCTTCTTTTCAGCATGAATACAGCCAGTCCAATGAGAATAATCGCCCCACCTATTCCTGCTATTTGCGTGTTGGTAAGATTTAGGCCTTCACTCTTTCCTGGTAGTGTATAACGAATGTATGCACGAGTAACATTTCCTAAAAGTGCCTGAATGTCTTCAAATGGCGCTCCATATCTCACGAATACATTTGCAGTAATTATGATTTTGTTTCCATCTACTAAAGTCGTCAGTATATATTTATTCCCTTTTATTTCATTGCTTGTATTTTGTGGAATGTCTATGATGGTGGCTGTTGAGGGCAGAATAAACTCTATTTTTAAGCTTTGATTAATGGCATTTTGGGCCCTATATCCTAGCTGGGATGGATTTAGAAGGGTCGGATCGAAGGAGTATTGGTATGTTCCATTTACTAGTTTTGTGAAGTTTTTCAGGATGTAATTTGCCTCTATTGTTAATGGTCCTTCCTTTTTCCAGACCTAAAATGGTTGCATTAGCATTCTCGACTTGAATACCCTGCGCAACCATTCCTTGGAGGTAGTTTTGGAGTATCATGTTTGTTACATTTTGGACTCCCAATAGGTTTATTTGGAGTTTCATAAGCTCTATCTGATCCTTTGGTTCAAAATATGTTTCTCTAACTAGAAGATTAGTTGTTCCATCCTCTGAAATCTCTGCTTTTAAGTATTGTTCTGTTTTTACAGGTTGATATGATTCTTCTCCTTTGTATGGTGTTTTATAGTGAATGTAGAATGCACTATATTCACCAAAAAGAGCTTTAAAACCCTCGGGAGAGAGGTTCTCTTCTAAATACAAGTCAGAAGTGATAGTTATTGTATTCCCCTCGACCTTTGAGCGTACATAGAATTTACTTTGGTTGAATTCTCTTGTGTAGGCTTGTGGATAGTCAACAAGTTCTGCCCCTTCAGGTAGTTCAATTATAAACATATTGTGTAACTCCATCTTTTGAGGTAATCCGGTATCTGGAATTGGCATTGTTCCATATCCTCTTGTAGGATCCACTATTACCTCCCAGTAATCATTGTAAGAGTAATATTTGGCAAAGCTCCGAGCATAAGCTGTGAAGACTACGGTAAAGTTGTCTTCTTTAATGCTTGCTAATTTAAAAGTTTGATTCTCTGTTTTAATGCCCGCATTAGCGAGGCTTGCAATGTAATTATCAAGTTGTTCTTTTTCGAATTTTGCTATTGCCTCCTCATCACTGAGGTTGGTTTGGTTCAATATACTGGCTATCTCTTGGTTTATTATATCCTTAGGACCTAATATTGAGGTTTTCACAGTTATTTGAGCATCTCCATTCTGCAATATCTTGATCTTAAGTGTGAATTCTTCTTTATAATAATCCGCAGCCTCTGCATGAACGAGAGAGAGACCCAAAAGTAGAATTATTAAAATACTTACTGCCTTTCTCATCACTATCCCCCGATTTTTATTCTAAAAAATCAGATGGTGGGTTAGTATTTAACTCTATCTATTCAAAAAGTGGTCTCTTCTTTACCCTAAAGGGTGGAACATTCAAAGGAAAAAAGTAAGAAGAGAAGGTCACCATCTGCTCTCGTCGAGTTCTCCCTCAGTTTTTGTAACAATTGTAGTTCCAACCAAGTCGCCAGTGACGTTAACCATTGTCCTACCCATGTCCAAGATGGCGTCAATCCCAAGAATCATTGCATAAGCTAATGCGACGGCAGTTCCGGGTTCTAATGATAACCCTACACTTTCTAAAACCATTGCTAGCATTATTGCTCCAGCTCCTGGAACACCAGCAGTTCCAATTGAAGCCAAGACTGCTGTAAGAACTATTACTAACTGTTGACTGAATGGTAGGGGTTGTCCAATTGCAAAAGCTATGAACATTGCACAAACACCCTGGTATAAGGCTGTTCCATCCATGTTGATTGTTGCTCCTAATGGGAGTGTGAAGGAGTAAATGCTCCTTGGCACACCCATGTTCTCTTCAGCAACTCTCATTGTTACTGGTAAAGTACCGCTTGAGCTTCTTGTAACGAAAGCCGTAATCATGGCGTCTTTGGCTTTGTTAAGGAACTTGATTAAGTCCAAGCCAAAGAATTTTAGGAGGATTCCATAAACTAGCGCTATTTGTATTATTAAGCCCAAGTATACTGCAAGGGTTACTTCAGCGAGAGGCCCAACAACTTTTACTCCTTGGGTTGCCATGATGTATGCTATTAATGCAAATACACCTATCGGAGCGTACTGCATGACTCCTCTAACAATCTTGTACATTGCCTCAGCAAGACCGTCAAAGGCGTTGTAGAGTGTTGTTGCTGAGTTCTTGATTCTTTCATTTTCACTGGTCATGAGGTAACTTAGTGCTATTCCCAATACAATGGCGAAGAATATTGTTGGGAGAACTGCACCACTTGATAATGCTCCAAATGGGTTTGTAGGTACTATGTTCAGGAGAGTATCCACAAGGGATGGGGCTGTTGCTTCTATAGCTTTACCTTCGCCCGTGCCGAGTTCAAGTCCAAGACCAGGCTTGAAGAGGTTGGCCATTATGAGTCCTATGAACACTGCAAAGGCTGATGTTATTAGGTAGTAGATCACTATCTTTACACCTACCCTTCCAAGTCTTGCTGGACTTATGCTTGCAGCACCCACGACCAACGAAGCCAGGACTATTGGCATCACTAACATCTTCAAGAGTCTAACAAAAAGATCTCCAAGGGGTTTTATTGCAGTAGCTGCTCCGGGATGGCCGATGGCCCCCACTATCAATCCATAGACTGCACCCAAAACCAACCCAATAAATATCTTCCTCAAAATGGGTATTCTAAATAGCTTTTCAAGAGCCCCATAAGGGCTCACCTCCTTGTATCGCTGTTACATTTCAGATTTATGCGGGGAATATTTGTACATTAAGGTATATAACTTTTTCCAAAAATCGGGAAAAAAGGAGAAAATGTTATTCAAACCTCAATGATACATCTCCGTAGAGAATTTTTTCTTTCTTTCCATCCTCAAGTTCAAGGATCAAAGCACCAAATTCGTCAATATCTAAAGCCTTTCCAGTTAGGGTTTTGTCTTCTGTTATTAGTTTTACCTTTCTTCTTAAAATAGCATTTTCTCTCCATTTCTGGAGGATAAGAGCATCTTTCCCTGCCAAAAATTCTCTATACCAATGTTCTAGGCGTTCTACAAGAATCTTAAAAACTTCTATAATGGGTATCTCCACTCCTAATACCTCTCTTAACGAGGTGGAAGTACTCACGAGCTCTTGGGGTAAGGAATTGTTAACATTCATACCGATGCCTAGAACGATGTAGTAAACCTCTTTCTCGGAGAAACTTCCTTCTACTAGGATTCCACATATTTTCTTTTCATTAACAAGTACATCATTAGGCCATTTTATTTTTCCTTCAATTCCAAGCTGTTCAAGGGTTTCAACTACTGCTAGGGCTCCAAGAAAAACGAGTTTTATCATATGTTCTGGGGTGGTATTTGGCTTTAGAATAACACTCATCCAAAGTCCCCCTTGAGGGGAGGCCCATGCTCTAAATTTTCTTCCATATCCAGTCTCTTGGACATCTGCCACTATTACTGTGCCCTCTTCTTCATGAGCAGCAATTCTCTTTGCGTATTCGTTAGTTGAGTCTATTTTCTTGAAGTAGATAATCTTTTTACCGATCAGCTGTGTGTTAAGTTCCAACATGATTTTCACCGGAAATATTTGGTGTTAAAGAGCTATTTAAGTTAACGATAAGGTTTAAATTCTAAAAAGGTAATGTATCACTAGAGGTGATTAGCATGGAATCTTACAACAATATTGGGATAAAGAGGAGACTAAGGAGATTCTTTAGAGGAGATGGAAGGGCCTTGATTTTTGCAATGGATCATGGATTTGAACATGGTCCAACAGATTTTGAAGAGACTTGGGAGCACATTAATCCAAGTGTTATTATTAGAAAGGTTGCACGGGCAGGGATTGATGGCGTTATGATGCTTCCAGGAATAGCTAGGATTGCTGGAAACGAGCTTATTGGGAAAGAGGTAGGGCTGATGGTAAAGCTTACTAGCAAGACCGAACTTAGGCCAAAAGAGGAGTGGCTCATGCAAGATCAACTTGGTTTTGTAGAGGACGCAATTAAGCTTGGTGCTGATGCTGTGGCGGCAACAGTTTATTGGGGAAGTCCGTATGAGGGAGCTATGATGAGGCAGTTTGCGGAGATAGCCAGTTATGCTCATGATTTGGGGTATCCTGTTGTTCAATTTGCATATCCAAGAGGCCCCTACATTAATGAAAAGTACGGAAAAAAGGAAGATTATCGAGTGGTGATGTATGGAGCAAGGGCCGCTGCAGAGATTGGAGCAGACATGATTAAAACTTATTGGACAGGTTCGAGAGAAACATTTGCCAAAGTTATTGATGCTGCGTCCGGTGTTCCAGTTCTCTTAAGTGGAGGCGCAAAGACTGACAACCCCTTGGACTTCTTAAAGCTTGTCTGGGAAGTCATTGAAGCTGGAGGAAGTGGAGCTGTTGTAGGTAGAAATATTTTCCAAAGAAAGAACCCAGAGACATTTATAAAGGCCCTTTTGAGGGTTATACATAAAAATGAAGAGCCTGAAGAGGCAGCTAAAGCTGAAGGCCTGGTTTGATGTACATATTTTATTTTCTGGCTGCAATGTATAATCACGTTCATAATTTTTCTTTTTTGGGCCTTGGTGGCCAATATAATCTTAATTTGCTAAAGACAAGGGTTATAAAGGTCAATTTTAAATGGGACTTGAGGTGAGTGAGGATGGTTAGGATAATAGATACTACTCTTAGAGATGCTCATCAATCGCTTATTGCAACAAGGCTCTCAACAAGCGATATGCTCCCAATAGCCGAGAAGATGGACGAGATTGGCTTTTACTCTATGGAAGTCTGGGGAGGGGCAACTTTCGATGCCGCCCTACGCTTTTTGAGAGAAGATCCTTGGGAGAGACTAAGAGTCTTAAGAGAGCACATAAGGAAAACAAAGTTTCAGATGTTGCTTAGAGGACAGAATGTTGTGGGATATAAGCATTACCCAGACGATGTTGTGGAAAAGTTTGTTGAGCTTGCGCACAAAAATGGAATTGATATTTTTAGGGTCTTTGACGCCTTGAACGACGTTAGAAACATGGAAAAAGCAATTAAAAAAGCCAAAGAAGTTGGAGCAGAGGTTCAGGGAGCAATAAGTTATACTACTGGAAAGATCTTCACGTTGGAGTATTACCTTCAGAAAGTTGATGAACTTATTGAGCTTGACGTTGATTACATAACAATTAAGGACATGGCCGCCCTTTTGGATCCTCAGACGGCTTATGAACTTGTGAAAGAGATTAAAAACCGCTATGGAGTAAAAGTTAACGTTCATACCCATGCGACGAGTGGGTTAGCTTCGGCAACCTACTTGAAAGCCGTTGAGGCTGGAGCAGATTATATAGACACGGCTATTTACCCACTTGCTAATGGGACCGCTCAGCCTGCAATCCAGAGCATTTATTACTCTCTGAGAGAAGAGGATAAGCCCAAGATTGACATGAAGTTAATCTTTGAAATATCCAGATACCTAAGGAAGCTCTTAGACGAAAAATACGAGCACTTACTGAACAAGAGAGCACTCCATGGCGACCCGAACGTTTTGATTCATCAAATTCCAGGCGGAATGTACTCCAACTTAATAAAACAATTGAGCGAGCTTAAAGCCTTGGACAAACTCGATGAAGTTCTTGAAGAAGTTCCTAAGGTCAGGGAGGATCTCGGCTACCCACCGTTAGTTACACCCACATCCCAGATAGTTGGAACTCAAGCGGTTTTTAATGTTCTGTTTGGTAGGTATAAGATGATAACTGAGGAAACGAAGAATTACGTTAAGGGTCTTTACGGAAGGCCTCCAGCTCCAATAAAGGAGGAAATCAAGAAGCTTATTCTTGGTGATGAGGAATCTATAAGCGTTAGACCAGCAGATTTGCTTGAACCCATGCTTGAGAAAGCGAGAAAAGAACTTGAGGAAAAGGGCTACCTTGAGAGGGAGGAAGACGTGGTAACTTACTGCCTCTTCCCACAGGTGGCTTTGGAGTTCTTTGAACTTAGAAAGCAAGGAAAATTAAGGCCAGTTGAAGAAAAACCCAAAGGGAAGGTAATAAAGGTTTATGTGGGTGGAAGAGAGTATGAGGTTGGCGTTGAAGGAGTAAAGCTTGAGGCTTTGGCAATGCCGAGTTATGCTCCTTCAGAAGTTTCAACTCAACCTGTGAGTGCTCCTTCTGCTCCGGTATCGACTCCTTCAGCTCCTGTTGAAGTTCCCACAGCACCGGCACCAACTGCCGCTGGTGAGAATGTTGTCACTGCTCCGATGCCTGGAAAGATTTTGCGTGTTTTAGTTCGAGAGGGTGATCAAGTTAAGGTTGGCCAGGGGTTGCTTGTTTTGGAAGCCATGAAAATGGAGAATGAAATCCCCTCACCAAAAGATGGTGTTGTGAAGAAAATACTAGTGAAGGAAGGCGACACAGTCGACACCGGACAAACACTAATAGAACTCACTTAGAGCCTCGGCTTGTCTTTTCTAAATTTTCATTTTTGATTTTTTTGCCCTAAATTGTAAGGAAATTTGGCTGTTTTCGTCCATTTTTTGGTAAATTTATCAAAAAATACTCTAAATTTCCGAAAGACATATATACTACATATACATAAACCTATGATGAATTTCCACAAGGGAGGTGCTTTGGATGAACTCAGCAGTTATTATATTGGCGGCTGCAATTATATATGTGGCCATGTATTTTACTTATGGAAAAGCTCTCCAGAACAAAGTCGTCAAAGCCGATCCCAACAGACCAACCCCTGCACACAAGCTCTATGATGGTGTTGATTACGTTCCAGCGCACCCGGTAGTTCTCTATGGTCATCACTTCGCCTCAATAGCTGGAGCTGGACCTATTACGGGGCCAGCAATAGCAATGGCGTGGGGATGGTTGCCGTCCTTGCTATGGGTATGGTTTGGAAACGTATTCATTGGGGCAGTGCATGACTATCTGGCTTTGATGGCATCAGTAAGGTATGATGGTAAATCTATACAGTGGATTGCTGGAAAAATAATGAGCAAAAGGACGGGGGTTGCTTTTGAAGTTTACATTTGGTTCACTCTCCTACTTGTAGTGGCGGCGTTCGTAGCAGTTGTAGCAAGATTGGTAGTCCTGACTCCGGAAGCTGCAACAGCAACGCTGTTGTTCCTTCTAGTGGCAATTATTCTAGGCTGGCTGATGTATAAGATGAACGTAAACTTCTATGTTGCAACTATCATAGGGCTAATACTCCTTGTTGTGGCAGTATGGATTGGCTTTAAGAACCCACTGATCTTTGTTCAAGGTCAAACAGTCGATGGAAGCCCCGAGTATCTTCAGGCATACCACTACTGGAATATTATATTAATGATCTACATTATTGTGGCAGCTTCACTGCCAGTATGGATACTTCTTCAGCCCAGAGACTACCTTAACGCCTACATTCTCTGGTTTGGACTCTTAATTGGAGGCATAGCGTTCATAGCACTTGCAAAGCCATTTGAAGCCCCAGGATTTACAACGTTCTCAGCAAACGTTGTTGTTGTTGGGCAGCCATCGCCATTCTGGCCTACAGTTCCGCTGGTGATTGCATGTGGTGCTCTAAGCGGTTTCCACTCCTTAGTTAGTTCAGGAACATCATCGAAACAGCTTGATAAAGAGATCCACGGTCTGTTAGTGGGTTATGGAGGAATGTTCACTGAGGGATTCCTCTCAACAATAGTCATTACCGCCATAGCTGTCTACGGTGTTAAGCTGACCGGGCTGAGCGTTGCTGAGTGGGGAACCCAATACATCACCAAGGGAGGTCTTGGAACCTTCATTGGAGGTTATGCTCAAGGACTTGCTGATATGTATGGAATAGACGTTACACTAGGAAAGACGTTTGCAACCCTTTGGGTTTCAGCCTTTGCATTGACATCTCTCGACACAGCTACAAGGCTTGGAAGATTTGCATGGCAGGAAGTCTTTGGAATGGTTGTTGATACGAGCCAAGGAATCTGGAAGAGCCTAACAAACAAGTGGGTTGCCTCAATAATAATTGCAGTGCTTGGAACTTGGATGGCATGGGGAGCCAGTTATAAAGTTCTCTGGCCAGCATTTGCCGGTATGAATCAGCTTTTAGCATCAATAGCTATGTTGACAGCAGCTCTATGGGCTTACAAGATACAGAAAGCTGGAATATGGAGTTACGCCGTCTTAATTCCAGCTCTCTTCCTGTGGATAACAGTTACGGCAGGTCTCATATGGTACATAGCGGTAGTTCCGCTCAAAGGAAGCACATTAATAGCTGTTAAGGGCTCTCTTATAGTGGGTCTATTGCTTAACTTCCTCTTAGCTTATGACTTCTACCTTGCATGGAAGAGACCTGCCGAGGAATACGAAGCGGCTCCGGCGTGAAACTCCTTTCCATTCTAAATTTTTTAATTTTGTTGAGGTGATTCAATGAAAACCTTCTTAAGGAGGATTCTCTACTGGGTTTCCATACCCATTCGGGCTTTATGGGGATTCAATAAGGGATTTAAGCTTTATTATCTTAGGGGTCTCCAATGGGAGGAAGAAGAACTTGAGAATGTATTTGCACTTCTTCTGCTTGGGAGTTATGTAAGACTCCCAAACCCTCCTGTTGATATTAGCTATAGGCTTCTTCCGTACATGCTCAGGGAGATGTATATTATGCAGGAAAAATCCCTCAATCCATTGACAATGAAAACGGGGTGGTTAAATGTTTGAAAATCTAAAAGCATTTTTTAGAGGATTTTTTAGTTCATTTAAGGCACGTTCTACGGAATATCTCGAGTTTGAGGAGAGAGAGCTTGAAAATGTGTTTGCACTCATACTTATGGGGTCGTTTGTGGGGATACCATCTCCTCCAACGACCCTTGTTATGAGAATAATGCCACATATGGTAAGGGAGATCTATGTAATGCAGAGAAGAGCAGGAGAAATGGATGATATATTTGGAGAGCTGGCAGGAATGTTTGAAATAACATGAGGTGATAACAGTGAAAGAGTACCTTATTCCAAAGGAAGGATTTAGGGTTTTATTCTTCATAGGAAAAGGAGGAGTAGGAAAAACCACCAGTTCTGCTGCAGTATCAGCTGCCCTTTCTAAGAGAGGTTACAAGACACTGATAGTTTCAATAGATCCGGCTCATAATTTGGGTGATGTATTTGAAGTTAAGCTAAATGATAAGCCGAAACAGATAGCCGAGAGCCTCTATGCAATGGAACTTGACATGGAAAAGCTCATTAAAACCTATTTGAAGCATCTTGAGGAGAATCTCAAGCACATGTACCGATACTTGACTGTAATAAACCTTGAAAAGTATTTTGAGGTGCTCAGCTTTTCTCCCGGTATAGAAGAGTATGCCACCCTTGAGGCGATCAGGGAGATACTGCAAAAAGGAGATGAATGGGACGTCATAATCTTTGATACTCCTCCAACTGGACTAACGTTGAGGGTCATGGCACTGCCTCATATTGCTCTGATATGGGTAAATAAACTTATTGAAGTGAGGAGAAAAATTCTTGATAAAAGGAGGACCATTGAGAATATACAGGGAGAAAGGAAATTCATGGTAGACGGGGAGGAATATGAGCTGCCAAGCAGAGAAAGAGAGGATCCGGTTATGAAAGAGCTTCTTGCATACAAAGAGGAAATCGAATTTGTGAGAGATATTATAACAAATAGGGATAGGACAAGTGTAGTAGCTGTGATGAACGCTGAGATGCTACCCCTCTACGAGACGGAAAGGGCACATGAAAGTTTGAAGAAATTCAAAATCCCCTTTAACCTCGTGGTGGTTAACAAAATCATAGAGTTTGAAGAGGAAGTCTCAAAGATAAAAGTGAGGATGGATACTCAGAAAAAGGTTTTGGGGGAAATACACAAGAAATTCAGGGATGTGGATATAGTGAAAGTCCCAATGTTTGAAGAAGAGCCAAGAGGTTTAAAGTGGCTTGAAAGGATTGGAGGTTTAATAATTGGAGATTGAGGAGATTTATCAGGAGTTAAAAAAGGTTAAAGAGCCCATAAGCGGAGAGGACATAGTTAGTTTGGGAATTGTAAGTCTGATTAGAAAAGAAGATAACAAGGTGATAATCTTCCTTGGATTGGCTAGAAGGACTCCGAGACATCCATTTGAGATGGCTGTTAATTGGGCCGTTCATGCCAGAATAGTTAAAGATGTAGTAAAGGTTTTAGAAGGAAAAGTTAACTTTGAGATAGTTGATGATATGACCTTTCAAAAATATTATCCAATAGAGGAGGTTTAATAATGAAGATTACACCAGAATTATTGCTTTTGATTATGTTGTTAGGAGCTCTTGCAACTTTACAGTTTTACAGAGGACGAAAACTGAATTTGACTATAATGGACTACTATTTGAGAACTATAGAGGACATAGTGAAGCCAAAGGATAAAGATTACGTTTGGGTTGGAGGGTACGTTGGCTTTAGAGCATTTTACAAAGTCAACGAAGGTAACATTGATAAATTTGAATACACTTTAACCCTTTTGCCGAGACAGAGTATCCTCTACTTTCCGATTTCAAAGATTATAAACAGGCATGACAAAATATACTTTATTTTGAAACCATACTCAAGAATAAGGCGTGAGGCACATTTAATACAGAGAGGATACTATCGCTTTAAACCAAAAATTGAGGATGAGGAGCTTTTACAGAGGGAAATAGTTGAAATCAATGGAAAGCAGTATGAGGCTCTCTTCGAAAAGAAGCGTGATGTAGAATTATTGAAGGAATTTCTCCAAGGGTTTTCAAGAATTGAGAACGTTAAACACATTTCAATTACTCCAAAAACCAACGTCGTTTACGTGTTCATGAAACCAGAAATTGAAACCATAAAGCAGGATGTGGAACATATGGTTCGCTTTGTAAATGATAAACTAAAGGAGAGTCCATTTGAACGCTAACATGCAAAATTTAATAAATTTCTTTCTCTATTCTTAGTTCATGATAGAGAAACTCTTCAGGCTTGGGTACTCAAAAGAGTTTGCAGAGAGGTATTTTGATCTCTGGGGAGAGAGAGCAGTGAGGATAGCAGAAGCTATGGAAAGGCCATTGCCCCGGTGCTTTCGGGTTAACACTCTTAGGACTGAAATATCTACTATCACTAAAATCATGAACAAAAAGGGTTTTCAGTTTAAACGCATTTCTTGGGCAAGAGAGGGGTTTTGTTTAACACGTGAACCTTTTTCGATCACATCAACTCCAGAATATCTGGGGGGATTAATCTATATCCAAGAGGCCTCTTCAATGTATCCACCAGTAGCTCTTGAGCCAAAGCCCGGAGAAATTATAGCGGATATGGCTGCAGCTCCGGGAGGGAAGACATCTTATATGGCCCAACTAATGAAAAACAAGGGAGTAATATATGCCTTTGATGTGGGGAGAGATCGACTAAAAGAGACCAGACTTAATCTTTCAAGACTTGGGGTGACAAATACCATCCTCATTCATAAAAGTTCTCTGTACATGGGAGAACTTGGCATAGAGTTTGATAAAATTCTTTTGGATGCTCCATGTACTGGTAGTGGCACAATCCATAAAAATCCAGAGAGAAAAGCAGATAGAACAATTGAAGATGTTAAATTCTGTCAAAACCTGCAAATGCAAATGATCAAGGTTGCATTAGAGAATCTAAAGGTGGGAGGAGTGTTAGTGTATTCTACCTGTTCATTGGAACCAGAGGAGAATGAATTTGTAATTCAATGGGCGCTTGATAACTTTGATATTGCACTTTTACCCCTTAGATTTGGGGAACCGGCCTTGACTTCTCCATTTGATATAGAGCTTAGTTCTGAACTCGCTAAAGCAAGACGATTTTATCCGGATGAACATAATACTAGTGGGTTTTTTGTGGCAAAGATACAGAAAAAATTCTAAAATAGAAAGAAAAACATTTAATAACACGTTAATAACAATAATCTTAGGTGAATACCAATGAAGTTAAAGTTAAGGGAGTTTTTAAATGATATTCGTGAGGGAGAGAGAATATTCATTGAGTATGAATCCACGACTCACCCGGAACTTTTTCTTGATGGATTGGTGAAATGGAGCAATGAAGAGGGGATACCAATCTTAATCATTGACATGTTGGATATATTTCATCTCTTTGTCCAGCAGCTTAGATTTTTAGGATATAAAACTCATCATTTGGAAAATCTCTGTGTTATTAAAGGAGGAGGCAGGGTCGAATTTGGGAAGGTAATTGGAAGAGTTAGGATAATGGAAGAGTTTTATGTACAACTTAAAGAGTATACTGATGCAGTAAGGTTATTCTTTGAAAAAGCCAAATCTGATAAGGCCGTTATTGTGTTTTTGGGCACGGAAAAGTTCTTGTACTCCTTCCAAGAATCTTCCTATAGGGTCGAGGAGTATTTTGAGAAAATTGTAAGAAGCCCATTGTTTGAAGGAAACATGATCTTTGTTTTTGCTCTAAAGGGTCTTATGGGTGCTCAAGTCAGGGCTCTATGGTATGAGAGCTCCACAAGAGTTCTTGAGATTAATGGTAGAGGAGACAGATTTTTTATTAAAAAAGCACCTAAACTTGATCATTTGGATGGGGTGATAGAATTATGACTTCCACAGTGGAGGAGGAAATCTTGGAATATGCAAAGTCAGTGATGTGGAAAGAAGGAATTGTCATAGAATATTCTTCTAGTGAGCCCATTCATTTAATTTTTAAATGGCTGGTAGGAATTTCTGAGAAAATTACTGATAATATACTTGTCTTGGATGTTTTAGATATTTTATCAATGTTGAAATTAAATCTTGATATTGCTGGCAAGGATACATCTTTCACACATGAGCTTGATGTAATAAAAATAGGGGGGAACATAAAGCTTGGCAAGATGATAGGTTATTTGGACCCCCACCAAGATATTACAGTATATGCCTCTAGATATTCTAAAATTCTTCGGGAATACTATGAAACCCACAAAAATATAGTGTACTTCATCTTTGGAATTGAAAGGCTTGTACATCTCCAGGAAAGGGAAGAGGTATTTGAATTATATGCTACAAATTACACACGCTATGTTTTTGGTGATGAAGAGAGGGTAGGAATTTATTTCATAAACAGGGATATAGCGACAAAGGCATTGCTCTTGCAATTAGAAGAGGCAGCTTCTAGAGTGCTGGAGGTTATCCATGAAGAAGGAACATTAAAAATTAAAATTAGGAAGTCTCCACGTTTGGAGGATTATGGAAAGGAATTTAAGATCCCTCTTGAGGATCTTTGTCATTTAAAATTTTAGTTTCAATTTCATTGAGCACTTTTCTAGTTTCTTCACTTAATAAACTTTCAAGCTCTTCTCGAGCTGCTTTGGCAAGCTCAAATTTTGATTGGTATTCCTTTGATACCTCTACCCAAGGAATCTTTTTTCCTTCTACAAAGACGTCGATATCGGCAAACCTTTGGTATCCTTTGTATTCTAGACCTTTAAGAAGAAACTTTATTCTAAGTGGATCTTCCCATGTTATGAGTTTTATTTTGTAGACTCTAATTCTCATGAAAGGCCTTGGATAGTCCCAGTCCCATCCTTCACTCACAACGTATCCCAAGTCAAGGTCTTCAAGCACAAGAAGTACTCTTTCTATATTTTCGTCATACCTCTTTTCGTTATCGTATATTCTTATGGTTATTTCTTGCCATCCTTCAGGGAGCAGCTTAAAGAGTAGAATTGGTAAGTCCGTTCTAAGAGTTCTATAAACTTCTATAAAGTTCTTTTTGATTAAGAAGGACCCTTTTATGTCCTTTATATTAACATGGTCAACAAGTTTTTTGTCCGTCACAATGAGTAATGTATCTTTCTCCTCTCCTTCATTCACTCCCCGTGCGAAGCTGGTCTCTATTGCCCCATATCTTTGAGGTACTATCTCTGCAGTTTTTTCCGCTTCTTTTGGAACTCGAAGAAGTATTATTTGGGGCCCAAGGTTAGCTCTTTCAAAAGGGGCCTTTGCATTCAAAAGTTCTTTTAACACGCTGTCACTTCTCATCTCTATCAAAAAAGCCCCTCTCCTTAAGTCTAAAATGGTTTTCCATTCCTCTGATGGAGTTACAAAAACAATAGTATTTAGTTCCCCGCTTTTGTTCCAAGCCTCATCAACCGAAGTCTTTGAGACACTGAATAGATTGCCAATGAACTTCTCTCCTTCTTCAATATTCGAAGTTCTCAAAAAGAGCATCGACGGCCCAAAACGCATTAACCTCATTATAACCCCCTCATCACTTTATAACCTCTTTCAAAATTTGTTCCATCTGGGTATTTGACCTTGATAACACGTTTGCTGTATGGGAGAATGAAATTAATGTTTAGGACTCCATTTAGGCCTTTCTCGATAACTTTAAAGTTATGACCATATAATGCAAAATCAATGGGTTCGTTATCTTTTAATTCATAAGGTTCGTGAGCCAAAGCCAGTCTAATTCCCTCTATGTCTATGATATCCCTAGGCTTTACTATTTTTGCCTTTTTAGAAAATTTTCTGAGTATTTTTGGGTCATCTTCATTTCCAGGCACTATATATACTGTGGCATTAGAGTTTTCTAGGATATCTAAAAGTTTTTGAACTCTCTTTTTATATCTCTCTTTAAGTTCGGGTCGTCTTTCGAGTTTTATATTATCTACAAGATCTCCGGTATGAATTATGTACGCTGGTCTACTCTTTTCTATTAAGTTTAGAATGAATGGGTATATGTTATCCGGTGTATCACTTATGTGCATGATCTTTGGTTCTGAAGTTTCGAGTAATGCCTCTGGGAGTCCCCTCCTCCGTAGAAAGCTCGGTAAATTAAGTTTCATCTTAGATTATTTTCACGATAACATTTTATATAGGTTTCTTCCAACAAAGGGAGGTGATCTATAATGAAGGTTTTAATACTTGGAGCAGGGAATGTTGGAAAGGCTATAGCTTGGGATTTAAAAGATGAGTTTGAGGTTTCTGTTGGCGATGTAAGTGAAAGGAGATTAGAAGAACTCTCAAAATTTGCAGAAACCATAAAAATAGATGCTTCGAACTTTAATGAACTAGTCGAAATCATGCGGCAATTTGAATTAGTTATTGGAGCACTGCCGGGCAGGTTCGGTTATTCTACTGTTAAAGCTGCAATTAAAGCAGGCGTTGATATAGTAGATGTATCTTTCATGCCTGAAAATCCCATGGAACTTTATGATAAAGCGGAGAAAGCTCAGGTAACTGTTGTATTTGATGCTGGATTTGCACCGGGCCTCAGTCACATATTTCTAGGACGAATTTATCAGGAAATGGATGAACTCGAAGAGGCCTATATTTATGTCGGAGGCCTTCCAAAAGAACCTAAACCTCCATTATATTATAGAATAACATGGTCTCCTTACGATTTAATTGAAGAGTATACTAGGCCTGCGAGAGTCATAAGAGATGGAAAGATTGTTTCTGTGGATCCTCTAGAGGGGATTAAAAACGTGAACATCGGTAATAGAGAATTTGAAGCATTTGTAAGCGATGGCCTGCGCTCGCTTCTTGAGAATATTAATGCTAAGAGACTGGAGGAATGGACACTCCGCTGGCCAGGACATTTAGCCAAGATGAAAATCTTAAGGGAACTTGGGTTCTTCAGTTCGGAAAACTTGGAAAATACTCTTAATGTGATATCTCCATTAACGACATACGAAAGCCCGGATTTTTCAATAATGGAAGTTATTGGAAAAGGCAGAATTAATGATAGATCCATGGAAGTTAGGTATTTCCTGTATGATGAAGAAAAAGATGGTTTTACATCGATGGCCCGTGTTACCGGTTTTACGACGGCTATAGTAGCTCGCATTGTAGCAAAAGGGTTGTGTGCTTATGGAGTTATCCCTCCAGAGGTTCTTGGAATGAGGGAGGACACTTACATAGAGATAATGCGGGAACTCAAAAAGAGGGATATTTTGGTAGAGGTGAATAAAAGTGCTTCACCTGATAATTGCGGACAGTGAACTTGAACTTGTGCCCAAAGAGCTTCAAAATCACCCCTCAATTATTAGCCATGCTAAGAGAAGATTCAAAAAGCCAGAAGAGATTCTTCTGGATTCTACATATCACCACACTGCTCTTAAATCTTTAAAAGATGGAGAAAGAAGAGGAAGGCCAGATATAGTTCATCTCTGCCTTATAAACGCATTAGAGAGTATATTGAATAAAGAAGGGAAACTTAGGGTTTATGTACACACAAGGAATAATGAGGTTATCTATATAAAACCAGAAACAAGATTGCCCCGGAACTATAATCGTTTTGTGGGTTTAATGGAGAGCTTATTTAAAAATAGAGTAATCCCAAAAGACCTTGCACTGCTAAGAATAGAAAACAAAACTCTTTCCGAGATTATCGGGGATATCGGCCCGGATGCAGTTTTCATAATGCATGAAAATGGGGTTTTAATGAGCCCTCAGAGCTTTGGAAGGAAACTGAATGAATACATCTCTCCAGCAGTTATCGTGGGAGGATTTCCTCATGGGGACTTTTTGAGCGTGTTGGAAGGAGAGAAGATCAGTATTTACAAGGAGCCTTTGATGGCATGGAGCGTTGTCAATGAAGTTTTGATAAACTACGAGGGAAGTTTACTTTGGTAGAACTTTCTTCAAAAATTTTTTAAATGCTTAAAATAAACCACATCAAGAACGTTTGCGGGAGGTAAGGAAAATGGGAGATAAAACTAGAGTTCAGGTTAGTAAGCTTAAACCTGGAAGATACATCCTTATTGACGACGAACCATGTAGAATAGCTAACATTACTGTTTCATCCCCTGGGAAGCACGGTTCAGCAAAAGCAAGAATTGAAGCTGTTGGAATATTTGATGGTAAGGTCAGGAGCATTGTGAAGCCAACAAGTGCTGAAGTTGATGTTCCAATTATTGACAAGAAGACAGGACAGATTATAGCTATCACTCCTGATACTGTCCAGCTCATGGACATGGAAACTTACGATCTCTTTGATGTTCCAATAGCTACAGGGGTTAATGAGGAGATCAAAGATAAGCTTAAAGAAGGAATTAACGTCGAGTACTGGGAGACTCTTGGAAGAATAAAGATCATGAAGCTTAAGGGAGAAAGCAGTTGATTTTTTTTTCTTGGGTTTATTTTTCCAAAACTTTTTAACTCACTTATTAGACCTCTCTTCGGTGAGGGAAATGGAGTTTCTTTATACATATGAAAGTTTAAAACTTGAATTCCCGATGAGTGATGTAGAGGATGGAGATTTTGTTATATTGGGGATTCCTTTTGATGGAACGACTTCCTACAAGCCCGGAACGAGGTTTGGGCCTACGTTAATAAGACAGGCCACGCTCAATTTGGAAAGCTATATCTTGGATTATGATGTTGACCTTGCAGAGGTAAGGATAGCCGATGTTGGTGATTTAGCGATAGTTGCGGGCAATCCACTTGAAACCATAAAGAGGGGTGTTGGAACTGTAGAAGAAATCAAGAAGATAAATCCCAACGCCATGCCCGTGGTATTAGGTGGCGAGCACTCTATGACCTATGCACCTGTGAAAGCTTTAAATCCAAAGAGCTATGTTGTTTTTGATGCTCACCTTGATTTAAGGGAGAGCTATGAAGAAAATCCGTGGAATCATGCATGTGTTGCAAGAAGAATTTCAGAACTTGGTATAAAGGTCACTGAGTTTGGAATAAGGAGTGGCACTAAAGAAGAGGTGGAATACGCGAGAGAGAATGATATTCCATGGGTTCATGCCAGAGATTACAGTATCACCAATTTCAAGGAGATTGTGAAAAAACTCCCAGAACCAATATACATATCAATAGATGTAGATGTCTTTGATCTTTCAATGGTGCCTTCTACAGGGACTCCTGAAGCAGGTGGTTTAGGATTTTGGGAAGTTATAGAGGCTTTGGAGTGGCTTGTAGAGCATAAAAGAGTCATTGGCTTTGATATAATGGAAGTGGCCGGAATGGAGCTTGGAGATGTCACGGCCTTAACTGCTGCAAAGCTTCTCTTTTACATGATTGGAATGCTCTCAAAATGATCACTATTATTGCGGGCTGGAAGCCTCGTCGTTCAGAGCGGGAGGAGGTTAGTCTTCTATATACATTTCTCTTATTGCTCGATAATAGGCTTTATAGATGTCTCTCTTTGTTACAACTCCAATGAGTCTTTTGCTCTCAGGACTTTCAACAATAGGAAGAAGATTTTGATCGTATTTCATCAATTTTTCAAATGCATCATGGGCAGTTTCAGTTGGATATCCAAGAGCATATTCCTTACGAAGGAATCTTCCAACAGGTAGGGCTTTTATTCTTTGAGAACGATTTAAAAAGTCTTTTACACCAACAACACCCAATACTTCCATATTCTCATCAACTACTGGAAAACAATCGTGGCCGGTTTTTCCAACCATCTCTTCAACGTAATTTAAGGTATTCCACTTGTATACAAACACGGGATTTATTGTCATAATTTCTTTTACTGGGATAGTTTCTAAGACAACTGGACGACCAGTCTTTATGTGGATACCCTTCCGCTCAAGCTTTAGAGTATATACAGAGGAACCTTTTAGGATGAATCTTGCTGTTAAAAAGCTCGTCGTTGCTGAGGTTATTACTCCCGGGAGGAGGGTGTATCCCTTTGTGATCTCTGCCACCATGAGTATTTGGTTTATAGGGGCCTGAATCAGGCCACTAAAGAATGCTGCCATTCCAGCTAAAGCATAAACAGCTGGATTGATACCAATGTTTGGGAAAAGGAGATTTAGGATAGTTCCATATGCGGTTCCAAGTAATGCACCAATGTAAAGACTTGGAGCAAATATACCTCCACTATGTCCAGAAGAAATCATTATGGATGTTGCTAGCATTTTTCCAATTCCAAGAAGAATAAGTAGGGTAAGTGGTAATAACCCGGCAATAGCAAGCTCCATTCCTTCATAACCAACACCTAGTATCCCATAATTGGGAAAGAACATTCCAATGAAACCAACACTTAATCCTCCAAGGAGGAGTTTTATCCATAAGGGTGTTTTCACATTTTCAAATATATCGGTAAGCCAAAATAGGAACTTTGCCCAATAAGCAGCTAGGATTCCAAATATTAAGCCCATAAAGAACAGAAAGAGGAGTTCAATATGTGCATGGACAATTTGAAGGGGGATATTGACTTCAAAAGCTTCTCCCAAAAGCAAAAGGGTTACAGTATTCCCAATTACAGCTGAGAGAAATATTGGAACTAGATTTATTGAAAAGATTCCCATATAAACGACTTCAAGAGCAAAAATTGCTCCAGCAAAGGGTGTGTTGAATGTTCCTGCTATTCCAGCAGCTAATCCACAAGTAGTTAGAAGTTTCTTCATTTCTGGAGAGAGATTAAAGTACTGGGATAGTTCTGAAGCTAGAGAAGCTCCAATAAAACCGATGGGCCCTTCCCTTCCAACGCTTCCTCCACTTCCAATGGTGATTGAAGTTGCCAATGTTTTCAAAAGTGCTAGAATTCCTTTTATCTCACCTTTTTTGAATATTACGGCCTCTATAACTTCTGGTATCCCGTTTCCCTTTAATTCTGGATATTTTTTAATTATCGGGGCCACCATGATACTTCCTATTGCTGGGAGGAGAATGTATCCAAGGTTATATCCGTTGTAATATATCGATATATGGGGTAGTAAAACTTCAAAAAATAATCCCCTCATGAGAGAAATTAGTTTTCTAAAGATGACTGCCCCGAATCCTCCTACTATTCCAATAATAAGGGAAAGCAGAAGAACTGTTGTCCACTTTTTTATGTATTCCCCTACTTTCATCAACTTCGAGTAGGCTTGAAGTTATTATAAATGTTAAAGAAACCAAAGGTGAATATATTAAGGTTAAAAAGGATCACAAAAGATCAAGCTTTCAATACTTCATCCAGCAGTTTTAAACCTATATTAAGGTACTCTTTGGCCCTTTTCTCGCTTTTTGCCTCTGCGAAGATTCTTATTATTGGTTCAGTTCCACTCGCTCTTATAAGAACCCATCCATCTTCAAAGAGAATCTTTGTCCCATCCGTTGTGTCGATTTTTAATCCCTCTTTCTCCGCGATCTCTGCCACTTTTGCCACTATTGCTTTTCTATCACCTTCTATGTGCTTCTTGGTCTTTACTTGGTAGAATTTTGGAAGTTCTTCTATGAGTTCGCTGAATTTCTTTCCTCTTTTTGCAAAGATCTCGACTATTTTTGCGACTGTCATGGCACCATCTCTACCTAAGACGTGGTCTGGGAAAATAACTCCTCCGTTTTCTTCTCCTCCTACAAGTCCATTGTGTTCAAGCAAAGCTCTGGAAACTATCAAGTCTCCTACTTTCGTTTTCAGAACTTTCCCTCCATACATCTTGGCAAGCTCATCAATTATATGGGATGTCGCTATTGTAGTTACAACCAATCCTCCTTTGTTTTCTTCTAGCATTGCCTTTACTACAAGAGCGAAAGTCTTGTCACCCTGTATAAAATTTCCATTTTCGTCTATGAATACTGATCTATCGGCATCACCATCTTGGGCAACTCCAAAATCAGCTTTAAGGCTTTTGACTATTTTCATAAAACCTTGTAAGTTTTCTTCATTTGGTTCTGGGTTTCTTGCGGGGAAGTGACCATCTGGTTGAGCATTTACGCTGACTACTTTGCATCCGAGCTCCCTTAAAAGGTATGGTAACACTAATGAGCCAGCACCATTTGAAGTGTCCACAACAACAAAGGGGTTTCTTTTCTTTATTGCTTCAACATCTACCTTAGCCTTTATCGTGTCTATGTAGGGCCTTATTATATCTCTCTCCACCAACTGGCCTATCTCGTTCCATTTTGCTTTATAAAATTCTTTTTTGAAGAAAAGCTCCTCAACAATGGCTTCTCTTTCCTTTTTGAGACCAAGACCATTTGGTTCAAGGAGTTTTATTCCATTGTATTCTGGGGGGTTATGGGATGCTGTTATCACGGCCCCCCCATCAGTCCCAAAATATTTGCACGCGAACTGGATGGCTGGGGTTGGGGCCACCTCGACATCTATTACATTGACTCCAACACTTAAAAGACCGCTTATCAATGCATTTTTTAACATTTCTCCGCTAACTCTTGTATCCCTACCTATAACCACCCAGAGCTCTTTGTCTGGCTGCTCTCTTTTAAGCAGTGTTCCAAAGGCCATTCCTATTTTAAGTGCAAATTCAGGAGTTATCTTTTCGTTTGCAATCCCTCTAACACCAAATGTTCCGAATATTCTGCCCATTTTCTCACCCCGTATAAGCACTTTTATTGGCTCCGAGATAATTGCCTATCGGTTTTTCCATTTTTAATCTCTCCCAAAGTCATCTTGGAAACGTTCAATGTCGTCTTCTCCTAAATATTCACCTATCTGAGTTTCTATGACTTCGAGAGTTACTTTTCCTGGATTTTCAAGTCTGTGGATGACTCCTGCTGGAATAAACGTACTCTCCCCAGGCCTTAAAAGAAGTTCTTTATCTCCAATTTTTACCTTTGCAGTACCCCTAACTACAACCCAATGTTCGGAGCGGTGGTAATGTCTTTGCACAGAAAGCCTCATGCCGGGAAGTACCGTTAAGCGTTTTATCTTGTATCTTTCCCCTTCTTCTAGTACTGTATAGGATCCCCAAGGCCGATAGGCAGTTCTGTGGACTAATGCTCTTTCATCATGTTTTTCAATTAATTTTTTGTAAACTTCTTTGACCTTTTGAGTTTCACCTTTTTTAGCTACAAGAAGTGCATCTCCGGTATCTATTATTACTAAATCTTCTACACCAACTGTAGCTGTTAATCTTTCTGTTATTACCAAATTATTTTTTGAGTCAATGTTTATGTGATCTCCTTTAAATCCGCTTATTCGGATGGCGTTTCCACTCTCATCTTTTTCAAAGGCCTCATAAAGGGCATCAAAGCTTCCTAAATCATTCCAATATATGTTTAAGGGTACTATTGCCGCTTTATCTGTTTTTTCCATCACGCCATAATCTACAGAGACTTCAGGAACTTTTTCATAGGCTTTTTCTACGTCTTCTGCTTCTTCAAATGCCTGATAAACCTCAGGGTTCACTCGTTTTACTTCCTCAATAAAAAGTCTACTGTCAAATAAAAACATTCCACTGTTCCAATAATACCCGTTTTCTACGTATCTCTTTGCAGTTTCGTAATCTGGTTTTTCTTTAAATTCATCTACCTTATAACCACCTTCAAGCCTCTCTCCAGGTTTTATGTATCCGTATCCTGTGTGAGGCCTCGTAGGTTTAATCCCAAACGTGATAAAATAATTGGTAGCAAGTTTTTTAGCCTTTTCAAAAGCTTTTATGTAGTCTTCGTTAACTTTTATGAGATGATCAGAGGGCAAAACTGCGACTTTTGATTTTCCATAGTTCTCCTCTATAATTTTCATTCCCCAGTAAATAGCAGGTAACGTGTTTTTCCCCACTGGTTCTAGAAGGATGTTCTCCTTGGGGACATCTATGCCAAGTTCATTTAAATCATCTAGAACTCTAAAATTGTACTCCCTGTTTGTAACGATGAATATCTCTTTGGGGTTTGAAAACTTTAGTGCCCTCTCCATTGTTTTTTGAAAAAGTGAAGTATTGTCAAAAATTCTTATGAATTGTTTTGGCATTAATTTTCTACTCAATGGCCAGAGACGAGTACCTTTTCCTCCAGCGAGGATTAGGGTTTTCATCTTATCACCTCTATTAATTCACTTATTTTCTTTATATTTTTAGCTCTATTATAAGAGAGCCCAATTGCAAAAGGATTATCAACAACTTCTAACATAGGAATATCGTTTTCTCCATCTCCTACGGCGTAACTTTCGACCTTTTCTAGTTTAGAGTACAAATTCAGGAGAACTCTAGTCGCTTTTCCTTTATCTGTGGGCCCCGTTACAGTGTAAAATCGGCTTCCCTTTGAGACTTTAAGGCCATTTTTCTTAAGTTTTTCTTCGAATCCGGATTTGTTCCACTTAAATAGAGTTTCTGAGTATTCTCGTTGTGTAGCCAGTTTTGCAAGACGTCTTGGAAGGTCTGTGAATCTCACGATTTCCTCGATGCTTGAGTTTCCATAGTATTTCAAACCAAATTCGGTGCTTATTTTATCAAGAATCCTTTTTATAATTTCATACGGTGTTCCAAGTTCAATGATCTTGTAATCCTGTGTTCCCCGAGTGAAAGGAAATTCGAAAGGAAAATAATTTTTTGGAATGTAAACAGCACTTCCATTTTCAACAATGAAGGGGTCCTTTACTTCCAGAGTGCTTCGGTAGTATTCTTGCTCAAGTCTTGTTTTTGAGGAGTTAAAGATTATTTTGAACCCTCTTTCTTTTAGAAAATTCACTGTCTCTTTTGCAGGTTCTGGGGAATAATCATCTCCAATCAGTGTCTTGTCTAGGTCGAGGAAAATAACTTTCATAAATCAAACCTCATTAGAGTCTCTTGATGGGTCTCTAATGTTTTCATCCACTTCTTGATGTCTATGTCTTTTATGGGTTTCATAACCATTGGTTTTGGTGGCTCTTCATTCTCTTTTATTATTCCATGCATTCTGAGGTCTTCAAGAATGCTATTTTTCAACCTTTTTGAGGTAAGTTTTGAGTGGTATATGGTGGTTAGTGAAAGCAAAGCCATTTCTTTTACATGTTCTTGGCCTTTGTCTTCATGGAAATGTGGATTTAGAGTTTCTAGTTGGAAGATCTCTATTCCTTGATCGAAGACATCTTGAGCCTCCTCTGCGTTTTCCCACGTACCGAAACGTTCCAAGAGGTAAACTATTTCATAAGGTTCTATTGAATACCCGGTTGAGAAAGGTAGAATTTCTGCAAGTTTCATTGTCATGGCATGTTCTCCTGCATTTCCGGTTACCATTATATTGGTTTCAAACGTGGTTTTTTCACTTATGAGTTGATTAAGGTAGCGGTTAGTTATTTCGCTTACTCGCCCCCACTTTTTAAAGTACAGCGTTCCTTTACTAACTTTTGGTTTATGCCTCCAGTGGAGTCTGACCATAGTATATTCGCTTTCACTCATAAGGAATCCAGCTGCATAATCTTTTACATACTCATTAACGGCTCCAGGGATATAATTATCAGCATCAACAAATCCAACGTATTTTGCTCCTATGGCTTTTGCAAGTAATATTCCCACAATCATTCCTTCGCCCTTTCCACTTCTCACGAGACCTTTTTCATCCAGAATATCGTTGTATCCAGCTTCTTTAAACGCTTCTGCTAATCCGGGGTCTTTTTGATGAATCATAATAACTTTGGAATGTGTTAGATTACAGAAGTGTTTTACCAGATCAACTTCTTGTTTAAATCTGTTGGGCCCTTTTCGTTTGCTATTCGAAACAATTATAATTGGTGATTTGTGAGGGATAGCTTTGAGGACACCATCCACTAAATGAAGTTTTTCATTTTTCATAGGGACTACTGTTGTCATCTCTCCGATTGTTTTGTAAATATCCTCTCTTGGGATATTCTGTACTGTGAACATCGGGACATCTTCAGTTTCAGTATCCATTTTGATGACTTTCTGCAGTTCATAAATTTTTACAGCTCCAAAGATTTCCTTATAAACAGGAGCTTCTAAGAGCATATTACCACCTCCAAAGTGAGTAAAGCAGGTAGAAAGATCAAAACATCTGCTTAATACTTCTTATATTTCTCCATATATAACTTTTACCCTAAGTTAGAAAAATAGAGAGGGTTAACTTTTTCTCATGGCAAATTCACTTACAAATGCAGAACTTGAAATAGTGTCCCCAATACCCACCGTGCTCTTTGGCGAGGTTACTATCTTTGTTGGCACGAAGGCAAGCTGTCTATCTACCATATCGATCAGGCCATTTTCAAACTCTGTGAACTCTTTTTCAAGTTCTTCTTCGAATACAATAGCTCGCTCGTTTGTGGGAACACTTAGGGCATCTTTAACATGATCTATCTTTTCAATATTCCCTTTCATGGCTTTTGCCGCAGCTGCTAATGAAGCAAATAATAATGCATCCCTAACTTCTTCGCTTCTGTACTTGGTTAGGGCCAAGTAGTAACCGTAAGTATGGAGATGAATCCTATCGATTCCTGTCTCATCCATTAGGAGGTTTATTGCATCAATGATGGGAAATACATGACCCTCAAGTACTTCCTTTGCAAGAGTCTCGTCTCCTATTATCTCGACTATGGAAGCAAGTTCCACTTCATTCAGGCCCACACTTGTGAATTTTGATAAAATTCCTATGAGCTCTTCTCTAACTAGCCTATTAGGAGTATATGCGAATTCAAAGTGACTTCTCACACCGTATCGGTTTAAGATATTTAGATGACTTTCTACTCTATCCAGCACATCTCGATAGGTTGTCCCATCGGAGTAATACTCCTTGAGGACTTGAAGGCCGCTTATTATTGCTAGCTCAACTCCTTTGGCTATTTTTTCAAAGCTTTCCTTAAATTCTTTCCGCATATAAACTCTTGCATTGTAATCATCAGCGTTAGCTATAAATCGGTTTTCTCTTGGGGCCTGAATGTCAAAAACCTGAAATCCTCTGGGAAACTCGTATATGTAGTGGATGAGTTCGTTCTCTTCTTTAACTGCTTCTTTAGGATGAACCAGTTTTAATTCCTTTCCTTCAAAAATAGGGACGTAAATTGGTCCATCTACAAATAAGTCCGCCTGAAGTTTTGGATTTTGAGGTACATGAACAATAGTGGGAATCCTATAAACTCCTCCAATAAGGTTTGCCATTATTCCTGCTTGACCTCCAATTCTCAGCTCATCCCATCCCCATTCCCTCAAATATCTCCTAATCTCTTCGTTTTCTACAAACCACTCTATAGCCTTTCCGAGTTTTATGCTTCTTAATATCCCACCAAAAAGATGCTCAAGCGATGAAATTCTCTCGGTGGGAGCTTTAATAACCTCAAAAACTCGTTCTTTCCCTATTTGGTTTATCCTCCTTTCCAAATCATCTTTATTAAGATATTTTATGACATCAATGTTTGTGTTGTAGGCCAAAAGAACGCCTTCAACATTCGGAATTGCATTTACAGCATTTTCGAAGGCGTTCATATATAGGTTTTTCCATAATTTTATCCTCTCTTTGAGGCTTTCCTTCATAGCTTATCACCTTCAGTGTTAGTATGCATTCAAAATTAATAAACATTAGCTAAGATAAACTTCAAAAGCTTTTACCTTAAACTATGGATGATGATAATCAAAGGGATTGGATTGGACTCTTCATCAAAAATTGCTTTTCAAAGCCATGCCCACAGCGATCATTTTGTTAGTGCTGATATTATAATCTCAACAAGGCCTACAAAGTTCCTCAGCCACCTCAAGAAAGCCGGGTTTTACAAAACCTACAGTTTTGAGCGGAGTTTTTACGTTGGTGACTACAAGGCAAAACTTTATCCTGCGGGCCATATGCTGGGTTCTGCCCAGCTCTATATTAAGTTTGATGAATTTTCACTCCTTTACACTGGAGATGTGAAGTGGTTCAAACTTAGAACAGCTGAAAAGAGTGAATTCAGAAAAGCAGATGTCTTGATTATTGAAGCCACCTATGGACTTCCCATGTATAACTTTCCGACTCCAAAAGAGGCAGAGAAGAAGCTTATAGCTTTTGTAGAGGAAGTTTTAGATAGAAAAAAAGTTCCAACTTTATACGCAAATCAAATGGGGAAGGCTCAAGAACTACTTAAAATTCTGGATATTCATGGTTATTCTGCCAGAGTTTCAAACGGCATACGGAAAGTTGCTAAAGTGTATGAAAAATTTGGTGTGAAATTCAACAATATTGAAGAAGATGGTGAGGTTGTAGTAAGAGGATTTAAAACCAAAAAACCATTCGATGCGATCCATCCCTCGGAACTGTTTGTATCCGGATTTGGCAATTTAAAATTAAGCAACCATGCAGACTTTTGGGAGCTTGTAAAGATAATTGAAAAAGTGAGCCCTGAAAAAATCTACACTCGATATGGTCATGCTAGGGAATTTGCCCAAATTTTAGGAGGTCTTGGATATGATGCCCGGCCTTTAGAAGAAGTTTTATTTTTTGGTGAATTGATTTAAAGAGAAGAAAATCAGAGGGATTCTAAATACTCGGCGTACTTTTCGGCAGTCATGAGATCTTTTAATTCCTCCTCAAGATTGCTTGGTTTTATTTTGGCAATCCATGCATCATAAGGATCTTCGTTGATCTTTTCTGGAGCTTCTTCGAGTTCTTCATTAACTTCAATGACTTCACCACTTACTGGAGCATAGACCTCACTTACAGCTTTTACGCTCTCTACTTCACAGAGAACGTCACCCTTTGACACTTCTTTTCCGACTTCTGGGAGTTCAACATAAGCCAAGTCTCCAAGTTCCTTTTGGGCATAGTCACTTATTCCTACCAAAACTGTTCCATCTTCCATAATTTGGGCCCATTCATGGTCCTTAGTGTAGTAGAGCCCTTCTTTAACTTTAGATTCTCCGGCCTCAATCATAACAATCACCATGACATTTTATAGCTGAGAAACATTTAAATCTTTCTCTATCAAGAAAAGTTTCAATAGGAACCCTTATTAATGCTGATTTGAATGGTGCTTTTAATATTTTGAGGAAATTGGTCGGCAATTTCCCCATTAGTGTGATAGTCAGTAGTGGTAGCATGACCCGGCCAGTAAGGCGAGACTTTCAAAAAGAAAGGTAGAAAGTATTTCATCAAGATCGCTGGGGGGATGGATAGAATTAAAAGATGAAATTAATTATTTAGACAAAGACATGGAAGTAATCATATTTCAGAATTTCTCTGAGGAAGAGAAAATAAGTTTCCAAAGCTACTTCAAAAAATTTTCCAAAATCTGGGGGATAGAGGATGAGTCAAAAAGTTACTAAAGGTGTTCAAATGTTACTGGGAGAGCCTAAGAGGGCAGTGATTAAACTTTCCCTTCCCATGATGGTAGGGATGTTAGTTCAATCTCTCTACAATCTAGTCGATGGCATCTGGGTAGCAGGTTTAGGTTCTAATGCATTGGTTGCTATTGGTTTGTTCTTTCCAATATTTATGGGTTTAATAGCTCTTGCATCTGGATTGGGAGTAGGAGCAAGCTCAGCCATTTCCCGTAGGATAGGGGCCCAGAATAAGAAGGGTGCGGATAATGTTGCAGATCATGCAGTAATAACAGGCTTATTCTTAGGAGTCCTATTATCAGTGCTTTTGTTTCCTGTAATTGAGACCATATTTGTAGAGATGGGAGCAACCCAAGAAATTGTTGAATTGGCGGTTAAATATTCAAGGATTTTGATACTTGGGGCATCCGTGATAGTATTTAATAACGTAGCAAATGGAATCCTTAGAGGGGAAGGGGATACAAAAAGATCCATGTATGCAATGGTTCTTGGTTCCGGATTAAATATAATACTGGATCCCATCTTCATTTACACTTTGGGACTGGGAGTGGTTGGGGCAGCATATGCTACTTTGCTTTCGATGATAATAACCTCAGGATTCTTGATCTTTTGGTTGTTTTTTAAAAGAGATACTTATGTGGATATAACGCTTAAAGATTTTGACCCCAACAGAGAAATTTTTATAGATATTCTCAGAGTGGGCCTCCCTTCTGCCTTGGCCCAGCTAGCAATGTCTTTTGCAATGTTTTTCATAAATACCATAATTATTAGAATTGGTAGTAGTGATGCAGTGGCAATATTCACAAGTGCTTGGAGAATTATAATGCTGGGAACAGTCCCACTTTTAGGAATGGCTACCGCAACAACTGCTATTGTAGGGGCATCATATGGAGCTAAGGATATTGAAAAACTTGAAATTGCATATCTCTACGCTATAAAATTAGGATTTTTGGTTGAACTCTTAGTTACTATGTTTATTTTCATATTTGCCTCCCCAATAACGTATCTTTTCACATATTCAGAAGGGGCTGAACAACTGGCAAATGGACTTGTTAGGGCACTAAGAATACTTGCATTATTTTTACCGTTTGTACCTTTTGGCATGTTAACAGGAGCGATGTTTAGAGGTATTGGCCAAGGAGAAAAATCACTTATTGTGACAACATTAAGAACAATTATAATGCAGGTTGGGTTTGCTTATATTTTTGCATTCTATTCTGATATAGGTTTGAGTGGTGTTTGGATAGGGGTCGCTCTTGGAAATATGATAGCAGCGCTTGTGAGTTTTACATGGGGTAAGATGACTATAATAAGGTTAAAAGAAAAGTTTTCGATTTTTTAATTGGTTTATAATATTCAGCTGACTGATCTTCTCCCCGTCCTGAATGGCGAGGCTTGAAAAAGAAAAAAGTCAAAGACCTTATCTATAAGGACGGGTAGTTCATTTGTAGCAAGATATCCAAAGGCCAGGTTACGGAAGTTTGAAATTAGAAAAAAAGTTGAAAAGAAGTGGCCGTCTGGAGCTATCTTTCTCTACTCTTCCAAAAGATTTAAATATTCTAATTATCAAGATAAAGGCCGATGCTTATGAGGGGGGATCGAGTTCTCCATAATCTGGTATTCCTCTTATGCTGACTTTATTAGCTTACCCCCTAGCTTTAACTCCGGCTCTCTTTGTTGTGGGCAAACTCTTTTAAAAGGCATTTTTAACAACTTCAAGGAGGTTAGAACATGGTAGATTTCAAAGCTATTGAAGAAAAATGGCAGAACAAATGGTTGGAAGAGAAAGTATTTGAGCCTCAAATGGATGAAAAAGTGCCAAAATTCTACATAACGGTTGCGTTCCCATATTTATCCGGGCATCTACATGTTGGGCATGCTAGAACTTATACAATACCAGACGTGATTGCAAGATTCAAGAGGATGCAGGGATACAACGTTTTGTTCCCGATGGCATGGCATATAACCGGTTCTCCAATAGTTGGGATAGCTGAGAGGATAAAGCATCGTGATCCTCAAACAGTTTACTTATATAGAGATATTTATAAAGTCCCGGAAGATATTCTATGGAGTTTCGAAGATCCAATAAACATAGTAAAATACTTTATGAAAACTGCAAGGGAAACCTTCATCAGAGCAGGTTTTAGCGTTGATTGGAGTAGAGAGTTCCATACTACATCTCTTTTTCCGCCCTTCAGTAAGTTCATAGAATGGCAGTTCCTGAAGTTAAAAGAGAAAGGTTTGGTAGTTAAGGGGACTCACTACGTTAGGTGGGATCCAATAGTTGGAACTCCTTTGGGGGATCATGACTTAATTGAGGGGGAAGATGTTCAAATATTGGACTATGTTCTGATAAAGTTCATCCTTGAAGAAAACGGCGAGGTTGCTTACTTGCCAGCAGCCACATTAAGACCTGAAACAGTGTATGGAGTAACAAACATGTGGTTGAATCCAGAAGCAACATATGTAAAAGCAAAAATCAAGAACAAAGACATAGAGGAAGTTTGGATAATAACTAAAGAAGCTGCTTACAAGTTAAGCTTCCAAGATAAAGAAATTGAAATTTTGGAAGAGTTTAAGGGAGAGAAGCTCATTGGAAAATGGGTTAAAAATCCCGTTACTGAGGATGAGATAATTATCTTACCTGCAGACTTTGTAGATCCAGATAATGCCACTGGGGTTGTCATGAGTGTTCCAGCACATGCTCCATTTGATCATGCGGCTTTGGAAGACATAAAGAAAAATACTAACTTGTTGGTGAAATATGATATAGATCCGAGAATAGTTGAAAATATAACTTATGTCTCTCTGATAAAGCTAGAGGGTTATGGAGAATTTCCTGCAGTCGATGAAAGTGAAAAGTTGAGTGTTAAAAGTCAAAAAGATGTGGAAAAACTTGAGCAAGCAACAAAGAATATTTACAAGGCCGAATACCACAGAGGTATCTTTAAAATTGAACCTTATAAAGGAAAGCCGGTTAGTGAAGTGAAGGACTTAGTAGCTAAGGACATGACCGAAAAAGGAATCGCCGACAGAATGTACGAGTTTTCTGATAAGAACGTTATCTCAAGATTTGGAAACAGAGCAGTGGTGAAAATAATCCATGATCAGTGGTTCATTGACTATGGAAATCCGGAGTGGAAGGCAAAGGCAAGAGAGGCTTTGGCAAACATGAAAATCCTGCCAGAGTCAAGGAGAACACAATTTGAGGCTATTTTAGAGTGGCTTGACAAGAAGGCCTGTGTAAGGAAAGTTGGTTTAGGTACTCCTCTTCCATGGGATCCAGAATGGGTGATTGAGAGCCTTAGCGATTCCACGATATATATGGCATACTACACAATATCAAGAGCCATAAACAAGTACGGCATTAAAGGAGAGCAACTAGTCCCAGAGGTTTTTGACTATCTATTCCTTGAAGAAAAGAGTGAAGCTAGGGAAGAAGAACTGAGCGAGAAAACAGACATTCCAAAGGAATTCCTGAGGGAAATGAAAGAAGAGTTCGAGTACTGGTACCCACTTGACTGGCGCTGCTCTGCCAAAGACCTTATACCAAACCACTTAACGTTCTTCATATTCAACCACGTGGCCATCTTTAGGAAGAAGCACTGGCCAAGAGGTATAGCGGTGAATGGCTTTGGAACCCTCGAAGGAGCCAAGATGAGCAAGAGTAAAGGTAACGTCCTGAACTTCATAGACGCAATAGAAGAGAACGGGGCCGATGTAGTCAGGCTTTACATAATGAGCCTTGCCGAGCACGACAGTGACTTTGACTGGAAGAGAAGCGAGGTTGGAAAGCTTAGAAAACAAATCGAGAGATTTTACGAGCTGATAAGCGAGTTCGCCCAATATGAAGAAAAAGATGTTGAGCTAATGGACATCGATAAGTGGTTACTGCACAGAGTTAACAAAGCCATAAAAGGTACTACCGAGGCTTTGGAAGAATTTAGAACCAGAACGGCAGTCCAGTGGGCTTTCTACAGCATACTAAACGACCTGAGATGGTACATGAGGAGGACAGAGGGAAGGGACGACGAAGCAAAGCGCTCGACACTAAGAAAGCTGGCCGGTGTATGGGTTAGGTTAATGGCACCGTTCACACCACACATATGTGAAGAGCTATGGGAGAGACTTGGAGGAGAGGGCTTTGTAAGCTTGGCCGAGTGGCCAGAACCCGTTGAGGAGTGGTGGAACAAAACAATAGAGCTTGAGGAAGAGTATATCAAGACCCTCATCGAGGACATAAAGGAGATCGTCAGCGTTGCGAAGCTTGAGAACGCGAAGAGGGCTTACATCTACACTGCAGAGGAATGGAAGTGGAAAGTTGCCCAAGTGGTTGCAGAGAAGAAGGACTTCAAGGCGGCAACGAGCGAAGTCATGAAGGATCCCGAGATGAGGAAGCACGGCAAGGGAGTTTCAAAGCTAATTCAGAAGCTCGTCAAGGAGAGAGCTTTTGACCTCAAGCGCATTGATGAGGAGAAAGCCCTAAGACAGGCAAAGGACTTCATAGAGCGTGAAACCGGCCTCGAGATTATCATAAACCCTGAAGAAGACAAAGGCGGAAAGAAGAAACAAGCAATGCCAATGAAACCTGCAGTTTATATTGAGTGAGTAGTGAATATTGCCTTTGTTTTTCTTCTTTTAACTTTAGCATATGTATCTGTCTCATCCTGGCCCTCTCCTCCTAAAGGGCAAGGTTTTCAGATAGTAACATTTATATATCACTAACCATAATTAGCATAATGGTGATTAGCATAATGAAGATTATTGAACGTCACGAGCTTAGGGATGTTCTGGATGCAAAATGGTTGCTGGTTTATGGAAGAAGAAAAACGGGAAAAACATTCTACATTAGAGAGAGGGCAAAATATTCCCACTACTTTATTGTAACGAGTGGTAGGGAGATATTTGAAATAAAGAGAGGCGAAATATATTCGTTCTCGGAGTTCATGAGAGTATTTCCACTTCTCCTGAAGCAAGGAAAAGTTGTCATTGACGAGTTTCACAGGCTTGGCGAACCCTTCTTCTCAGCCATTCAGGGATTGTCAGGAATGGGTGAGCTTATACTTATAACTTCAACAAGGCACTATTTCAAGAGGTTTATAGGGAGCAACAGCCCATTGCTAGGGCTTTTTTATCTAAGGGAGTTGGGTTTGGTTGATCCACAGGATGCTATTAATTTTGTTGAAGGATTAGGTCACAGTGGAAAAACCCTGATAGAGCTCGCCGTTCTTGTTCAAGAACCCTGGTTGGCTCCAGCCATTGAAAATCTTGGCGAGAGAGTTTTTTCAACCTTTGGGGCGACTTTGAAGGGGAACGTTCCCAGCTTAATTGGTGAAATCTTCACAGAAGAAGAGAGGGAATTAACAATGAGATACTCCGCAATACTTGAGGCCGTTGCAGATGGGAAGTCAAGTTCGGGGGAGATAGCTAACGAGCTTTATTCAAGGGGGCTCATAGAAAAGGAAACTCACAGTGCAGTTGCCCCTTATCTTGAGACACTTGTTAACATGGGAATCCTTGAGAGAATACCAATCTTCGGGAAGAGGAAGAAAATATTCAAGTACAGACATTTGTCCCCTGTGGTGGATTTCGCATATTATTTGAACGCCAAATATGGTTTCTTTGAAACCGAGGTTCCAGACGAAGTTGTGGAAAGAATCCTTAGGGAGAGAATGCCACACTACGTTGAGAGGTTCTTCGAAAGATTGCTGGCAAAACAATACTCCCTCCAGCCTGTCAGGATTGAGATGCCAGATTTGGAAGTAGATATTGCATTATTGAGAAATAAAAAGCTGTACTTGGTTGCCGAGGCTAAATGGAAGGAGAAGATTAAAGAGAAGGACATCAGAAAGGTTGAGGAGAAATTTGAAGGCCTTAATGCCAAGAAGAAGCTTCTTATAGTTCCGGACAAGAAAGTATTGCCGAGAGCTCCAGAAAATGCAGAAGTTCTTGACTGCAGGGATGTTACAAAGCCTTGCAAAGCTCAACCTTAGTTACGCCTTATCCAAAAGCTAAAATTGGAAAAGAAAGCTTTCGTTGGTATCCCTCAAGGATGTTATTAAATCGTGCATTTCTCATCCTTCTTTACTTTTTCTTTTGAATGCCTTGTCCTTTAGGGCGGGGATGCAGTAATTCCAAAACAAGTCCTCCACCTATGAAAGCGAAAAACATTTAAACCTCAAGTGCGTACCATACATTAGAGGGTTCAATATGGAGACCAGAATACCAGCATTTAGCTCAACGAGACACGTAAAACACTTCCTCGCCTACCACTTCGTATGGATACCAAAATACCGAAGGGACATCCTCACCGGGAAAGTCGCTGAAAGATTAAAACAAATGCTCAAAGAATTCGCCGGAGAAATCGGGTGTGAAGTGATCTCCCTTGAAGTAATTCCCGACCACGTTCACGTCTTCCTCAGAGCAAAACCCGACCTCGCCCCAGCAAGAATAATCAACCACCTGAAGGGGAAGAGTGCAAGAAAACTCCTCCAAGAATTTCCAGAATTGAGAACAAAAACTGCCCACGGGAGGTTATGGTCACGCTCCTATTTTGTAGCCTCGGCCGGATACATAACCGACGAGATCGTAAAACACTACGTAGAAACCCAATGGGAGCGTGAGTTAAAACGAAGAGGACAGTAAGGATAAAACTCCAGCCCTCAAAAGAACAAGAGAAAGCCCTCTTCGAGCTAGCTGACGCTGGTGCCAAAGTCTGGAATGAAGTGAATTACCTTCGCAGGCAACAGTTCTTCAACCACGAACCTGTTGATTTTAACAGGACTGAAAAAATCGTTTATGAGAAGTACAAGGGTGAGATTGGCTCTGCGACAGTTCAGCAGATAGCGAGGAAGAACGCTGAAGCTTGGAGGAGCTTCTTCTCCCTCATAAAGAAGCGAAAAGAACTTCCCAAGTGGCTGAGGCCAAAACCACCGAACTACCTGAAAGAAGAGGGAAAGAGGAAGCCCTTAATTGTCCTCAGGAACGACCAGTACAGGATTGATGGGAACAAGGTAATTCTCAAGGGGCTTGGGAAATTCAAAAAGCTGGAAGTCCAGTTTAAGGGGCGGATACACCTGAAAGGCAAGCAAGGGCGCTTGGAAATCATCTACGACGACGTGAAGAGGAAGTGGTACGCCCACATCAGCTACACCGTCGAAGAGAAGCTGGAAGGCAATTCTTGGGTTAAACTCCCAAGAACGCCGAAAGGCAACCTCGTGGCTGGCATTGACCTAGGAGTGAACAATTTAATGGCCGTTTACGTTGAGAATGGGGAGAGTTTTCTGGTCAATGGTAGGCCGTTGAAGAGCATTGGCTTTTACTGGCAGAAGAGGATTGCTGAGTATCAGTCAAAACTCAACAAGAGTGGGGCTAAGGCGAGCAGAAAGCTCAAGAGAATGCACGAGAAGGCAAAACTCCAAGCGGGACACTACATTAACACCGCAGTCAGGCAGACGGTTAGGAGGCTTTACGAGCTGGGAGTTTCGAGGATTGTAGTTGGCTATCCAAAGGAGATTTCAAGAGAACCAGACAAGGGCAGAAAGCAGAATTTCGTCCTTTCTCACGTTTGGCGGTTTAATTACGTGATTAAACGTTTAACAGAGGTTGCTGAGGAGTATGGTATTCAGGTCGTGGTTGTGAATGAGGCTTTCACTTCTCAGACGTGCCCTCTCTGCGGGAAGCCTCATAAAGGGGCGAGGTTTGTCCGTGGGCTGTATATGTGTCCCGTGGAGGGGCTTGTGTTCAATGCTGATTTAGTTGGTGCTTTCAACATTTTGAGGAAGGCCGTGAAAACGATAACCCCGAATCTGAGCGGTCTTTATGCTCAGGGGAGGGGTAACGGGCCTGAGACCGGGCCAGAGGGGTTGAAGCCCCACTTTATCTTGGGTCCGAATGAGACCCCTCAAACCTCCCCGTCAATGGCGAGGGATTAAGCCGAACCCTCGCCCTTCAGGGCGGGGAGGAGGTCAGTTTGAAATCTCTTCACTGCATCTAGGTAAAAGGGAATTGTTGCAAATACTGAGATAAGTTCCGGAATTGCCACTCCTTTTGGGACATCGTAAGCGAAATGAATAACCCACGCAACCACTGCAACTGCCAAGGCGGGAAGTGGGAGGTAGCTTTTGAAATATATCCCGTAGGCAATTAGGAACACTGCAAGAGAGAGGAAGAATGCCACGGAAACTGCAAAATGAAGTCCCCTGTAAACTTCATCGAAAACTGCCACCAGAATTAGGGTAAATCCAACTAGGAATCCCACCACGGAAAAAGCTTTGCTAATTTTGTATATGCACAATGTTGAGGTGTAGATTATAAGGGCCCCTCCAAGGCTCAGGCCGAAGTTAAATATTGGTGCAACTGGGCTTTTTGTGGCATGCCCGAGGTCGCTTAGGGCGTTGTTTGTGATGCTGAACCAATCTGAGAGAAGTATTGCTATGGCGATTGAGATTAACGGTACAGCTACGGAGAGATACGCCAAAGACAGGCAGGGCGTTTTATTTATCTTCATGGTTTTTAGTTTGTCGCTTAACTTATATAAGGCTTTTTTGAGAGAGGTTAAAAATTAGAAAAATGGCTAAAACTTCAAGACCCTTGCCAAGATCACCAATGGATCCCATACTGGTGCAAATGGTGGGGCATAGGCTAAGTCTGCAAAGAACAAGTCTTTAGTCGTAAACCCTGCCTGCAGAGCAATTGCAAGGGCATCTACCCTTGGAAGTATTTCCGCTCCTACCGCTTGCAGACCTAGAAGTCTTCCTGTTTCTTTATCCGCCACGGCTTTAAGCCATATCTTCTTTGCTCCCGGATAGTAGTGGGGCTTTGTCCTCGCTTCTATAAAAGCCGTTTTGACATCGTAGCCCTCTTTTAGTGCTTCTCCTTCTGTTAATCCCGTTTTTCCGATCTCCAGATCCATAAATTTAGTTATAGCTGTCCCAAGAACACCCGGAAAGCTTATCTCAGCTCCAGCTATATTGCTTCCCGCTACATAGCCCATTTTGTTCCCCGGTGGGGCTAATGGTATCCATACCCTTTTACCCGTTATGAGGTGCCTTGTCTCCGCAACGTCCCCAGCTGCATAGACGTTTTCCACACTTGTCTGCATTTTCTCATTCGTCCATATTGCTCCGGTCTCCCCAATCTTAACCCCCAGCTGTTCTGCAAGCTCGGTGTTTGGCTTGATTCCTGTGGCTATTATTACCAAATCTGCTTTATACTCTCCCGCATCGGTGATTACTTTCTCTACTCTGTCCTTTCCTTCTATCCTTAGTGTAGATTCATTTAGGCGGAGGTTTAGGTGTTCCCTAAGTTTTGCTTCTACTATGTCGGTGATTTCTTTGTCAAAGGTTTTTCTTAAGATCCTCTCGCTCCTTCCAATGAGTGTTACGTTTTTCCCTTGAACCACAAAAGCTTCAGCCATCTCAAGTGCTATGTAGCCCGTTCCAATAACCAAAACGTCCCTTACATCGTTCTTTTCCATGTACTCCCTTATTGCAACAGCATCTGGGGGCAAATCTGCGGTAAAGACTCCCTTCAAGTCAATGCCCTCTATATTCGGAATTCGAGGAGAAGCCCCGTTTGCGAAAACTAGGTAGTCCCACTCGTAAGTGTGTTCCCCATCTTTTTCCCGTACTCTCACGCTGCCCTGTTCAACTTCTATGACCTCTGCGTTCAAATGTAGATCAATCCCTCTCTTTTTAATGAAAAATTCCGGTGGATAGTGCATGAGCTTCTCCTTTGGAGAAATTCCTTCAACTACATATGGCACTCCACATGGGGCATGACTAACCCATTCAGTCGCTTCAAACACTTTAACGTCCCATTCGGGTTTTAACCTCTTTACCCTTGACGCGGCACTCATCCCAGCCGCTCCGCCACCTATGATCACTACTTTTTTCATAACCATCACCAAAGAAGGGTTGTAAACCTAAGGTTAAAAAATTAATGAAAAAGTCAAACATTCAAAGGAAGCCTCACGTAATCAAGAACGATTCCATAGCTCTTCTTTATCTCAACGTGCTCAACAAGCTCCTTGAATTCTCCTCCAGCCAGACCATCGCCAATTATTGCACTTCCTTGGGCAGCTTCTTTTGCCTTTCCTTCCAACCCTCTAAGCTTGACAACTGGAAGATCGAATTTATCCTCAAAGAGATCTTTAACGTCTTTTTTAAGCTCTTCTATGCGCATAAGCCTGCCCGAGAGTATTATCTCTTTTGCATCCCCCACAACGGCAAGTTCACTCGCAACGGCTTTGAGGAAGCCGTCTTTCATAGCTTCCCAGGCGTTTGCGAAGGGTTCTTCGTCCAAACGCTTTGCAAACTCTTCCGGTGGCAATATCTTCTCGGCAACTATCATGGAGGCACCTCCCCAGAATAAGTGTTGCTTTCTGACATTCCCCATTAGGTATGCAACCTCTCCATCCAATGCTCCGCTGTTAACGTAACCTACTCCGGGAAATATGGTGCCCCCAATTCCATCTATTATTTTTCCGTTTTTGACTGCTCCAGCGTAGTTGTAGCCAAAGCCAACCTCCAGCAGAACGAAGGAAACTTCACTGTACTCTACCCCAAGTCTCTTAGCCTGATCGTAGATGCCAAGAACCGTTATGGCCATTTTATCTGCTGTCCCCATGTCAATTTTGTTGTACTTTCTCCACTCGGGAACCGTGGGGAGGTGAATAACACCGGGAATGAACCACACGTTCATGTTCTTTTCGGCCATCTCGTCTATCATTTTTTGAAGTCCAATGAGAACAGGGATTTCTTTCATTTCTTCTTCCCTTACAAGTGTCATCTCAAAGCGGTCTCTCTCAGTAAGCTCTTTTATGTGCTTAAGGGGAACACCATATCCGGAGGGGCCAATGATAATGTCTGCGTTGAAGTCTTCTATTGCCTTGACGATTTTGCTCGGCTCTTCTGCAACCACCTCGCTCGGAAAGCTGAGGTCAAGTTTTATCTTTCCGTTTTCAAGCCCGATAGCATCAAAACTTCTCGTACCAGGGTCAACACCTATAACTCTCATTTTATCACCAAAAGAAAATAGGCAAGAGGTTTAAAAAATGCTCACTTTTTCTCTTCGATATAGTATCTTCCCTTAACCTTAATGAGCTTGTAAATCTCTCCCTCTTTTACTTCAAACCTCGGTTTTTCGAGTTCAAACGTTTCGTAGCTTTTCATGTCCATGAACTGGACTTCTCTTGGTGTTAAGCTCGTAGTCATTGCCTCAAGCCTTTCATGCTCTATTGTGTCTATTTCATCCCGTTTTGCGCTCTTCCAGTCTTTGTGCTCACTTTCATGTGTCAATAGGTTCTTTAAGAGCATGCCCTTCCCATTAACTTCCTCAACCCGGTACACGTTGCCTTTTTTGTCGCAGACTATATCTCCTTTCCTGAACTTTGGAATTCTAATCCTAACGCTCGTCCTGTAGACTTCTTTACTTGTTATTCTGTCTTGTCCAATCAGCTGATAGGCCTCGCTTATGCTTCCTCCATATCTGTCCCTTATTATCTGAGCAAGCTTTCTTGCTGCAGCAGTTGAACCCATGTAAAAGTCTAAGCCTTCTTCTTTTTCTACCGTATCTTGAATGAATCCCATTCTATCCCGCTTCATAATTTCGTCAACCTTCTCTTCAACGAGCTTTGAAATTTCGTCTTTCTCTTCTTTTGTTAGTACTCTATCTTCAGCTCTAGCTTGTAAAATTGCTTCAAAGTAACCTCCAAGGAACTTTTGACATCTCGGACAAACCGTCTGCCTCACATAAACTGTGACAATCTTTTTCTCATGATGAAGTTCCTTTTGCATTTCATGGATTCTTGCTTTAATCTCCACTTCGTAGTTAATTATTGCTGGGAAGTATTCGACATGCCATTCAAGGGGCTGAAAACTTACGTGGGCAGTTCCTATGGAGAGCTCTTCAATTTCCTCAAGCTCCTCTCTCGGAGCTATTTTTATACTCTTGACTCTTTCGTTGAGGGCAAGGTTCTCAATGAGGGCATTATCTGCCACTTCAAAGATAAGCTCCTCAAGATTGTAAGTCTTTGGATCAACCCAAGTGCCTTTAACCTTATAGCTTCCGCAGTTTTGACAGAGCTCGGTATTTATTTCATCCTCTATGAGAAGCACAGGGTTCTCCTTTCTAAAACAAACCTGACAGAGGCCATCTATTAATGGGCCCCCTTCATTCTCGCTAATCCCACACCTGTAGCAGAACCTTTCGCTCATTCTTCTCACCACTACCAGCTGAGATTCAATGATTAAAAACTTAACTTCTTGGCAAAATTTTTATGAAGTTTAGCATAAGAAAAACGGGGGATGAAATCTCTTATCGGGGAATTTAGGGGGAGAAAAAGTGTTCTATGCCTTGGATGTTGTGGAGATAGAAAATAGGGCCCTGGTTGCGAGATACTCTCCGTGGTGCATCTCTTCATAACAACTTTGCCATCTGGGCATGGGGGATGCCTTGGACTCTCAACACTCTCTCGGGATCAACGTAGCCCAGGTCAATAGCCTTTTTTACGCATCTCTCTCCTGTGAGATTTGCTATCGTTGCGTCTTCCAACAGTTCTTCCAGCACATCAATTTCCTTCAGCTCGCCCTTGTAAAATCTCTCTTTTACTTCCAATTTAAGCTCCCCTTCTCTGAATGTTTTGCCTAGGAGTTCCTCATCACATGCAGCAACAAGGACTTCTCCTTGAACGCGGTAAACTTTAATGTAGATTTTCATAAGTATCACAAAAGAAAAGGGAAACTGAGGTTTAAAAATTTAATTAATAAGGCAGATAATACCTTGAAATTTTATAAAAAGAGGGGAATATTAAAAAATTAAAAGATTTTAAGAACCTTCTATTTCTTCTATAGCTTTCTCAAGGACTTTTATGGCATTTCTTATGTTTAAATATGCGTTTCTTAGAGGTACTATTAATCTCATGTCTCCTAAGTATGGAGGTATGTGGTAGTCACTCATTTCTATTGCAGAGTTGTAGTATCTAGCAGCTGTTTGATTGAGTGTTAATGCTTGTTGTAATGTGTCATTACTAACTCCCAGGTCTAGAGCTTCGTTATAGAGTTTGTTAAACTTGAATACTTGTGCCCGATAGGAGACGTAATAGAAATAGTTTAATTGAAGTATAAGTTCCTGTCCTGTGAGTGAGTATAACACTAGGATTTGTGTTCTGTTGGCAGGAGAGGTTATCTGGACTTGTACCTTAAGGGCTCTTGTTTCTGGTAACTCTATAAGGGTTCTTGATAGTTCCTGTCCCCCAGAGATTCTTAAGTAGTATCCCGGCCTGTCTTTAGGAATGTCGATGAATACGGTCACTATAGCACCGTTTTCACCTTCTAAAGTTGTTTCTACTTTCTTTCCACCAACAGTGTTCACTTGAACTATTTCGGCAAATCCTATGCTTTCACTGAATAATGCTTTTTTACTCTTAAGTTCATTTCCAAATGTAGTCTCTTCGTAAGCTTGGGCATAGACTAATTCTTCGTTGTTTTCTATGTTCATGTCGTAGGGAGCATTTACAACAAATTTGTACTCATGTAATAGGGAATCCATCATAGGTATGCTGAAGGTCACATTGTATATTTCTCCTGGGGCAATAGTTGGTATTGATACTTGAATATCAGTTGGAACATTATCTCTTACGACCCTCACCTCGACATCTGTGGCATTACTGAGTCCTTCGTTTGTTACGTAGATAGTTACATTGTAAATACCATCTACATATGGCACACCACTAGTTTCAACTCCTGCGATTTTAACATCATAGGGCGAAGGTGTTAATACAACCGGTACTTGGAAGAGGAGTGGATTCTTGTTTGTCCCGATGAGGATTATACCATTAAGCGGTAATGTGGCATTCATATGTTCCTCTGTTAAATTATAAGCAGCAGTTATGGTATAAGTTCCATTGAATTCTGTGATATTCTTGACCTGAAGTTCTGTTCCGTCTATTGTTGTAATCTTCAAGTCGTAAGTAGCGCTTCCTGGAGCAGGGTTAGACCATGAGTAAACTTCGATAACATATTGACCAGGAGTGGGGAAGTCAAGTGTGACCGTTTCATCTGAAGTTGCGGTTGTTGAGCTTCCTACTTCGATGAGAGTACCACTCTCGTTGTAGTATACATAAAGATCTAAGTCAAGGCCCGCAAGTTCGTCCCAGACACTATTGAGTTCTACGTCAAGAATTGGTGAGGTAGCTACGTTTACGGCATAATAATGAGAGTCTCCAGTAGATGGTGCTATTACGTTACTGTAAGCCCTTGGAGTACTAAATCCAAAAGCTGTCGCTGTAATATTTCCGGCACATGCTGGGAGTTCAACTATGAATGTATTCTCTCCAGTTTGTGAATCAAGAGTCGCTACCCATCTCTCGGGATATATTTTAGCAAGACCTACCTTTCCGGAGAATGTTTCATAGTTCTTAGTGCCGTTAAGGAGTACATTATGTAACAATATGGCATTTAGTCCATTGATAGCTTTTGCTCCTATCAGCTCTTCTGTATCTCCACTGGTAGTCTGATAAAGGAATAATCCAGCACTTACGTAGGCATCATCGCTTCCGCCTATTTCTTTTAGTGTATATGGCCCAAATATATCCGGATATGTTGTACTCCACTCATCTAAAATGGGACCAAGTAGATGTAAGTTTATATCTGTCATTTCATTTTCCCAGTCTAAGTCAACTAGTACGTAGCTTCCTTCTTCACTTTCTGGAATATTGAAGTGGAAAACTCTCCAGTCACCGCTTTCGTATCTCCATCCCCAATCGAAGGTACCATAGACATTGCTGTTGTCATAGAGACCCGTTGCATTTGAGTTCCCTCCAAAGGTGAAGTTTGGAGTAGGTGATGCAACTGTAATACTTATTGGAATAACGGTTTCATGGTCATTGTACCTGAGGTAGATAGCTCCTCCATATGTTCCAAATTCTGCATCACTTGGTACACTAGCTGTTGCTTTAAACGTTGCCTTTTGGTTGGGTTCTACAGTTAGTGTGTTCTTGTCCAACTTGATCCAGGTCCAAGGAACTCTCTTGTAGAACTCAAGCTTGAGCTTTGCTGGGTAGGTATAGGACCTCCAAAGATCTCTAATTTGTACCCACAAGTCATCGTGCATTTTTTCTAGTGGGTTTCCTACAGCTGCCCATGTAGTGGTTCCTTCATTAAGTCCTTGTTGTAATAGATTAAGCGTTGGAGTCCCATCTACGTAGGTGACGTCGAATATTCTGAACCATGGATACGCGTCAGAGGAATAATCCATGTTGGGATCAAAGTATTGATAACTCGTGTATAACGTTACTTTCATTAACTCTGTTCCGTTAGGTATTAAGCTCCCTATTGAGTAGTATGCAAATGAATTCCCTACTACGTCTAGTTCTACTTCTCCAATTTTTTGGAATATTTCAGCGGAGATTTCAACAGTCACATTTTCATTTGGATTTATGTTTTCTACTGTAAATGTTTTAGAGGCACTTTCTCCTGGGTAAAGTACATTAGCAAACATTGGATAGTTAGTCTTACCAGCCTGCCAGGAGGAAGGTGAAACTTTAATCCCTTCTTGATTCATTGCGAGCTTAACTGCTCTATAGGCATCTAAGAATCCCGCCCCTTGGCTGAAGACGTCATGGTTAACGTTCTTTGCTGTACTCATTAGTATCTCTTTTACCTCATGGGCAGTTGGCCACCTTCCATGGCTTTCATAGAAAGCTTCGTAAACTAAAGCTGCGATACCAGCAGCCATTGGTGTAGCCAGGCTTGTTCCACTCCATAGATCCGCAGCCCAGAACCCATCTCCTACGTAATTTACAGGCAGGCTTCCAAGCGCATATGCTCCTACCGCTATTACATCTGGCTTTACTCTACCCAATGCATTGGGTCCCCTATCTGAGAACCAAACGACATCACCGTAATTTGCTAATTCATAACCCCATGGACCATTGTCGTAACCAAATAATGCTCTATAACCAAATTCTACTGCTGCACCTACTCCAATCACAGCTGGTGAAGATGCATATCTATGAGTTGTGCCATATCCCGGTCCTCCGTTACCCATGGCGAATAAGAACGCTGTGTTCGGAGCATACATTTCAGTCATGTAATAGAGGAATCTCTCATACCAACTAAATCCTTTTTGGATATCAGAGGATACAGAATAGCTGTTGCTTACCACAAGAGCTTCATCCCCTGTGGCAACTATTCCGTCGTACCCTTCAACTGCAAAGTAAAGGTAATCTAACCAGCTACCTCCTTGGTATAATGAACCTTCGGCAATTATCTTTGTTCCAATTGCATTACCAAATGTTAGTCCTAGGAAAGTTCTACCTCTAGCACCCACAGCAGCAGCACAAAGTGTTCCGTGGTCTCCTCCTCCAATATAAACATTGCCTATCATGAATGCTACCAGATCACCATTTCCGGGTATCCTAAGTGGGAGCCCCCATCTCTCAGCAACTTTGTCAGAATAGGGTATTGGTGTTTCTCCATCGGCTATGAAGTAGATTAATCCTCCTGAAAGATCTGCATACCCGTCTTGGCCAAACCAGTTTTCAAAGGTATCCCAGAAGTCTAATTGAACCACAGGGTTATCTTTAGTGTGGCCAGTGTCTTTGTTAAAATCAATGACTACTGAGGGAGTTAGGTCAACATATACGGTATCGTATGTTTGGTTTGCATTTGGATCTGTTACGAGGACAAACCCTCCATACCAGTCATACCATAGTGCAAGGTCAGGGTGAAGTCCAAGTTTCATAGTTCCGCTCTGGGTGGGAATGGTTAGATCTTTTGTAAGTGGGAGTTTTATGTCAACATAGTAGCCGTATAGTTGAGGATCGTATGCATAGACTGTGTAGCCAGTGAGGAGAATTGTTGCATTGGCATCTGGTACGATATAATCTGCAGCTATATCAGTTGGGCTTTCCCATAGTCCTTGGTAGACTTCTCCTCCGTAATAGGCATCTCCGTTGTAATCATATATTACTGTTGGAACAGGATAGTCTTCTATAGCATCGGCGATGTGTAAATAGTTAGTTGTAAAGTTGTTGTCTAACCCTACATCATATAAGTAGTCACTACTTATTAGCCAAAGCTTTCCTCCATTTTCTAAGTATTGGGTAAGGTTCCCAATGTCTGCATTTGTAAGGGTGTTGGTGTAGGTAGCTCCTGTGAACCATATGACAAGGCTGTAATTACTTAATACTGTAACATTTGGTCCGTTAGCAGTCTCATCTGGAATTTCATAGTAAGTGTAATTAACACCCAAATAGTCCAGAGCCTCTATATAGAACAGTTCTAACAAGTCGCCTCCGTCATCGTCCACTAGGAGAATGTTTGTAACATTTCCGACCCACTTGAGAGTGTTGTTAATGAGCTGGGATCTTTCGTAATCATCAGGTATATTGGCTAAACTCATGGATGTGAATACGGTGGTGTAATTGCCTTTGTATCCAATTCCGAAGTATCCGTATACGGGATAAGGTTCAATTGGATACTCTGTGTTAGCATACCATGAATAGAGGTAGCCGGAAAATGTGGCAAAATCAAGGAATGTTGCTCCGAAGAGTAAGTAGTAAAGCATTGAATTTCCATCAAAGGCTATTGGCCATCCGTAATAAGGTGAGTTGAGGTTTGTGTCTACGGCGTAGGCATCTTGAAGATCTGGGTTTCCAAAATCGACACCACTGTCTATTACTGCCACATTCACGCCTTCTCCTGTGATTCCCAAGTCAAACCAAGTATTCCAAGAACCATGGTGATATATGGCAAAATAATCAGTAGGTTGTGATGGAACCTTGACATTGGTACGTGAGAAGGCTAATTTGGCTTCTCCAGTGCTTGCTGGACTGTTTTCTCTAAGTTTTTTGAGTTCCCCTGAGAGAACATCTTTGAAAGAGAGAACCCTCTTTTCACTCAAACTTTCTTTTGGCCTCAACGTTTTAACCCTTTCAGCGAATTTTGACTGGGGTAGTTCCATGAATGCTAAAGAATTTTCTTCATTTTTATTGATTTCAACAGGTTCTACTGGGTTCATACGTGTGATTGCTTCTACTTCTGGAAGAGATGCGATCTTTCTTAATGTGATTTTGCTATCTCTCTTTAATGGGACTTTTACAATGTAAATGTAATTATTTAGGACTTTCGTCTTTCCTAGGATTTCCGCACCGAGTATTCTAGAACTAATTTCCTTCGTTGTTATAATATGAAGTAGGATTATCTTCTGATTATTGAGTTCAAGAACTCCTTGTGTTTCTTTTCCATCTAGGATCTCAAGTAATTTGGGATCAATTTTTTCTAATGGGTCTGTGGATGTCTCTTGGTTATTATTTGCGGGGACGATTTTTGTTACTTTATAAGAAATTTGAGAGGTCTTTGCAGAACCTATGGCAGTAGGAATTGCTGAAAGTACAACCAATATTACGATAAGAAGACTCAATGTCCTTCTATCCATTTTTGTCCCTCCAATAATCTATTTCATCATTTTATTATGATGTACATTAATATAAATATTTCGACATTACAGTTTAACTATGTCCATAATTGTTATGAATTATTCTCTAAAGTCCAATCATAGTTATTGAGATATTAACAACAGAAAAGAGATGAATTAGAAATTTCTCAACAAACAATCTAAATAAATGGAAAAATCTTACAAATTAAAAGATAAAACTAAACTATCTCAAAAGCTAGTCCAACTTCCAAGGCCGTTCCTAATGGGAGGACTTCTTCATCTACATTGAACTTCGGGTGGTGGTGTGGATAGATTATTCTTTTTTCCTCGTTTCTAATGCCTAGAGCTATAAATGCTCCTGGCACTTTTTGCAGGTAGAATGAAAAGTCCTCAGATCCCATACTCTTTGGGACTTCCTCAACTTTTAATCCTAACTTTTGAGCAACCCTCTTAGTGAGAGATGCCATTGAGGAATCGTTTATTGTTGGAGGAGCGACTTCCTCTATCTTGAGTTTGTAAGATGCATTATTAGCAATGACTATGCCCTTTAAAACTTCTTCAATTCTTTTTTCAATCAGCTTTTTTGTTTCTTGTGTGAAGAACCTGTAAGTGCCATTCATATAAACTCTCTCTGGGATTACGTTAAATGCTTCTCCCGCTTTTATTGTCCCCACGCTAACCACACCACTCTCTAGGGGGTTGAGGTTTCTGCTTATGATTGTTTGGAATGCTAAAATGACCTGAGCTGCTATGGGTACTGGATCTATTGTTTCATGCGGCGAGGCTCCATGGCCACCTTTGCCCTCTATCTCTATATCGAACCTTCCGACTCCGGCCATAAATGGGCCTTCTCTAATTCCAACAATGCCACTTGGCAACTCCATCCATACGTGGAGACCGAAGATAGCATCTACACCTTTTAGGGCCCCATCTTCGATCATTTTTAGTGCTCCGTTTCCTCCTTCCTCTGCCGGCTGGAAGATTAACCTCACTTTGTTGGGGAGTTCTTCTTTGTGCTCTGCAATTATCTTTGAAGCTCCGAGGAGCATTGCGGTGTGAGCATCGTGACCGCAGGCATGCATTTTTCCCGGAACTCTCGACTTGTAAGGAACATCATTCTCTTCTTGGACGGGCAGGGCATCCATATCTGCTCTCAAAGCTACAGTTTTCCCTTCTTTTCCAATATCGGCTATTATACCAGTCCCAACGCGCTTTGTTCTGTATCCCCATTCTTTCAAATGTTCTTCAACTATTTTGGAAGTTCGTTCCTCTTCATAACCAAGTTCGGGGTGCATATGAAAATCTCTTCGCCAGGCAATTATCTGATCTTTAATTTTAAGAGCCTCTTTGAGTGGGTTCATAGGATCACCATTGTAATTAATTCAAATTTGTATTTTAGCCTTTCGATGCATAACTAAGACCCCTCCAAAAAGCAATAACACAGAAAGGACAAAGGCATCAATTCCGCTCTCAAGGGCATATATCAGCGTCGCCAAAACGACACTCGCAGTTCTCTCATCAGCCTCCGATAATTTGAGTAAACTTCCGATAAGATATGTTTCAATTATTCCTAAAACTCCAAAATCCGCTATTGGCTGGCCGAATAGGAAGTATGTATATCTGCTGTTAAGGGTAAACATAAATGCCACTCTCCATCTTGGATCGCTGTGGAGCAACAATCTGCCATGGAAAAATCCAAGTGGGAGGGAGACAGAGACTATGTTGTGGAACACCAGAAACGTAAATCCCACCCTTACTAAAAGACTTTCAAGATTTCCGCTTAGGTATATAACAACCAAAAAGATGGGGACTGCTACTAGAACTTGTTTAAATGCCAGTTTGTTCTCATAATAATAGGGGAGGATGTAAAAAAGAAATACCAGTAGCATTAGAGACCTAAAAGTTCCTAAAAAGAAAAGAACTTCAAGTATTAAAAGAGCAAGTATCTTGGGCTTCCAGTTTAACCTGCAGTATGTGAGAGAAATTCCAGACAAAAATGCTAAGAATACTAAAGGTTTAACAAGCTTAAACCTCAGTCCCCACTGGAAAAATGGGATACCTTCAAACGAATAGAGAACTAGTATGGAGAGGATGGAGCCCAAGAGGACAAATTTCGCATATTTTTCAAAGGCGTTGTATTCCCTTGAAAGGAGAAACATTACTAAAACAGCCAGCTGGCCATAAATTGGGAGTGCAAAGGAGAGGATAAATATAAGGAGCCAGTAAACCCATTCTGGAAATTGTATTGGCTTTAAATAACCAAGAACTAAAACCCCCCAGAATATCAGAGCAATTATGAGGGCACTCATGATTTTATGAGAAGGCAGAGCAACAGCATACAACCTATCCTTGAGGAGAATATTGGCACAAACCATTAAAAATAAGTATGTGAAAAATGCAAAGGTGAAGAGCTTTAGGCCTTTCATTAAACCACCAACTTTAATAAAGTTGAGAGAATATTAAAAGGGTTAGGGGTGTGGAAGATGAGGCGAAATAAATTTGCACTGCTCATGATTGTTTCATTCATTGTAAGACTTATTCCCCATAGGACTCTACTGCTGGCAGTTTATGATGAATACCTTCACAGGGATTTGACACTGAGAATAGTCAATAATGGGATAGGAGTCCTTTCAAAAGATTTGGGATCCCTTTTAGGCCTTAAAGCTTATAGTTATCCTCCATTATTCCACGTAATTGGGGCTCTCTTCTATGGAATTTTTAAGACTGATTACATCTTCTTTATACTTCCTGCTATTTATGGAACTCTTTCACTTGTGGCCTTTTATTACCTCTCAAAGGAAATTCTAGAAGATGAAAAAAAGGCCTTTCTAGCAGCTCTCTTGGTGGGGTTTGCTCCGAATTTCCTCTACAGAACAAGCCTCTATATACCAGAAAATCTTGGTATTTTATTCTTTATAGTTGGCATGTGGCTGTTGGTGAGATTCCTCAAAACTGGAAAAACAAATTACATGCTTTCTTTGATAATCTTACTCCCGATCTACATGGTTACGCATAGAGGCTGGGTATTTTTTGTTGGAGTTGGTGCATTGATGGGTTTTATTTACTTCATTCCATGGGTTAAAAAGCACCTTCATTACCTGGTGGTTTTAGGTATAGTAGGCTTGGCACTCTATTACGCTCCCATAAGTGGGGAGTTCATAAGAGGTCTTATTTCAAGAATGCCAAGGGAAGAAGTTACAGCTTTAGGGTATTTGAAGTGGATTGGTATTGTCCAGCTGATCTTTGGGGTTCTGGCCACTGAGAAATATTTTGAAGAGGGGCCAATCAAACAGGGATTGGCCTTGTGGGCTTGGTCTTTTATGATTCTTGGAAGTATTGCCTTTAGATTTAGAGATCCATATGCTTCGTTGCCCCTTTCAATAATGGCAGCGGATTTTTTGGTTGATGAAGTCTTCCCGAGAATTTCAAAAATTTTAGAAAAAATCACTGTTGACATGAGTGGAATAGGTTCTAGCATCTTCAAAAAGGTTTTATTAAACAAGAAAATGACTTCTGTTATAGTCGCTTTACTAATCCTTGGCCCAATTCTTCAAGGGGCTTATTCCTCATATGCATACATAATTCCACCCACGGTAAAGGACAAGGAGGCCTTTGAGTGGATAAAAGAAAATACGCCTGAAGATGCAGTATTTTTGGTTTGGTGGGATTTAGGCTATTTATTAATTGGTAATACTCATAGAAAAGATGTTGTGATGTGGAAGAAGGTTTATCAGGGCTTTTTTGAAGAGGCCCCAGATCCACAAGAAGCCAATAAGGCTTATGCAGATCACGTAGTGATGTTCAGTTCCACTCAGAAAGATAGGGTTTACACACTAATGAAAGCATACAATGTGAGTTATATATATGTGGATAAATATAGGAGGGCTTATGGCCTCATAAAATATGGCCTTATGGAGTATGCTCCCTATGATACTCATTTTAAAACACTCTTTGTCAATGGAAATTCAGAACTTTATCAGTTTATCCCAAATCCTACGCTTTTACCGCCGGATCGGGATAAATTGGAGTACTCTGGGAGCTATGAAGTGTTGGTGAACTTTTTGGAAAAATTCTGGACCGGTTATAATTATGCGGACTTTGATGATGGATATAAGGGAGATTACTTCCTCAATGCGAGGATAGCAGAAATATACTCCTACTTATATCAAAAAACGGGAGATGAAAAATTTAAAGAACGATACGAATGGCTCTTGAAATGGCTTGCATATAAACAACTTGAAAATGGTGGTTTTCCGGAGGGAATACCCCCGAATGACTTTACTCTTTACACTGCTTTTACAATAGAACCTCTTAAAAGATTATCCTTTGAAGGTCAAGAAAAAACTATGAAATATTTGAGAGACCGCATTCAGGAAGATTATATCATGACTACATCAAAAGACAAAAAGGGAGATTTATTTGCTGAGGCTCAGATGTTGCCCATTCTCTATGAGTATGAATTACTTAATAAGACTGTGTTGGATAATATAATAACAAAGATCTTGGATGAACAAAGAAACGATGGGAGCTGGAAAAAGAGCTTGGGAGGCACAATAGTTACAGCATTTGCCTTGGCCAGATATTACCAACTTAGTGAAGATGAGAGGGTTTTGCCAGCAATTAAAAAGGCAGCAGAATGGATTAGAGAGCAGCAGGAGGATAATGGTAGGTTTAAAGGTGAAAAAGGTTATGGCTATTCAAGGGTCACTTATGCAGATGTTCTTTTTGTTTATCACATTGCAGGAATGGAGCATGAAAAGGAGCAAATGCTTGAGATCATCAAAACCACTTATGAACTCAATAAAGAACCGAGGCCGTTACAGAGCATATTGGACATCTTTCGGGCTCTAGAGTACATTTATGGCACTGAAAATGCTATCAATTTGGTTGAAAACATAATTTCTTCCCAATCTTTTTGATATTTCTTTTTTTACGCCTGTTTTGAGTGGTATTTTATGGGCCTAAAAGCCATTTTTGGACAGTTAATTTTAAATAGACTCTCTCTATATCACCCACGGTTATTCTAAAAGGAGGGATCGAAATGGAATATAAATTCATAAAGTGGTTTGAGGAATTGAGAAAAGAAGACGTCCCACTTGTAGGTGGGAAAGGTGCAAACCTCGGAGAAATGACAAGCGCTGGAATTCCAGTTCCACCGGGGTTCTGTGTTACAGCTGAGGCATATAAGTATTTTGTTGAAAACGTCAAAGTTGAAGATGGAAGGACACTTCAAGAGTGGATTATGGATCTCATAAGCAAGACCAATGTTGATGATAGCAGGCAACTCCAAGAGAACACTGCCAAGATTAGAGAGAAGATAATTTCAATGGAGATGCCTGAAGAAATCGCTAGTGAAATTGAACAGGCCTACAAAAAGCTTTCACAGAGATTTAATATGGAAGAGGTCTACGTCGCTGTAAGAAGCTCTGCTACAGCAGAGGATCTTCCAGAGGCTTCCTTTGCTGGTCAACAAGAGACATACCTTGATGTTCTTGGCGTTGAAGATGTTAAAGAGAAAGTTAAAAAGTGTTGGGCTTCACTCTGGACTGCAAGAGCAACCTTTTACAGAGCAAAGCAAGGATTTGATCACTCAAAGGTTTACTTGAGTGCAGTTGTCCAAAAGATGGTTAACAGTGAGACAAGCGGTGTTATGTTCACAGCTAATCCTGTCACGAATGATAGAAGCGAGATAATGATCAACGCTGCTTGGGGACTTGGTGAGGCTGTAGTTAGTGGTGCTGTAAGCCCAGATGAATACATTGTTGAAAAGGGAACTTGGAAGATTAAGGAAAAATTCGTTGCTAAGAAGGAGATAATGATCGTCAGAAATCCTGAAACAGGAAGGGGAACTGTTAAGGTCTCAACTGCTGAGTTTCTTGGCCCAGAATATGTTGAAAAACAAGTTCTTACAGATGATCAAATAATTGAAGTTGCTCAGATAGGTGCCAGGATTGAGGAACATTATGGATGGCCTCAAGATATTGAGTGGGCTTATGATAAAGATGATGGTAAGCTTTATATTGTTCAATCAAGGCCGGTTACAACTCTAAAAGAAGAGGTAAAGACGGAGGAAGCTGAAATGACTGAAGAGATGAAAGTTCTTCTTAAGGGTCTCGGTGCCTCACCGGGTATCGGTGCAGGAAAAGTTGTTGTAATCTTCGAGGCTGACGAAATTGATAAGGTAAAAGAAGGCGATGTTCTTGTTACAACAATGACAAACCCCGATATGGTTCCAGCAATGAAAAGGGCAAGTGCTATTGTGACTGATGAAGGTGGGAGAACATGCCATGCTGCCATTGTTTCAAGAGAGCTTGGAATACCAGCTGTTGTCGGTACAAAAGACGCTACAAAAGTCCTTAAAGATGGGATGCTCATAACAGTTGACGGTACAAGAGGTGTTGTTTACGAAGGTATTGTCAAGAGCCTTGTCGAGAAGAAAGAAGAAGAAAAAGCAGCAGGCCAAGTTGTAGTTGCTGGTGCTCCACTTGTAACAGCTACAGAAGTCAAGGCAAACGTTTCAATGCCTGAAGTTGCAGAGAGAGCAGCTGCAACTGGAGCAGACGGTGTTGGGTTGCTTAGAGCAGAGCACATGATCCTTGGTATTGGTGCTCACCCAGTGAAATTCATCAAAGAAGGAAAGGAAGAAGAACTCATAGAGAGACTTGTAGAAGGTATTAGAACAGTGGCAACGGCGTTCTATCCAAGAAGGGTTTGGTATAGAACACTCGACGCTCCAACAAACGAATTCAGAGAACTCCCAGGTGGAGAAGATGAGCCAGAAGAACGAAACCCGATGCTTGGATGGAGGGGAATTAGAAGAGGGCTTGACCAACCAGAACTTCTAAAGGCCGAGTTCAAGGCCATTAAGAGGCTTGTTGATGAAGGCTACGACAATCTTGGTGTAATGCTCCCACTGGTCAGCCACGTTGAGCAGCTCAGAGAAGCAAAGAGACTTGCAAGAGAAGTTGGTCTTGAACCACACAAAGACGTAGAATTTGGTGTCATGGTTGAAACACCCTCTTCAGCACTCATTATTGAGGATCTTTGTAAAGAAGGCCTTGACTTCATAAGCTTTGGTACAAACGACCTCACTCAGTACACACTCGCTATCGATAGAGACAATGAGAGGGTCTTCAAGTTATACGATGAGACTCACCCAGCAGTTCTCAAATTAATAAAGCACGTTATCAAGGTATGTAAGAAGTACGGGGTTGAGACAAGTATCTGTGGACAGGCTGCAAGTGATCCAAAAATGGCAAAGATCCTCGTTAGACTTGGAATTGACAGTCTTTCAGCCAACCCAGATGCAGTACAACTCATAAAACAAGTGGTTGCAAGAGAGGAACAAAGGATCATGCTTGAAAATGCTAGAAGACAACTTTACAAGGATGAAGAGTTAGAATTCTGAGCTTTTTAATTCTTTTATCATTCTGTTGCTTGCAAGATCCCTTCCGAAAGGGAGGGGATACGCAAGGGGAGGTGGGTGGGATCAAAAACTGTTTAAACTTTTGTTATTAAAAAATAATATGATGTATCTAACCCAGAAAAATCACATTAGATGTGATAAGAAAATCTACAAAATTCTTAGAATACTGACTCGTCTCTCTAAGAACCTATACAACTTCACTCTATACACCGTAAGACAGTATTACCTCAACAACGGGAAATATCTACCGTATGAGGAAGCCTACCATTTGGTAAAGCACAATGAGGATTACAAACTACTCCCTTCGCAGGTTGCACAGCAAACGATGAAGGTTGCTGATAGGAACATGCGTTCATTCTTCCATGTTCTTAACGAGAGGAAGAAGGGTAATTACAACGCCCTGTATCCATGCCGAAATACCTACCAAAAGATAGTTACTTTATTTGCATCTTCCAGAAAGATATGTTCAAGGTGAACGGAGATAAGATTAGACTGTCTCTCGGAAAAAATTTCACCAAGGAGTTTGGTGTCAGGTTTCTGGAGTTCAAGCTCCCCTCAACAGTTGTAGGTAAAAAGATTAAGGAGGTGAGGATAGTACCGAGGTGTAAGGGGTTGTGGTTTGAGATTGAGTATGTATATGAAGTAGAACCTCAAAAAGCGGATTTGGATTACAACAAGTATTTATCGATTGATTTAGGCTTGGATAACTTCGCTACATGCGTTCCCACCAGCGGGACTCCCTTCATAATTGAAGGGAGGGGTTTGAAATCTTTCAACCGTTGGTGGAACAAGGAGAAAGTTAAACTACAATCAATATATGATAAACAAGGGATTAAGATGGGAAGAAAGATGGCCTGGCTTTTGAGAAAGCGTAGAAACGTAATCAACAACTTCATGAACCAAGCTATGAACTACATCGTGAAATACTGCCTCAAAAACAAAATCGGCAATATAGTCATAGGAGAGCTTAAAGAAATCAAAAATGGGATGAATTTGGGTAGAAGAAACAACCAGAACTTTCAGTATATCCCCTACGGTCTTTTCAAGCAGAAGCTCAAGTCGAAGTGTGAGTATTACGGAATCAACTACATTGAGGTTGATGAAGCCTACACCTCTCAAACATGCTCGGTTTGTGGAGATGTAAACAGGAACAACAGGAAATACAGAGGGTTATACATCTGCAAGAAATGTGGAAATGTGATGAACGCCGACTTCAATGGTGCTATAAACATTTTAAAGAAAGTAGCCCCCGAATCCGTAAGGATAGGGGGTAGTGGCCGTGTGAACCGGCCAGTGAGAGTGAGGCTACCGGCAACGGGATGCCGAGTGAACTCTCACGAAGCCCCGTCCGTAAGGGCGGGGTAGTTCACAAGGACAATTTATCCACAGTAAACTTTTTATAATAACGTTTCGATTTTTGTTTGATACCTTAGGTGTTCAATTTTGAGCGGAAGAATTATTGTAAATGAACATCAATCCTTCAACAGGTGACGGGTTTGGATGGAGAGAAGATTCAGGCAATGCGACAGGAGATTGTGGAAGGCCATATAGAAAAAACAATGCTTAAGCTAGCTTATCCCCTAATAATCAATAACATGGTTCAGGTTCTTTACAATCTTACAGATATGTTTTGGTTAGGGAGATTAGGCACAGAAGAGCTTTCTGCCCCGGGAACAGCGTGGCCTCTTGTGTGGTTTTTCATGAGCATTGGAATGGGATTTGCAACTGCTGGATTTGCATTCGTGAGTCAATACATTGGAGCAAAGGACTATGAGAAAGCCAATCGTGCTGCTGGTGCACTGTATTCACTTATGATGATTTTTTCAGTTTTTGTTGCAATATTCGGTTTGATAATAGCTCCCTTCGCACTTGATTTCATGAGGGTTACACCCGAAGTTTATCCCTATGCCCTTAATTATATTAGGGTGATATTTATTGAGATTCCGTTTTCATTTACGTTATTTGCATTTAACTTTCTCCTTAGAGCAGTTGGAGACACTAGAACTCCTGTAAAAATCAACATGTTTACTGTCTTCCTTAACATAATCCTCGATCCGCTGTTAATTTTTGGCTGGCTTGGATTCCCAAAGCTTGGAGTTATAGGTGCCGCTGTAGCAACCATGTTCTCTAATAGTGTTGGCTCATTGATTGGAGGTTATCTGCTTTTTAAGGGAACAGTAGGAATACATTTGACTCTTGAGACTCTCAAGCCCGAGTGGGATTTTTATAAGCGTATTTTCAGAGTGGGATTGCCTTCAAGTGTTGGTTCTTCCACAGATGCCTTCGGCTTTGTTGTGCTTACGAGGATAATCTATGCCTACGGAACTGTTGCCTTTGCGACATATACCATAGGGAATCGTCTCACAAACTTCATGTTTGCCATAGCGGATGGAATAAGCATGGCCATGGGGACCATGGTAGGTCAGAACGTTGGCGCTGAAAAATATGAAAGAGCAAAGAAGATCGCTGAAAAAGCAATGCTGACGAATCTCGTAGTATTGAGCATTGGTACCCTTATAGTGGCTGTATTTAGGGCTCAGATATTTGGATTTTTCATAAATGATGAGAGAGTTTTAGCCGAGAGCGTTAAGTTTGTTAAGTATTTTGCCTTTTCCTTGCCATTTTTCGGCATTTTTTCTGCTGTAAGCAATGTATTCCAGAGCTCGGGTCATACAAAGAAAAGCATGATTCTGGGCATGATAAGATTATGGGCGCTTAGAATCCCGCTTGCATACGGTCTTGGGAAGTTTATGGCAGACACAGTCGGAGTATGGCTTGGAATGGGTTTAAGCAACTTTTTGGCGGCATTAATTGGCTTTGTCTGGTTCCTAAAGGGTTCATGGATGAGAAGGATAATAGACCATTAATCCATATTAACGCTTCGACAATTGTTTTATTATGACCCGAGTAGACAAAATGAGAGAAGAAATCTTAGAGGGAGGCATAGAAAAGACTCTTTTCAGGTTAGCTTGGCCTTTAATCCTTAATAATCTTGTACAGGTGCTTTATAATATAACCGATACATTCTGGCTTGGAAAAATTGGGAGAGAGGCTTTATCAGCTCCAGGAGTTTCTTGGCCCTTAATTGGAACTCTCATGAACTTGGGCCAAGGATTCGCTGTTGCAGGATTTGCATTTGTGGTCCAGTATATAGGGGCAAAGCTCTATGATAAGGCTAATAGGGCCGCTGGAGCTTTGTATTCTCTGCTCTTGCTTTTTGCATCTATTACTGCGGTCATCGGTTTCATTATAACTCCTAAAACTTTGGAGTTCATGAAGGTTACACCGAATGTATATCCCTATGCCCTCACATATGTAAGAATAATTTTTGTAGGCATCCCCTTCTCTTTCACTGGGTTTGCATTTAGTGCTCTTGTCACTAAGAGATCTTAAACCGGATTTCGAGTTTTACAAGCGCATATTTAAAGTGGGCCTGCCTGCTGGAGTGGGCCAATCTGCGAACAGTTTTGGATTTGTCATCTTAGCTCGTATAATATTTGGCTTTGGTGATGTTACATACGCTGCTTATACAATTACAACTCGCCTTGTGAACTTTCTCACGAGTATCTCTAGAGGGATAAGCATGGCGATGGGAACTATGATAGCCCAAAACGTAGGAGCCGAGAACTATAAGAGGGCAAAGAAAATTGCCGAGAGGACGATGATAGTAAACGTTGCTATAGCAACTACAGCTGTTATCGTCATTGGGGCTTTAAGAGTACCGATTTTTAGAATTTTCCTCAATGATAAAGCGGTTATTGAGGAAAGTGCAATTGTTTGGAAGTACTTCTTAACCTCAGTACCTTATTTTTTAATGGCATCTTTGTTGTAGTCAATAACGTTTTTAGAGCCTCAGGACATACAAAGAAGAGTATGATGCTTGGAATTCTGAGACTCTGGGGATTGAGAATTCCCCTTAGCTATCTCTTAGGCTACTTGATTCTGGGATCTTCGATAGGAGTCTTCCTTGGGATGGGTCTTAGTAATGTGATTGTTGGGTTTTTTGGTTTTATTTGGTTCTTGAAGGGCACGTGGATGAGAAGAATTATAGAGGAAGAGTAAGTTATCGAAAGGTTTATACTGGAAGTGGTTTTCTATATAGATTGGTGGGGTAATATGGAGTTTCGAAAGATACAATTTACAGGTAGGAGTTCCTACATAATTTCTCTTCCGAAGAAGTGGGTTAAGGAGAATGAATTAAAACAGGGAGATGCAGTTCCAATAGCTATTAATCCTGATGGATCACTCTTGATACTCCCTAAAAAACCTAAGGAAGTAACTGAGAGCAAAGAACTTGTAATTTCCAAAGAGATTTCTCCAGACATGGCGGTTAGATTGCTGATCTCTGCTTATATCCAAGGGTATGACATTATCGATGTCAAATTCACAGAAGACATGCCACTGTATAAAGTAAAAATACGCCAAACGATCCAAAATCTTCCAGGTTTGGAGATAATTTTAGAAGAGCCCCTTAGGATTACAAGCAAGAGCCTGCTGGCAGATGAAGAGGTTAACCTGAAGGAGATAATAGAGCGGTTGGCATCGATCCTAGTTTCTATGATAGAGGATTTGGCACTTATAAATGAGTTTGAGAGAAAGGAGGTTCTCAGAGACATTAATGGCCTTGAGAACGAACTTGACCGGTTTTATTTCCTCACGTTGAGAACTGTAAACAAAGCTCTATCTGGAGGAAGTATAGGAGAAGATAGAGGATTTATTAAAAGGAACTTTGATCTTCTTGGAGTTCTCTTTATAGTACGCAATATTGAGAGGATAGGGGATCATATAGTGAGGATTGCAGAGAACTTTGATCGTGATCTTGATATTGAATACTTGAAGGGAATGATACGTAAAGTAATCTCTCAGATAACTGAGAAGGATCTGAAGAAAATTGACGAAATAATGCTTGAGCTAAAGAATTACATAAAATCAATAGACTACAGAAAATCCATCGCCATGGACAGCTATCGTAGAATACTGGAATATATTGAAAACATAGGAGAAACAATAATTAACATGAGTTTGAGTTGAGAACGTAGGAGATTTTCAATTTTGTACTTTAGGAAATTTTCTGATTTTTTCAAGCCTCGCCCTTTGGGAGGGGAACAGATAGTGGAAGAAGCTATTAAGAATTTTACATAAACTGTTTTTCGTTTCCATAATGCTTTTAACCATTCGAAGACATTATTGGGTGGTGATTTTTGATGGTTGCTATCATTGTTCATGGAGGAGCTGGTACAATAAAGAATAAGGAAAGAATCCCCAAAGTGATGGAGGGGGTAAGAAATGCCGCTTTGATTGGATGGAAGGAGTTAAAAAGAGGTTCAGCTATCGACGCTGTTGAAGAGGCAATCAAAACATTAGAAGATAATCCAATATTTAATGCTGGAACAGGGAGTGTTCTAACATTGGATGGGAAAGTTGAAATGGATGCAGCTATTATGCGATCTAATCTTGAAGCTGGTGCGGTAGCCGGTATCTGGGGGGTAAAAAACCCGATAAGTATTGCAAGAAAGGTCATGGAGAAAACTGATCACGTTCTCCTCGCTGGGGAAGGAGCCGTTAAATTTGCTCGTTTGATGGGATTTGGAGAATATAATCCAATAATTGAGGAAAGAATTGAACAATGGAAAAAGCTTAGAGAAAAACTTCTTGAAAAAGGTATCATTTCTCACTGGAAAAAGATTAGTGAGCTTATAAAGGAATACCCGGAAGTCCTTAGGAGCACTGTTGGTGCTGTGGCATTTGATGGTAAAGAAATAGTTGCAGGTACATCCACTGGAGGAGTTTTCTTAAAGATGTTTGGAAGAGTGGGAGACACTCCAATAATAGGTGCCGGCACTTATGCAAATGAGTTCGCTGGAGTTTCGTGTACAGGACTTGGAGAGGTTGCCATAAAGCTTTCTCTTGCTAAAACTGCTACAGATTTTGTTAGGTTTGGTTTAAATGCTCAAAAGGCAAGTGAAGCTGCAATAGAGCTTGCAACTAGATATTTTGGTTCCGAAAATATGGGAATAATTATGGTGGATAAAAATGGGAACATAGGCTTTGCCAAGAACACAAAACACATGAGTGTTGCATATATGAAGGAAAGCATGGAAGAACCAGAGACGAGAATTTAGGGGGTAAAAAATGGAGAGAAAAGACTTATGGTTTCTCCATTTTTCAGCATTTTTCTTCTTGGGGTATGTTTTAGTGGCTCCGTTAATCTCCCCCTTGGCGATAACGTTTGGGGCCAGTCCTTTTATTGTGGGGATAGTAGCTTCTGTCTCGTCAATTTTTGCACTTATTTTAAAACCCTTAGGGGGTATTTTAGGGGATAAAGGAAAAAGCTTTGAGGTCATGATGGTTGGTGCAATTTTTGGAGCCTTTGCAGGATTTTTTTATATTTTGTCTTTTTTTATTAAGAGTTTAGTTATTTTTGCGGTAGGTAGAGCATTGCATGGAGTTGCAGCAGCATTTTTCTTCCCTTCTTCTCTCTCGACCGCTATCACCCTTGCTCCAAAAGGTAGGGTTGGAGAGACACTTGGATGGAGAGGAACGATGTTTTCTGTGAGTCAACTCCTTGGGCCAGCTGTGGGGGGTTTTGTTGCAGAGTACTTGGGATTTCATTCCGCATTTATTTTAACCGTCATTCTTTCTTTAATAGGATTTTTCTTTGTTTTAACTGCATACAGAGAGATTAAAAACAAAATGCATGTCAAAGAAGAAGCGGAAGGAAAGATATCTTATAAAGAGCTTGTTAACCTCTCATTTATTTTTGCAGCGGTCTCATTATTTTTCATGGTCTTTGCATACAGTGGGATGTATACTTTTCTTCCTGCATATTACAAGCTTTTAGGATTTGGTACAAGTGTTTTTGGAGTTTATGCTAGTGTAATGGGTGGTTTTAGCATTTTAACAAGGGTTTTTGGTGGAAGGGAGGCTGATAAGAGGGGCCCAGTCCCTGTGGCGTTAGTGGGATTGCTTCTAAGTTCGATATCTTATGCTATTCTAGTTATATATCTCCTACCCCCGGAAGCATATCTAAGTGCGGCTATCTTGGGAATGGGATTTGGATTGGCTGTTCCAGCTCTTCAGATGTTAGCTTTGGTAAATCTTCCCAAGAGCATCCGGGGAATAGGTTCAAGCATATATACGATGTTTTTTGATTTGGGTTATCTATCAGGACCTTTGGTCCTTGGATACCTCGCAGAAAGTGAGAGTTATAAATCGGTGTTCTTCTTTCTCCCTATATTAACATTTTTATCCTTACTAAACCTTATGATTCTTAGATTATGGAGGAGGAAAAAGGTATGAAAATAAGGGTTTCATATGGAACAGCAATAATGTTGGGGTTGAAAAGGGGCCAAATGTTAGCAAGGCCAACAACAGCATATTTTATGACATATCATGAAGGAAGATGTATTAATAATTGTGCTTTTTGTGTACAGGCGAGGAAAAGTAGGGCCGATATAGAAAAACTTTCAAGGATAACTTGGCCAGTATTTGACTTAGAAGATGTAGTCTCTAAGCTTGAGAAAACGAAATTTGCAAGACTATGCATCCAAACTATAGATTATCCTGCCCTTAAAGAAGATGTTGTATCAATTCTTGAGAGTCTTTCTCCCATTGGTTTACCGGTCTCTCTTTCAATTACACCAGTGGAGGAGGCATCCCTTAAAACATTCAAAAAACTGGGTGTTGACTACATAGGAGTGGGCTTGGATGCTGCGAGTGAGGAGATTTATAATAAGGTAAAGGATTCATATTATTCTTGGAGTGAAATGTGGAACTTTGCAGAGGGTGTTATAAAGATTTTTGGAGAGAAGAAGGCATTCATTCATTTGATATTCGGACTGGGGGAGACTGAGGAGGCCTTTTTGAGTACAATTCAGGAGGCATATGATATTGGGGCAGAAGTGTCTATATTTGCATTTACTCCTATTAAAGGGACTGCTTTAGAGAATAAGACATCCCCAAGTCTTTACAGATATAGATTAATGCAAATAGGCCTTTATTTAATTAAAAATGGGATAAAAAGAGTTGAAGATTTTGAATTTAGAAAGGGGATGATTGTTGATTTTGGGTTTTCACGAGAGGAGCTTTTAGAAGTTCTTAGCGAAAGAGTTTTCACGACTCATGGATGTCCTGGGTGTAATAGGCCTTATTACAACGAAAAACCAAGCAAAGAACCTTACAACTTCCCTGTAAGACCTGAAAAAGAGTACTTGAATAAATTGCTTAAGAAATTGTTCTAATCTTCTAGGAGTGAATATAAGATGTTTTTAAGTTCATCTGTTTTTAATTTATCCGCTGTTAAGTAGACTTCTTTGTAGTTTTCTCTTGCTAGGGCATTTAGGGCTTTTGAAAAGTAATATAATTCCTCATTTTTGTCCTCTATCTTGTGAAAACTGTCAGTGAGATCGCTTAATCTTCCACTTTTCTTTATTATTGCAAGAATACTTCTCACTCTTTCCACTCCTAGAAGGTACACCTCCTGATTTGGAGCATGTAAAAGAGCTTTAAATGCACTATCCATTGCGCTTTTATAGTCTTCTTTCTCTATATAGACTTTCACTAAACCGAAACAGGCTTCAAAATACAGCCATGGGTGGGGATCCTCTGTCAATCTTATAATATTTTCAAATTTTTCCTTTGCTACATCTAACTTTTTATCCTTTAGGGTTTTCTGGGCCTCTTTGAAAATGCTTATTGCAAGTTCTTCTTTTTCCATGGTTATTACTCCCTTTTAAGGCTTTTTTGAAGACTCAATTCGAACTCCTTCCAGATTTTGTTTTTTTCCACTTGCACTCCCCATTTTTTCTTGAATGAATTTAAGAGTACTTGGAGATCTCTTTCAAGATAGTACCTAGCTTCAGGGAATGCACTTGTAAGATATTGAGGCCAATCGATTATTAATATGTCTCCATTACTTTTAAGGACTATGTTGTAGAGACTCATGTCAGAATGGATTATCCCAAATTCCACTATCTTCTTATATTCCTCTAAAACTTTGTTAAGCACCTCAAGAGCTTCTTCTTTTGTTAAATCTGTATCTGTCAACTCTATTAACTCAATTCCATCTATAAACTCCATAACGATTGCGTGCCTGTTCCATGCGATTGGCTTTGGCACCTTGGCTATTGGACTTAGAAGTTGTAATGCTTCGTATTCTCGTTGGGCAACAAGCCGGGAGACATATAGCCATGAGATATGCCGTTTATCTATAAGATTTGGTCGATATAGTTTTATTCTTGTAAAACTGGTTCTGCCAACTCGATTAAATTTAACTGCCACTCTCTCCTCATTTGGTGTTATTCCGATATACACATCAGCCTCTTTTCCTACCCCTATCTGAGTCTGACTTATTGCTTTGATAATACCTTTTTGAGCAAATGTTCTTATAGCTAGAGCATCATATCCATGTATTGTGAGTTGGTAGCCTATGTATCCTATGTCACTTCTCCTTTTCACAAGGCCCCAATTATCGAGTTTTCCAAGTCGATGAGAAGTAGTTTCGATGTCTACTCTTGCAAATTTTGCAATGGTTTCTAAGGGCACCCATTCATAATGACGCATATTTAGCTCTATCCCTCTCAGTATCCTGAAGTCAAGGTCTTTTAGATTTGGATAAATTTCTAGAGCCAAAAGTTTACTGACCATGGTGATTCGATTTTTCATTTTTTCTTTTTATAGTTAACTCTTCGATAATTTTTTAAACGCTTAATTTTTCATTTAAGATATGCGTAGGAAACTCCTCTTATTGCTTTCTATTGGGTGGATATTCAACTACGTACATAGAATGGCTATTCCTCCTCTTATTCCAATCATTAAAAATGAGCTTGGTATAACAAACGCACAAGCAGGGTTATTGATGACTTCTCTCTTGCTTCCCTATGCGTTGACTCAAGTCCCAGCAGGGTATTTTGGAGATAAAATTGGGAGAAAAAGACTTGTGGTAATCAGTATTCTTGGTTATTCGTTGGCTAGCTCTTTAATGGTTTTTGCAAGGCAATATTGGCACTTAATAAGTGTTAGAGCACTTTATGGTGTTTTTGCTGACCTTTATTATGCACCATCCACAGCTTTGATAAGTGAAGTTTATAAAGAGAAAAAGGGTTCAGCATTAGGAGTTTTCATGATTGGCCCTCCGGTAGGCAGTGCTATTGCCCCAGCAATTGTTGTTCCTATAGCTCTTGCTTTGGAGTGGAGATATTCTTTTGTAATCATTTCATTAATGAGTGCTTTGATTGGGATTGCATTAATTCATGGAGTTAAAGGTGAAGTGAGACACGTTGAAAGAGTAAATTTTGCAATACCAAAAAATGTGTTTAGATTAAGTCTTATGAACTTTATAGCACTTGCTGCGTTTTTTGGAATGTTAACATTTCTACCGGATTTCTTTGTAGATAAAGGTAGAAGTATAGAAGAGGCCTCTTTTTACTTTTCTCTCCTTTCAATAGTAGGTATTTTTGGATCTATTGCAGGTGGGACTATTTATGACAGAGTTGGAAAGGGTAGTCTATTTTCTGCCTTATTTTTCAACATGTTCCTCTCGTTTCTTTTGGTAAAAACTACGTATCCTATTTTAGTGCTTCCGCTGGGGTTGTTTTTCTATTCGGTTGGCCCAATAGTCACCGCGTACACGAGTGAACACGCAACTCCAGAGAACCTTGGTACTGTTATGGGATTTGTTAATATGATGGGCTTTTTTGGAGCCACTATTGGTCCATATTTTATAGGGCTTTTGATAGATAGAGTAGGTTATGAAATGGCGTTTTATTCGATTTCCGGGATGTATTTAGTGAGTTTGTTAATCTTCATGTTTGAGTGGAAATAAGCAAATATTCCCTTGTATTTTTGTGATGTGTGGACGTTTAAGAACAAATTTTTACATTAATGTGATTTGTTTGGGCATTGGTGTAAGCGCTTGGTGCCTATAAATTGAATGAAATAGTTTTTGGAAGTTAATTTACCATTTTAAACCTTTGGTTAAAAAGCTAAGGGTTTAGAAATGCTTTTTTATACATGAAACAACCCTTTGATGAAGATGAATAAAAGTGTTCATTAGGGGTATTTATGTACATTAATGGGGTGATGGAGTTGAGATACGTTAAGTTGCCAAAAGAAAATACTTATGCATTCCTCGAGAGTTTAAAAGATTGGGGAGTACTTTATGCTCCAGTGAAGATATCTGAAAAGTTCTATGATTTCAGGGAAATAGACGACGTAAGAAAAATCGAGTTTAGGTACAACAGGACAATAATGCCACCAAAGAAGTTTTTCTTCCTGCCTAAGGAGAAGATATTTGAGTTTAGCATTTCAAAAGCAGATTACAATGAAGTCATTGAAAACGTAGAGTCATTCATTGTCTTTGGAGTTCATGCATGTGATATTTTTGGGCTTAAGATAATGGACACTATATACCTTGATGAACTTCCTGACAAGTACTACAGAGTTAGGAGAGAAAAAGGCATAATAATAGGCATTAGCTGTGTCCCAGATGAATACTGTTTCTGCAACTTAAGAGAAACCGATTTTGCAGACGATGGTTTTGACTTGTTCCTTCATGAGCTCCCTGATGGGTGGTTAGTCAGGGTAGGTACTCCAACAGGACACATAATAGTGGATAAAAACATCAAGCTCTTTGAGGAAGTTACAACTCAAGATGTATGTGAGTTTAGGGAATTTGAAAATAAAAAACACCAAATGTTCAAGTATCATGAAGATTGGGGTAATCTCCGCTACTTACTCGAAATGGAAATGGAACATCCAATGTGGAATGAACAAAGTGAACTTTGTTTGGCCTGTGGTAACTGTAATTTAACATGTCCAACCTGTAGATGCTATGAGGTTCAAGACATCCCAAACCTTGATGGTGATACAGGTGCTAGGATTAGAAGATGGGATTCTTGTCAGTTAAGGAGTCACGGTCTTGTAGCTGGAAACCATAACTTTAGACCAACTAAAAAATCCCGTTTTATGAACAGGTATCTATGTAAGAACTCATACAACGAGAAGCTTGGTATAAGCTATTGTGTTGGATGTGGAAGGTGTACTTATTTCTGTCCAGCGGAGATAAGCTTTGTAGAAAACTTGAGAACTATTCTGGGATTAAAAGAAGATTCATGTCCACCTGAGATTACAGAGGAGATGCCGAAAAGAGGATTTGCTTATGGTACTTCTACTGGGGGTGAGGAACTATGAACAATCCAGGAGATTTAATCCCTAAGGAAATCATAATGCCTCAGGAAAATCCATATATCCTTCATAAAGCAAAAGTACTTAAAGTTTACAAATTAACAGAAACAGAAAAGTTATTCCTCTTCCGTTTTGAGGATCCAGAATTAGCTAAAAAATGGACTTTCAAACCAGGTCAATTCGTTCAACTTACAATTCCCGGTGTAGGGGAAGTTCCAATCAGTATATGCTCATCCGCTATGAGAAAAGGGTTCTTTGAATTATGTATCAGAAAAGCTGGGAGAGTTACTACAGTGATTCATAAACTTAAACCTGGAGACACAGTCTTGGTTAGAGGCCCCTATGGAAATGGGTTTCCTGTTGATGAGTGGGAGGGGATGGATTTACTCCTTATAGCGGCAGGCCTTGGAACTGCACCTCTTAGAAGTGTCTTTCTCTATGCAATGGACAACAGATGGAAGTACGGAAATATCACGTTCATAAATACTGCAAGGTATGGAAAAGACTTGCTGTTTTACAAAGAGTTAGAGGCAATGAAAGACCTTGCTGAAGCTGAAAATGTCAAGATAATCCAGAGTGTTACTAGGGATCCAGATTGGCCAGGACTAAAAGGAAGACCCCAGCAATTTGTTGTAGAGGCAAATACAAATCCAAAAAACACTGCAATAGCTGTGTGTGGGCCTCCAAGAATGTATAAAGCAGTTTTTGAGTCACTTATAAACTATGGTTATCGCCCAGAGAATATCTACGTAACACTTGAGAGGAAAATGAAATGTGGAATAGGCAAATGTGGTCACTGTAATGTAGGAACAAGTACCTCTTGGAAATACATATGTAAAGATGGGCCTGTATTTGGGTACTTTGACATAATCTCAACACCTGGATTGCTTGACTGAGGTGAGAAGAATGAGCGAGAAAGTTAAAATTGGATTTTACGCTTTAACTTCATGCTATGGCTGTCAGCTTCAATTTGCCATGATGGATGAAGTGCTCCAACTTTTAGATAAAGCAAATATAGAATGCTGGTTTATGCTAGAGAGAGGCAGTGATGAAGATAAAGAAGTTGATATAGCCTTCATAGAGGGGAGCGTTTCAACTCAAGAAGAAGTCGAGCTCGTAAAGAAGATCAGGGAAAAAGCAAAAATAGTCATAGCGGTAGGTTCATGTGCCGTTCATGGGGGTGTGCAAAGCTGGGATAAAGACAAAGAGTTCAATGAATTATGGAAAACTGTTTATGGAGATGCCCATGTCAAATTTGAACCAAAAATGGCCGAGCCAGTAGAAAAGTACATTAAAGTTGACTACAAGCTTTACGGTTGTCCACCAGAGAAGAAAGACTTCCTCTATGCATTAGGGACACTTCTCATTGGTTCATGGCCAGAAGATATAGATTATCCAGTGTGTGTCGAGTGTAGGCTCAGAGGCAATCCCTGCCTCCTTATAGAAAAAGGTGAACCATGTTTAGGTCCATTAACAGTTGCAGGATGTGATGCTAGGTGCCCGGCATTTAACATTGCTTGCATTGGATGCAGAGGGGCCGTTAAGGATGTTGCATGGTTCGATTCACTTGCATTGGAGTTGAAGAAAAAAGGCCTAAAAAAGGAGGAAATACTAGAGAGAATGAAAATATTCAACGCTCACAATCCCAAGCTTGAGGGGATGGTTAACAAGATATTTGAGGAGGGAGGATGATGTATATTCCGATTACAGTTGATCATATAGCCCGTGTGGAGGGAAAGGGCGGTATCGAGATAGTAACAAGTGATGAAGGGATTAAAGAAGTAAAGCTCAATATAATAGAAGGGCCAAGGTTTTTTGAAGCTATTACTCTTGGTAAAAAGCTTGAAGAAGCCTTGGCAGTCTACCCAAGGATTTGTTCATTCTGTTCAGCTGCTCACAAGCTTACTGCAGTGGAAGCAGCCGAAAAAGCTGTGGGTTTCACTCCAAGACCTGAAATTCAGGATCTAAGAGACCTACTTTACATCGGAGACATGATAGAAAGCCATGCCTTGCATCTTTACCTACTTGTTCTCCCGGATTATCTTGGCTATTCAAACCCCCTTGCAATGGTGGATAAATATATGAAAGAAATTGAGTATGCAATGGCCCTCAAGAACATTGGTTCGAAGATAATGGATTACCTTGCATCAAGAGCAATACATCAAGAAAACGCCATACTTGGTGGGTTTGGCAAACTTCCAACAAGGAGTCAGTTTGAGGAGCTTAAAAAGGAACTTAAAGAAGCCTTGCCTATGGCAGAGTACACTGTAGAGTTATTCTCGAAACTTGACCAGTATGAAGAAGTTAAAGACGAAGAAATGATCCACATGGCAGTTAAACCAAGAAACGGCGTTTATGGCATATTCGGAGACTATATCAAGGTAAGTGACGGATTTAAATTCCCTGTGGAAGATTACAAAAAGCACATAGTTGAAAAAGTTGTAGGCCATAGCTTTGCAAAGCACTCTTTCTACAATAATGAGAAGCATTTTATGGTTGGTGCGATCTCAAGAATAGTTAATAATGCTGACCTTCTCTATGGAAGAGCTAAGGAACTCTACAGTCAGTATAAAGACCTCCTAAGATACGACAACTGCTTTGCCAACAACTTTGCTCAAGCACTTGAGCTTGTTTACTTTGTGGAGAGGGCAATAGACATAATTGATGACACTCTCGCAAAATGGCCTATAAAAGAAAGAGATGAAGTAGAAATAAAGGATGGCTTTGGAGTAAGCATCACTGAGGCTCCAAGAGGGTTACTGGTTTATGCTCTTGAAGTCAAAGATGGGAAGGTAGACTATGTGGATATAATTACTCCAACTGCAATGAATCTAGCCATAATGGAGCGTCACGTTAGAATGATGGCAGAAAAACACTGGCAAGATGACCCAGAAACACTTAAATTGCTTACAGAGATGACTGTTAGAGCATACGATCCATGTATTTCATGTTCAGTACACGTAGTTAAGCTCTGATTTTCTCCAAACTTTTTAAGCACTTTCTCTAATTTTTGTTTGGTGGGAGTAATGAGCACTTTAATCCTTGCGCTTGGCAATGAGCTTATGAAAGATGATGGGGTGGGATTAAAAGTTGGTAGGATTTTAGCTGAGAAAGGGTATAATGTCCTTGAAGTGGGTACCGACATTTTTAGACTTCAACGGCATTATAGTGGTGAAGAAAGGATAATTATCATAGATGCAATATTGAGTGAAAAGTATAAACCTGGTCAAGTTGTTCATTTAAAGGGAGATGAAGCTTTTGAAAAGCTTAGAGCTGAAATACGAAGTGCTCATTTCATGGGGACAATTGATGGACTCAAACTGTTGAGGCTTATTGACAAGAGGCTTGCAAAAGCCGAAATCCATTTCGTTGGCATTGTTGCTAAAGAAATTGATCTTGGGATGGAACTTAGCGAGGAAGTTAAAGGTAATATTCATAACATTATTAATATAATAGAATCTCTTGTGGAATAGTTTTGCAAAAAATTTTCATACGTTTAAAGATGTAGGAGGGTGGAATAGTTCGAAAGTCTTTTAAATAAATTCTTTTTACCCCACTACAGCTTTAAAAATATAAAAATATAAAGGATGACTGAAATGGCATGGCATATCTTTATTCCAGATTCACTCCTCGAAGAGACATCGGATCCAAAAATCAAGACGTATAAAGTTGGACAAATTGGCAGGGCAGCAGCAATCTTTGGCGTGGAACACATATGGATTTACAAAGCTGGTGGCAGAGAAGGCAAATTCATTAAGCTTGTCTTGGAGTACATGGAAACCCCACAGTATCTACGAAAAACGCTCATTCCCCTTACTAAGGAGCTCAAATATGCGGGGATTTTGCCCCCACTAAGGACACCCCATCATAAACTCAAAAGAGAACCAAAAGTTGGAGAAATCAGAGAGGGAGTTATAATCAAAAAAGGTAAGAGGCTTTATGCAGATATTGGTCTTGATGAACTCGCCCTTGTGGAGGGGAGTGGAGAAGGCCGTATGACATTTGAAATAATATCAGTAATCCCTCTCAAAGTAGCACCAACAAAACCTCGGGAATATTGGGGGTATAGGGTTCACTTAACGAGGATGTCTCTGGCAAAAACACTTAAAAAGGCAAAACTTAACCTTGCAATCGCGACCTCACGAATGGGTGAGGATGTGAGAAAAGTGAACCTTCCTCCATTGGAAGGAGAAGTGGGATTTGTATTTGGATCTCCTCGGAAGGGGATAATGGAGATCCTGAGAGACTTCAATGAGGATTATCCCTTTGATTTAATCCTCAATACAATTCCAAATCAAAAAACGAAAACCGTTAGAACGGAGGAAGCCGTGTTGGTGACATTGGCGATATTTAATGTCATAAGGAGGGATTGAAATGGGAAGAATTAGCAGACCAAGAAGAGGTTCATTGGCATATTCTCCAAGAAAAAGAGCCAAGAGCATAGTCCCAAGAATTAGAAAGTGGCCGCAGGAACAAGAGGTTAGAATGCTTGGATTTGCAGGATACAAGGCCGGAATGACTCATGTGCTTATGATAGACGATGCTCCGGGGCTTACAAAGGGCAAAGAAATATTTGTCCCAGTCACGATAGTTGAAGCCCCACCACTCATGGTCTATGGCATTAGGGCTTACAAAAGAGGATACTTTGGTCTTGAAACCGCTACCGAAGTCATAGTTCCTGATTTCAAGCTTGAAAATTACCCATCAAAGAGAGCAAAGAATGTCACATTTTACAAACTCCTTGAAAGGAGAATCAAAACTCTTCCAAAAAACTACACAGAAGAAGTTTTCCAACAAAAGCTTGGGGAACTTGAAGATCTTGTAAAAACTGGAGAAGTTGTTGAATTAAGGGCATTAGTAGCAACTCAACCTTGGTTGGCACGCATAAAGAAAAAGCCAGAAGTTATGGAATATGCTGTCGGTGGAACAAGCATTGAAGAGAAATTCAATTATATCAAAGAGAAGCTTGGAAAAGAAATCAGAGTTGGAGAAATCCTTCAGGAAGGAGAACTTCTTGATATTGTGGCAGTTACTAAAGGGAAGGGAACCCAAGGGCCTGTCAAAAGATGGGGAGTTAAATTGACTTCTCACAAGGACAGCAAGGGCAGAAGAAAAGTTGCAACCATCGGCCCATGGCATCCCGCAAGGGTTATGTGGACAGTTCCAAGGGCTGGACAAATGGGTTTCCACCACAGAACAGAGTTTAACAAGAGACTTTTAAGAATAGGTGAGAATGGTAAACTCACCCTTAACGGGGAGAAAATCGAGATTACACCAAATGGTGGATTTCCACACTATGGAGTAGTCAAGAACGACTTCATAATGATTGCTGGAACTATACCTGGAGCAATAAAGAGAATCATTAGAATGAGGCCTGCAGTAAGGCCACCCGCAAAGAGGCCACCTGCTGAAGCTCCGCAGATCACATACATTAGTAGGGAATCAAAGCAATGAGGTGAGGATTTATGAAAGTTAAAGTATTTTCACTCAATGGCGAGCCGATAGAAGAGATAACGCTTCCGAAGGTATTCCAAACCCCATTTAGGCCAGATCTTATTAAAAGAGCTGTCATTGCCTCATGGACACACAGAATTCAACCCCAAGGGAGGGACCCCTTGGCAGGTAAAAGAAGGGTTACAGAGAATATAGGAAAAGGCCGTGGCATGGCAAGGGTAGAGAGAATAAAGACTTCCCCTAGATTTGCTGCATTTGTACCTTTTGCAAGAGGCGGAAGGAGAGCTCACCCACCAAAGGTTGAGAAGGTGATTTGGGAAGGCATAAACAAGAAAGAGAAGAAACTTGCTTTGATGAGTGCAATTGCTGCTACTGCTAACTATGATCTTGTAAGAGCTAGAGGACATGTAATTGACAACATACCTCAAGTTCCTCTTGTTGTTGAAAATGAACTTGAAAAAGTTTACAGAACCGCCCAAACAAGGGAAATATTCAAAAAACTCGGTATATGGGAAGACATTGAGAGAGCAAAGAGAAATACCAAAGTTAGGGCTGGAAAGGGCAAAATGAGAGGTAGAAGGTACAAAAAGGCAAAAGGCCCACTTATTGTGGTTGCAAAGAACGAGGGGATAATTCAAGGTGCAAGAAATCACCCAGGTGTGGATGTAGTTGTAGTTGACAACTTGGGGGTAGAGCTATTAGCTCCAGGTGCCCATCCTGGAAGACTTACCATATGGACAAAGGGAGCGATAGAGAGATTAAGGGAGTTTTATGGGTGATGAGACATGGATCCCTATAAGGTTATTGTAAGGCCTGTGGTTACAGAAAAAGCAATTTCAATGGTGGAAAGAGAAAATAAGCTTACTTTCATAGTGGACAAAAGAGCAACTAAGCCAGACATAAAGAAAGCGGTTGAAACAGTTTATGAAGTAAAAGTAGATAAAGTAAATATTGTTATAACTATGAAAGGCGAAAAGAAAGCTTATGTAAAGTTAAAACCTGAATACAGCGCAAGTGAGGTTGCTGCTAGAATAGGATTATTCTGAGGTGAGTGAGAATGGGTAAGAGTTTAATTCAACAAAGGAGAGGAAAGGGAACAACAACATTTAGAGCTCCATCTCATAGGTATAGAGGTGCTGTTAAATATGTTCCACTAAACTTTACTCAAGATAAGACTCTTGCTGGGAAAGTTGTTGAGATTTTGCATGATCCCGGAAGAACAGCCCCTGTTGCTAGAGTTAAGTTTGAAAATGGTTTAGAAAAACTTATCCTTGCTTCAGAAGGACTTTTAGTTGATCAAGAAGTTTATATTGGTCCAGAAGCTCCAATTGCAATTGGGAACACACTTCCACTCGAGAAAATCCCAGAGGGAACGTACGTTTACAACCTTGAAGCTTCACCCGGGGATGGCGGAAAATTCGTGAGGTCTGGAGGAAGTTATGCTTTAGTAGTTTCAAGAGAGAAAAATAGGGTTATTGTTCAACTTCCAAGTGGTGAACTCAAAGGTTTTCACCCTGGCTGCAGAGCAACAATAGGGGTAGTTGCTGGTGGAGGAAGGCTTGAAAAGCCAATAGTCAAAGCGGGTAAGGCATACTACATCATGAAAGCAAGAAACAGATTCTGGCCTAAGCCAAGAGGTGTCAAAATGAATGCTGTTAACCACCCGCATGGTGGTAAGGAGCATCATATTGGTAAACCAAGTACAATATCAAAGAGAGCTCCACCTGGAAGAAAAGTTGGTCACATAGGAGCGAGAAGAACTGGAAGAAAGAAGTGAGGTGGTTTAGATGGCAAGAAAAAAGGAGTTTAAATATCGCGGTTACACATTTGAAGAACTTATAAATATGTCGCTTGAAGACCTAAGCAAGTTACTTCCCTCAAGACAAAGGAGAAGCCTTAAGCGTGGTCTAACACCAGAACAAAAGAAACTCCTTAGGAAAATAAGGCTTGCAAAGAAAGGTAAATACAAAAAGCCCATAAGAACTCACAGTAGAGACATGGTTATACTCCCTGAAATGGTTGGGATGATGATCTATGTCCACAATGGTAAAGAATTTGTCCCAGTACAAATTAGAGAGGAAATGATTGGTCACTATATTGGAGAATTTGCTTTAACAAGAAAGAGAGTTCAACACGGATCACCGGGTGTTGGTGCTACAAGATCATCAATGTTCGTGGCAATCAAGTGAGGTGGTAAATAATGGCAAAGTTTTCCTACTCTTTCCAAAATTTTGACCCTGAGAGAATGGCAAAAGCAAGTAGGAGAGATTTGAGGATCTCACCAAAGCTTTCAATAGAAGTTTGCAGAGAAATCAAAGGCATGATGGTTAATGATGCTATAAAACTACTTGATGATGTGATTGCTAAGAAAAGACCTATTCACCTAAGGAGGTTCAACGACTCACAGGGACACAAGAGAGGCGACGGCTTTGGCCCTGGAAGATACCCAGTAAAAGTTGCTAAGGAAGTCAGAAAGTTGCTCTTAAATGTAAGGAATAATGCAGAACAGAAGGGCTTAGATCCAGATAGATTAAGAATAATCCATGTAGCAGCTCACAGGGGCCCAGTATTGAGAGGTTACATTCCAAGGGCATTCGGAAGAGCCACTCAGTTCAACGAACAGACAACACACATTGAGATAATTGTTGAGGAGATTAGGAGGTGAATCCATGGCGATCGAGAGATACTTCATAAAGGAAGGCATTAAGGAAATGCTCATCGATGAATATCTTGAAAAGGAATTAAGAAGAGCAGGTTATGGTGGACTAGATATCAAAAAGACTCCTCTCGGAACCAAGGTTGTTATCTTTGTCGAAAGGCCCGGATTTGTTATTGGAAGAGGAGGTAGAAAGATTAGAGAATTAACAAGGATTCTTGAAAGGCGTTTTAATCTAGAGAACCCACAAATAGAAGTGGAAGAAATCAAAAACTCCTACTTTAACGCCAAAGTCCAAGCAACCAGACTTGCCCAAGCACTAGAAAGAGGAGTTCACTTTAGAAGGGCTGCATATGCAGCAATAAGGGCCATTATGAGTAATGGTGCTAGAGGAGTAGAAATCAGGATCAGTGGTAAACTAACAGGAGAAAGAGCTAAGAGTGTTAGGTTCTACCAGGGATACATAGCAAAAGTTGGAAACCCTGCAGAAACCTTAGTTTCAAGAGGATATGCTCAAGCTTTACTTAAACTTGGAGTTCTTGGAGTAAAAGTTTCAATAATGCCACCTGATGCAAGACTTCCAGATGAGATTGAAATTGTTGAGAAGCCAATTGAAGAAGAGGTGAGCGAACAATGAAGCCAAGTGAGATTAGAGAGATGAACTTGGAAGAAATTGAGAAGAAAATTATAGAACTTAGACTTGAGCTTGCTAAGGAGAGAGGAATGCTCACTATGGGCACCTCCTTGGAAAACCCAATGGTTATTAGGGATCTCAGGAGGGATATCGCCCGTCTGTTGACAATAAAAAAGGAAAAGTTGAGGAGTAAAAGGTGATGGTTAGTGCCTAGGATTGTGAACCCCTTGGATGAGATGTTATTTAAAGAAGTATTGAAAGAACAGCAGAGAATAAGGGTTTATATTGAAAAAGCACGCTATGGAAAGCTCAAAACGATAATAGAGGGTATTGATGAGAAAGAGTTTAATCTTGATGAGATAGCAAAAAAACTCAAGGCGAAATTGGCATGTGGAGGAACAGCCAAAAATGGAAGAATAGAGCTTCAAGGAGACCACAGAGAAAAGGTGAAGCGCTTATTGACAAACTTTGGATTTTCAGAGGACTTGATAGAGGTAGAATGACAAAAAAGACATTGCTCATGCATGAACTCATAGGATTGAAAGTTAAAGTGGTCAAGAGCTCTCATCCAGGGTTGATAGGGATTGAGGGATATGTAATTGACGAAACTAAAAACACTCTCACAATCCTTGGAACTAAAGTGTGGGCAATCCCAAAAATCGTTGCGGAGTTTGAATTTGAAGTTGGCGATAAAAAAATTCGAATAAAGGGAGAAGAACTGGTTGGAAGGCCTGAGATGAGGTTAAAAAAGAGGTGAAAAGCATGAGAGACATTGGATTGAAAATACAGCCTCCTGCGGAAAAGTGTGATGATCCGAAGTGTCCATGGCATGGCCATACAAAAGTGCACGGTAGAGTATTCGAAGGAATAGTTGTTAGTGATAAACCAAGACACACTATCACTGTTGAGAGACAGTACTATCACTATCTAAGAAAGTACGAACGTTATGAACTCAGGAGAAGCAGGGTTCATGCTCATAATCCACCCTGTGTCAATGCAAAGGCTGGGGATAAAGTGATCGTAGCTGAGACTAGGCCCCTTAGCAAAACAAAGAGCTTTGTAGTAATAGCAGTTACACAAAAAGCAGAGGAGGGGTGATGAGACATGGCAAAGAAGGGTGCTGGTGCTACAAGAGGCGTATCCCCTGTGAGACCAACACGAGCTCTTCCTATCGGAGCTTACCTTAATGTAGCAGATAACTCTGGAGCAAAGGTCATTCAAGTTATTGGGGTAGTTGGTTACAAAGGCGTTAGAAGAAGACTAGCCTCAGCGGGTGTTGGAGATATGGTAATCGCAACAGTCAAGAAAGGAAGGCCAGATATAAGACACCAAGTTGTTAGAGCAGTTATAGTTAGGCAAAGAAAGGAATACAAGAGGCTTGATGGAATGAGGGTCAAGTTTGAAGATAATGCGGCAATCATAACAACTCCTGAAGGTGTTCCAAGAGGAACTGAAATTAGAGGGCCTGTGGCAAGGGAGGCAGCTGAAAAGTGGGTTAGAGTTGGAAGTATTGCGAGCATAATATTGTGAGGTGAGATAGATGAAATTGAAGAGTAAACAACCTAGGAAGCAGAGGAAGTTTTTGTACAATGCTCCTCTTCATTTAAGGCACAAAATAGTTAGTGCCCCCCTATCGGTAGAACTAAGACAAAAATATGGGATTAGGAGTTTACCAATAAGGAGCGGTGATAAGGTAAAGGTACTCAGAGGAGACTTCAAAGGTCATGAAGGAAAAGTGGTGGAAGTAGATCTTAAGAGATACAGAGTTCATGTTGAGGGAGCAACAATGAAGAAGGTAAGTGGAACCGAAGTGTTCTACCCTATCCATCCATCGAACGTTATGATTGTTGATCTAAATCTTGAAGATGAGAGAAGAAAGAAAATAATTGAGAGGAGGGCTTGAACATGGCGAGGAAAGGTGCTAAGAGACACCTTAAGAGACTTGCTGCTCCAACCCAATGGTATATTGAGAGAAAAGTCTTTAAGTGGGCAGTTAGGCCATCTCCGGGTCCACATGACATGAGGACTTCGATACCCCTCATTTACATAATTAGGGACTACTTGGGTTATGCAAAGACAGGAAGAGAGGTTAGGAAAGTCCTGAATGAGGAAAAGGTACTTGTGGACGGGAGAGTTAGGAAGGACTATAAGTTCCCAGTAGGTATAATGGACGTTGTGTCCATTCCTGAGACTGGAGAGCACTACAGGGTTCTTCCAAACAGAATTGGAAAATTGATCCTCCACCCAATAACTGAAGAAGAAGCCAAATTAAAGCCTCTTAGAATAAGCAATAAAAGGATGGTAAAAGGCGGTAACTTACAACTTAATTTCCATGATGGTACAAACCACTTGGTTAAGCTCAGTTCACTTACAGATGAAACCAAGGATTCATTTAGAACTGCAGACACTGTTCTAGTAAAGGTTCCAGAGAGAGAAATAGTGGAAGTAGTACCATTTGAAGTGGGTGCGTTTGTGTTTGTTGTCCAAGGTAAAAACGTTGCAAGAGTAGGGAAGATAGTTGAAGTGAGACACTTCCCAGGTGGATGGCCAGACGTGGTTACAATTGAAGACAGAGATGGAGAGCTCTTTGATACACTTAAGGATTATGCGTTTGTTTTGGGTAAAGAAGAGCCAAGGATTTCATTACCGTGAGGTGAAAAAAATGGTAGCTAACAGAGAGGCAATCCTAGCTGATTGGGAAGCTCATCCTATGAGAAAGCCGAGAATTGAAAAAGTCACTATAAACATTGGTGTTGGTGAGAGTGGGGAGAGATTAACAAAGGCAGAGAAAATGCTGGAGACATTTGTAGGGCAGAAACCAATAAGAAGAAAGGCAAAAAAAACTAACAGGGACTTTGGGATTAGGAGAGGAGAACCAATAGCCCTTAAGGTGACCCTTAGAGGAAAAAAAGCTTCTGACTTATTGAAGAGATTATTGGCTGCTGTTGACAACAGAATTAAGATTTCGAGCTTTGATGAGCATGGAAACGTCTGTTTTGGAATCGATGAGCACATAAACATACCAGGAGTCGAGTATGATCCAGAGATTGGTATATTCGGCATGGATGTATGTGTAACATTAGAAAGACCAGGTCACAGAATTGCCATAAGAAAGAGAAGAAGACACCATATTCCAACAAAACACAAGCTCACTAAGGAAGAGGGAATAATTTTCATGCAAGAAGAATTTGGAGTTCAAATTGTGGAGGGATGAGAATGGCAAAGGCTGATTACAATAAGAGAAAGCTCAGAAAATTTGGTAAAGGTGCGAGAAGATGCGTTAGATGTGGCCAATTCGGACCAATAATTAGGATACATGGATTGATGCTATGCAGGCACTGCTTTAGAGAGATAGCTCCAAAATTAGGATTTAAGAAATATGACTGAGGTGAGATGAGATGACTTTATTAGATCCCTTGGCAAATGCATTGTCACATATCACAAATAGCGAGAAAGTGGGTAAGAGCGAAGTGTACATAAAACCAGCTTCAAAGCTTATTGGTGAAGTACTAAGAGTCATGCAAGAAAATGGGTACATTGGAGAATTTGAATTTATTGATGATGGAAGGGCTGGTATTTACAGAGTCCAGCTTTTAGGAAAAGTCAATAAAGCAGGTGCAATAAAACCAAGATTCTCAGTAAAAGCTAAAGAATACGAGAAATGGGAGAAAAGATTTCTACCCGCGTTTGAATTCGGTATATTGGTAGTATCAACCTCTCAAGGGGTTATGACTCACAAGGAGGCCCTAGAAAAGGGCATTGGTGGAAGACTAATAGCCTATGTCTACTGAGGTGAGAAAAATGCCAGTTGATGCATGGGTGAGGGAAGAAGTTAAAATTCCAGAAGGAATCACAGTCGAAATAGAAGGTAACCTTGTGAAAGTGAAAGGACCAAAAGGAGAAATTGATCGTGAACTTAGCTATCCAGGGTTTAAACTTTTTACCGAGGACAATAAAGTTGTTATCTACAAGGGCTTCCCAAGGAGAAATGACATAGCAATTGCAAGAACATTCAGAGCCCATATAGCAAACATGATTAAAGGAGTCACCGATGGGTTTACCTACAGACTAAAAGTGGTTTATAGCCACTTCCCAATAACAGTAAAGGTCCAAGGTGACAAAGTATACATTGAAAACTTCCTTGGTGAAAAAGCTCCGAGGATTGCTGAAATACTCCCAGGGGTTACAGTAAAAGTCATGGGAGGAGAACTCCTAGTAGAGGGTATAGATAAAGAAAAGGTAGGTCAAACTGCAGCAAATATTGAGCAAGCAACCAAGGTGGTTGGGAAAGATAGGAGAGTATTCCAAGATGGTATTTACATTGTAGAAAAAGCTGGTAAGTCTATAAAGTTCTGAGGTGTGAGAAATGAATGAAAAAGTGAGACTGTTGAAAATAAGGGCCAAAATCAAGAGAAAAAAACCTAAGTTCCTTAGACAGGAATGGTGGAGATTTCCAAAGTTCAAAAATGATCCTAAGTGGCGGAAACCAAAAGGAACAGATAGTAAGATGAGAGTTAAGCTAAAGGGCAAAGCAAGGTCACCAAGTATTGGATGGAGCTCACCAAAGGCTGTTAGAGGACTTCACCCCAGTGGGTATGAGGAGGTACTTGTTTACAATGTTAAGGATCTTGAGCTTATTGACTCAAAAAGACAAGCAGCTAGAATTGCAGCCACTGTCGGAAAGAAAAAGAGAATCATGATAATTGAGAGGGCTAGAGAATTAGGTATTAAGGTGCTCAACGCGAGGTGAGAATCATGCTTAAGATGCAGAGAAGAATTGCTGCTGAATTGTTAAAATGTGGCGAGAATAGGGTTTGGATAGACCCTGAGAGGATCGAAGACGTTAAATCCGCAATTACTAGAGAAGATATTAGAAGATTGATAAATGAGGGCGTGATCAAGAAAAAGCTCCTTAAAGGACAAAGCAGATATAGAGCAAAAATTAGACAAGAAGCAAAGAAAAAAGGCAGGCACAGGGGTCATGGAAATAGAAAAGGTAAGAAAACTGCCAGAATGGGTAGAAAAGAGAGATGGATAATGACGATCAGAGCGCTAAGAAAGGAGCTTAGAAAGCTCAAAGCTGAGAAAAAGATTGATGAACACATATACCGCAGCCTTTACATAAGGGCTAAAGGCGGTCAGTTTAAGAGCAAGCACCAGCTTTACTTGTTCATGGAAGAGAGAGGGATATTAAAGAGGTGATATAAATGGCTCACGGACCAAGATATAGGGTTCCATTCAGAAGAAGGAGAGAAGGTAAGACTAACTATCACAAGAGGCTTGCACTTCTTAAATCAGGCAAGCCTAGATTAGTTGTGAGGAAGACACTTAACCATCATGTTGCACAAATAGTCCTTTACGCTCCAGAAGGAGATAAAACAGTTGTCTCAGCTCATACAAGAGAGCTTATGAGAGACTTTGGGTGGAAGGGACATGGTGGAAACACTCCAAGTGCTTATCTCCTTGGACTACTAATTGGGTACAAAGCTCTTGAAAAGGGTATAGAGGAGGCTATACTTGATATAGGGCTTCATCCGCCAACAAAGGGTTCAAGCATATTTGCAGTGCTTAAAGGAGCAGTTGACGCTGGTCTTAATGTTCCTCATAGTGAAGAAATTTACCCTGGAGAAGAGAGGATAAATGGGAAACACATAGCCGAGTATGCAAAAATGCTCAAAGAAGATGACGAGAACTACAAAAAGCAGTTTGGGGGATATCTTGTTAAGGGACTTGAACCTGAAAAGCTTCCTGAACACTTTGAAGAAGTTAAAGCGAGAATCATTGAGAAATTTGAGAAGGTGAGAGCATGAGTCAAGAATGGAAGGAATACGCTCAAAGAGTTTTAGAGGAATGGCAACCTAAAACAAAACTTGGTATGCTAGTTAAAGAAGGACAGATCACTGACATTCATGAGATTTTCAGAAAAGGATACCAAATAAAGGAGCCAGAAATAGTTGATGTGCTCCTTCCAGAGGTTAACTCAAGAGAGAACCAAGAAGTAATTGATATTGCCCTAACAGTGAGAATGACAGATAGCGGTAGAAGAGTCAGATTTAGGGTATTGGCAGTCGTTGGTAACAGAGACGGATATGTAGGACTTGGCATTGGCCACGGAAAGGAAGTTGGAATAGCAATAAGGAAAGCAATAAATTACGCTAAGATGAACATAATTGAGATCAAAAGAGGATGTGGTTCATGGGAATGCAGATGTAGAAGGCCTCATTCAATCCCGTTTGCTGTTGAAGGTAAAAGCAGTAGTGTGAAGGTCAAACTCATGCCAGGACCAAGAGGACTCGGACTTGTGATTGGTGACGTTGGTAAAAAGATACTTACTCTAGCAGGGGTCAAAGATGCTTGGTCTCAAACCCTTGGGGAGACAAGAACTACGGTTAACTTTGCAAAAGCAGTTTTTGAGGCTCTCTACAACACTAACAGTGTCGCTGTAAAGCCTGAAATGGCTGAACGGTATGGTATAGTTGTGGGTAAGGAGATGCCACAGAACTTTGAGCTGTGAGGTGAACTAAGATGTCAAAATTTGCATTGATTAGGGTAAGAGGTAGAGTGAACGTAAAGAGACCTGTGAAGGATACTTTGGCCATGCTTAGGCTCCATAAAGTAAATCATCTTGTGATAATTGATGAAAGTCCTTCATATAATGGAATGATCCAGAGAGTCAAAGACTACATAACTTGGGGTGAAATAAACGCTGAAACTCTAGCAAAACTCATTGAGAGAAGAGGGAGACTCTCAGGAAATAGACGTGTGACTGAAGAATACGTGCAGGAGAAACTTGGAATGACTATCAAAGAATTTGCAGAAAAAGTGATTGCAGGGGAAATGACACTTAGTGACTTACCGGGCCTCAAGCCAGTTTTCAGAATGCACCCACCAAGGGGCGGCTTTAGAAACAAGAAGAGGAGTTTCAAAGAAGGCGGATCTTTAGGCTATAGAGGGGAAGCAATAAATGAGCTTATAGAGAGAATGTTATGAGGTGTGCGAGATGATTAGGAGAAAAAGAAAAGTGAGAAAACTTCGTGGTTCCCACACTCATGGATGGGGTTGTAAGAAGAAACACCGTGGCAGTGGGCACAAAGGCGGTAAAGGAATGGCGGGAACAGGAAAGAGGAAGAAGACAAAGTGGACTTGGGTCATCAAATACATGCCAGAGCACTTGGGTAAGAGAGGATTTAAGAGACCAGTTGAGGCCCAAAATGAGGTAATGGCAGTTAACCTCAGATTTATAGATGAGCACTTAGATGAATTTATGCAACTCGGCATTGCCTACGAGGAAGAAGGAAAAATAGTCGTTGACACCACTCAATTTGCAGATAAAGTCCTTGGAAGTGGAAAAATAACTAAGCCTCTCGTTATTAAAGCGAGGGCATTCTCTCCTAAAGCTGAAGAAAAAATTGTTCAAGCTGGGGGAGAGGCCCTCCTTGCTTGATTTTTAATTATTAATATTTTTGAGGTGTAATCTATGGGAGCAAGGGATTTAATCTATAAAGTGGAGCATGCATTTCCAGAAATTGATCGACCAAAGAGACATGTAGCATTAAAAGAGAAATTTGCATGGACTGGAGTTGCATTATTATTATATTTTGTCATGGCTGAGATTCCTCTTTTCGGTATACCAGCAGAGGTCCAAGATTACTTTCAAACTTTGAGAGTGGTTCTTGCAGGTAGAAACGGCAGTCTCTTGACATTAGGTATTGGACCCATAGTAACTGCTGGGATTATCATGCAACTGTTAGTCGGTTCGGAAATAATAAGATTGGACTTGTCAAATCCAGAGGATAGAAGATTTTATCAAGCACTTCAGAAAGTTTTTGCAGTTTTCATGTGTTTCTTTGAAGCAGGAGTATATGTATTTGCAGGAGCTTTTGGAAATCCAGCAATTGCAATTAAACTGCTTTTAGTACTCCAATTAGCTTTTGGTGGAATAATGATCATGATCATGGATGAACTTGTAAGCAAATGGGGAATTGGGAGTGGTATAAGTTTATTCATTGCTGCTGGAGTCTCCCAAACAATCCTGACTCTCTCTCTTAATCCCCTTACGACTAGTGCGGCCCTTGATCCGTTAACAGGAGAGCCTGCAATAATCGGTGCTATACCTGCTTTTATCCAACATATAATCCAAGGCGATCTTTTGGGGGCCCTTTATAGAAGAGGAATGCCAGATATGGTTAGTGTTCTAGCCACTATAGTAATATTCCTTATAGTGGTGTATTTAGAAAGTATGCGGGTTGAGATTCCCCTCAGCTATGGAAGGGTAACTGTAAGGGGAAGGTACCCAATTAGGTTTATGTATGTGAGCAACATTCCAATCATTTTGACATTTGCTCTTTATGCCAACATACAACTCTGGGCCAGACTCCTCCAAAGAATAGGTTACCCCCTACTTGGAAGGTTTGATGAGAGTGGTGCGGTAGTTTCAGGATTTGTCAGATACGTGTTGCCCCCTAGGGATATATTCAGTGTCATGGCCGATCCAGTGAGGGCTTTGGTTTACGCTATATTAACAATATTCTTTGCTTTGATCTTTGGATTCCTTTGGGTTGAACTCACAGGACTTGATGCAAGGAGTATTGCAAGGCAACTTCAAAGAGCTGGACTACAGATACCAGGATTTAGAAGAGATCCGAGAATACTTGAAAGGGTTCTTCAGAGATATATCCCTTACGTTACCTTTTGGGGAGCTTTTACATTGGCAGTTGTAGCAGTGCTTGCAGATTTTCTAGGTGCATTGGGAACTGGAACAGGCATATTGCTTACGGTTGGTATTCTCTACAGGTTCTACGAAGAAATAGCAAGAGAACAAGCAAGTGAGATGTTTCCAGCATTGCGTAGATTTTTTGGATGATTTCTTCTTCTCTATCTTATTCCTGAAAAACCTTATAAACCAATTTTTCTTTGTAGTGTTTGGAGTGCGAGTTTTTATTAAGGTGATATAAAATGCCGTTTGTGGTGGTTATTACAGGTATTCCGGGGGTAGGAAAGAGCACGATCACACGATTGGCATTGCAGAGGACTAGAGCAAAATTTAGAGTTGTTAACTTTGGAGATATAATGTTTCAAGAAGCAGTAAAAGCAGGTTGGGTTTCTCACAGGGATGAAGTGAGGAAATTAAGTTTGAAGGTTCAAAGAGAATTACAATTGAAAGCTGCCCAGAGAATTCTTGAAATATCTCAAAAAGAACCTGTGTTGCTCGATACGCATGCTACAATTAAGACTCCTTTAGGGTATATGTTAGGTTTTCCAAGAGAGGTAATTGAAGTCATAAATCCGAGGTTTATGGTTATAATAGAAGCTAATCCGAGTGAGATACTGGGTAGGCGTTTGAGAGATTTAAAAAGAGATAGAGATGTTGAAACAGAGGATCAAATTCAAAGACACCAAGATTTAAATAGGGCTGCTACAATCAGTTATGCGATGCATTCCAATGCACTTATAAAGATAATTGAAAATCATGAAGACAAAGGTTTAGAAGAAGCTGTTAATGAATTGGTAAAAATACTTGATTTGGCGGTGAATGAAGATGCTTGAGGGAGTTTATTTGGCTTTGGATAAATTATTTGGGCCTTTGGTCATGAATGCTCATCCACTGTGGGTAGTAACCCTCTCTGGTGCCATACTTGGTGGATTTTTCACACTAGTAAATCACTTTTTAATTGACCAAGAGAAAATGAAAAAACTTCAAAAGATGAGCAAAGAGTTCCAAAAAGAGTGGAAAGCTGCTCAACAGGCAAAGGATGAAAAGAAACTAAGAAAATTACAACAAAAGCAAATGGAGTTACTAAAGCTTCAAAATGAGGTTATGAAGGACTCGATGTTCAAACCGATGCTCTTTACAATGCCGATATTTTTCATATTCTCTGGCTGGATGAGAAGATGGTATGTTGAGACTGCAATCGTGAAGTCACCATTTAACTTTTTCCTCTTTGATTGGTTCCATAGGTTCTATCATTCTGCTCTTCCAGCCAACGAACTTGGCTACATTGGTTGGTACATCTTGACTTCAATGATTGTTGGGCAAGTTTTAAGAAAGCTCTTAGATTCATATTAGTTAAATTTAAAAATGTTGCACAAAAAAGCTAAGCGAGGTGGAGAGGTATGAAGACAATGCACAGATCAAGATCATGGAGAAGGAAATACGTTAGGACTCCCGGAGGGAGAACTGTAATACACTTTGAGAGAAAAAAGCCAAAAGTAGCACACTGTGCAATGTGTGGAAGACCCCTTAATGGGATTCCTAGAGGAAGGCCCAATGAACTCAGAAAGTTGCCTAAAACAAAGAAAAGGCCTGAAAGACCAATGCCAAACCTTTGCCCAAGCTGCATGCGCAGGATTATGAAAGCACAAGCAAGGGCTACTTTATAAGGTTAGGTTAAATAAAGGGATGCTATATGTCAAGAAAATGCCTAGTAATCACAGTGAGTGGTTTGGCAGGAAGTGGGACAACGACTCTCTGTAGAAACTTATCTAGGTATTATGGATTTAAACACATATATGCAGGTTTAATATTTCGTCAAATGGCAAAAGAAATGGGAATGAGCCTACAACAATTTCAAGAGTATGCAGAAATGCATCCTGAAATCGATAGAGAGGTGGATAGGAGACAAATAGAGGCCGCAGAAGATTGTAATGTTGTTATTGAAGGTCGTTTAGCTGGCTGGATGGTGAAAGAGGCTGATTTAAAGGTATGGCTTGAAGCACCAATTCAAGTAAGAGCTCAGCGAGTGGCCAGAAGGGAAGGCATAAGTATTGAAGAGGCATTCATGCAAATTGCCGAGAGGGAAATGCAAAACAGAAAAAGATATTTAAACCTATATGGAATCGATATTAACGACCGTTCAATTTATGATTTAGTGATTAATACTTTCAAATGGGGTCCTGATGGGGTCTTCGCGATTGTGAAGGCCGCCATCGACCACCTATACCCCGACGGTGACGCGGGGTCGGGTGCAAACCCGGGCAACAAAAGTTAAGGAGGTGGAATGAAATGCCAGCAATTGATATTGGGAGGTTAGCTGTAGTTATTGCCGGAAGGAGAGCCGGACAAAAAGTGGTTGTTGTTGACATAATTGACAAGAACTTTGTCCTCGTTACAGGCGCTGGTTTGAACAAGGTGAAGAGGAGAAGGATGAACATAAAGCACCTTGAGCCCCTTCCGGAGAAGATTAACATCGAGCGCGGTGCTGACGACGAGGCTGTCAAGGCCGCTCTTGAACAAGCTGGAATAAGTCTTGAGTGATCTTGAGCGATTTGTTCATTCTCTTTTCACTTTGCAACCTTTCTTTTCTTAAGCTTCTGCCTGCGATGTCTTGTCAAATTTGGGAGCTTTATTAAGCAAAAAATAGAAAAGGGACATCATTACTCGGCGTATATCATTTTAATGGTCATTCCACCGTCCACAACGAAGTTCACACCTGTTATAAAGCCGGCTTTTTCGGAATCGGCCAAAAAGGCGCATATGTGGGCTATGTCCATTGGATCCCCGACCCTTCCTACGGGGTGCTGCTCATGGTCAATCGGCCTTAGGTTTGGCTCCTTTCTTAGCCGTGACTTCTTCCACCTTGAAGTTTCTATCCACCCGGGGCTCACGCAGACGACCCTTATTCTGTACTTTGCAAGGCTTATGGCGAGGGAATGAGTTAAAGCCACCAAGCCGCCCTTGGATGCCGAGTAAGGCTCGGTGTCAGGCTCAGACATGAAGGCCCTCGTGCTGGCGATGTTTATTATGACTCCTCCTCCCCTCTTTATCATCTCTTCGGCCGCATAGCGGGAGCAGATGTACGGCCCGGTGAGGTTCA